>DATBDN010000106.1:0-24963 GCA_036269895.1 Thermoleophilaceae bacterium
GGATCCGACGCGCCCCGTCGCGCTGGCCTTCGCCGGCTACCCGTCGAAGAACTACATCCGCGCATACGCCCCGCTCGACGTTCTCGGGATGAACGACTATTTCGGCTGGTTCGCCGGTGACACGGGGCAGCTGATCAACTCGGCGGCGCTCGGGCCGTACCTCGACCGCCTGCGCGGCCTGTATCCGAACAAGGCCCTGTTCGTCACGGAGTTCGGCGCCGAGGGCGACCGCCCTGGGCCGGCCGACGAGAAGGGCACCTACGACTTCCAGGCCGACTTCATGCGCTTCCACCTCGAGACCTACGATCAGCGACGCTGGCTCAGCGGCGCGATTGCCTGGATCCTGCAGGACTTCAAGGTGCGGCCGGGCTGGTCTGGCGGCAACCCGGTGCCGGACCCGCCGTGGGTCCACAAGGGCCTACTCGACCCGAATGGGAACTTGAAGCCGGTTTACGGGTTGACCCAGCAGATGTACAAACAGACCAAGCCACTCGTGAAGCCGAAATGAGGACTCGCTCGACATTCGCCGCGCTCGCGGCCCTCCTGATGGCAGCGCCGCCCGCCGCCACGGCGGATTCACCCCCACCGCGGCGCGTGGCGATCATCGCGGTCTTCAACCCGATCACCTACGGCGACGTGACCTTCATCAACGGGCGCCTCGTCGGCACGGGCCAAGCCGGTCAGCAGGTCGTGCTGGAACAGTCGGCGCCCCCGTTCACGGACTGGGTGCCCGCGTTCCAGACGACGGCCGACTCGAGCGGGTACTACAGCTTCGAGGTGATGCCGGGCGACACGACCCAATTCCGTGCGACCGCCCAGGGAACGCCAAGCCAGCCGGTGCAGATCAGCGTCACTCCGAAGATCACGCTCACGGCTCATCCCGCAGGCGCGAGCGGCGTGCGCTTCAGTTGGACGCTCCGCCCCGGGCGCCCCGCCGGGCTTGTGACGATCCAGCGGCGTTCGTCCACCGGAGCGTGGGCCAACATCGGCAGCGCCGGACTCGGCACCGGGTCCCTCTTCGGCGGTCGTCTGCGCGCGCACTACAAGCTCACCCTGCGGGCGATCTATCCGGGTGACGACCTGCACCGGACGGGCATCAGCAAGACCGTCACGGTGACGCCGCGCATGAAGCGCAAGCCGGCGCGGCACGTTCGCCGCTAGCCGAGATCGTCGAGCAGCTTCGTCGCAGCCGTCGCGGGGTCCAGCCGCCGCGCGACAACCTCGTCGAGCAGCTCCTGCATCTCCTCGTCGGCCTGCACGGACGCCTCGAGCTTGCGACGCAGCCGCACCGTCGCCAGCTCCAGCACCTCGTTGCGCAGGTTGCGGCGCCGGCGCTGCTCGAGGGTCCCCTCTTCGACGATGTGGGCGCGGTGCTCGGCGATGCGCTCGGCCAGCTCCTCGACGCCGTCGCCGGTGACCGCCTTCGTCCGGACGATCGGCACGCGCCAGCTGGTCCTCGGCCCCAGCGACAGCACCGACCGGATCTCGCGCACCATCGTGTCGGTCAGCGGGTGGTCGGCCTTGTTGACGACGATCACGTCGGGGATCTCCATGACGCCCGCCTTCAGCGCCTGGATCGAGTCACCTGAGCCCGGCATCAGCGCGAGCACGACCGTGTCCGCGTGGTCGATGATGTCCACCTCGGCCTGGCCGACGCCGACGGTCTCGAGGAAGACCTCGTCCTTCCCCGATGCGTCCATCAGGAGCGCCGCCTGCAGCGTCGCCTCGCTCAGTCCGCCGAGCGACCCGCGGCTGGCCATCGACCGGATGAAGACGCCGGGATCGAGGAAGTGCTCGGTCAGCCGGATGCGGTCGCCCAGCAACGCGCCCTGCGTGAACGGAGACGAAGGGTCGATCGACAGTACTGCCACGTCGCGCTCGTGCTTCCGCGCGTTCGCGACCAGTCGTCCGATCAGCGTCGACTTTCCGACCCCGGGAGGACCGGTGAAGCCGATGACGGCCGCGTTGCCGGTCTTCGGATAGACCTCGCGCACGAGCGCCCAGCCTTCGGGATCGTCGTCCTCGACCAGCGAGATCGCCCGCGCCAGCGCACGCTTGTCGCCCTCGAGGAGAGGCTCGACGAGTTCGGCGGCGGTCCTGCCAGGCATGGCGCGTGAATGTACGGGGTAGCACGCGGGCATGGGCGACGGAGCTATTGACAATGCAAAGGGCAACCTCAAAGAAGCAGCCGGCGATCTGACCGGCGACAAGGACCTCAAGAACGAAGGCAAGGTCGATCAGGCCAGCGGCACCGTCAAGGACAAGGTCGGAGACGCGGCCGACAAGGCCAAGGACGTTGTCGGTCGCGACGACGACTAACCGCTGGACCGCGCCGATTCCGCTCGGGCTGCCCAGGCCGGTCGGCCCGTCGTAGCCAAGCGGGCGGTCGAAGAGCGACCCGCTCGGCGCATCGGCTATTCGTACGCCAGGGCTTCCAATACGTCAAGCCGTGAGGCGCGCCGCGCAGGCGGAATTGCAGCGAGCACGCCGGCAATCGCGGCCAGGATCAGGAAGATCCCGATCGAGACAATTGGGATCTTCAGCACGAAGCCCTCGTCCGCGATCGGCCGCGAGACGATCAAGGCGAACAGCACGCCCAGCACCGCGCCGAGAATCGCTCCGATCAGCGCAGTCACGACCGACTCGTAGCGCACCAGGCGCCGCACCTGCCGCCGCGACATGCCGACGGCGCGCAGCAGCCCCAGCTCGCGCGTGCGTTCGTGGATCGTCAAGACGAGCGTATTGACGATGCCGAAGATCGAGATGATGACGGCCAGCGACAGGAGTGCGTAAACGAGCCCGAGCACCTGGTTGAAGCCCCGGCTCTGGCGATTCTTCAGCTCGCGCTGGTTCAGCGAGTCGACTGTCGGGAATCGCTTGTCGAGCAGCGAATTGATCTGGTTCTTCACGCGGTCGACGTCCGCCCCAGGCTGAAGCGAGACCAGCGCAACCGAATCCTGGTGCTCGCCGAACTGCCGCTCGACGACCGGCAGTGGCACGACGATGTCGCCGAGGAAGTTCGCGTTGTCCTTGACGGTCCCGACGACCTTCTCGGACACGTGTCGCCCCGTCGGCGTGGTCACGCTGATCCTGTTGCCCAGGCTGAGGCTGTGGTTGTCGGCGAACTTCCGGTCGACGACCGTCTGCCCTGGCCGGAGGTTCGCCAGCGTGGCCGGCGAGCCCTTGACCCAGTCGATCTTGATGCCGCGTTGGGCCGTGCGAGGGTCGAGACCCAGTACTTGGACGTTCCCCTGGATCCCACGTGCCTTGCCGTTGCTCAACCGCCACGGCGAGACGACGGCCACCCCCGGCAGCTTCGCGACCTCGCGGCCGGCCGCCGGCGGGATCGGCGAGAAGCCGTCGGCGTTCTGAAGCAGGAAGTCGCCGCGGAAGTTCTGGTCGATCGTGTTGTTGATGCCCGCCTTCAACCCGGCCGCGAACACCGCGACGAAGGTGACGAGCGCGAGGCCGATCATCAGGGCCGCCGCGGTCACCGCCGTGCGCCCGGGATTGCGCATCGTGTTCTCGCGCGCGAGCTGGCCGGTGAGCCCGCGCAGCCGGACGATCGGCCAGCTGGCCGTGCGCGCGATCGGCGGGACGAGCAGCGGGCTCAGCATCGCGACGCCGACGAAGACGAGGACGGTGCCGATCCCGAGCAGCGACAGCGCGCTGCTGGAGTTGCTCACCGCGAGTAGCGCGTAGACCATCAGGCCGGCGCCGAACAGCGCCAGCAGCCCGCCGGCCACATACCGCCGCCCCCGCGGTCCCGGCTGCGCACCGGAGCCTTCACGCAGCGCCTCGAGCGGCGCCACTCGGGTCGCCCGGATCGCCGGGAACAGGGACGCCCCGACCGTCAGGACTACGCCCACCAGAGCCGCCACGATGATCGTGCGCGTGAGCAGCACCGTGCCCGATGACGGCAGGTCGATGCCGAGCGCCTTGAACAGCGCGTCGATCCCCTTCGCGTAGGCGATGCCCGCGAGCAGCCCGACCGCCGAGGCGATCACTCCGATCACGAGCGCCTCAGTGAAGACGGACACGAGCACCTGGCGTCGCGACGCCCCCAACGTGCGCAGCATCGCGAACTCGCGCGTGCGCTGGGCGACCGTTATCGAGAACGTGTTGAAGATGATGAAGCCGCCGACGAACAGCGCGACGAAGCCGAACGCGACCAGGATCGTCGTGAGGAACTTGAAGTTCTTCTTCGTGTCGGCCGTCTGCTTGGCCGCCTGCTCCTTGCCGGTGCGCACGTCGACCGACGCCGGCAGGACCGCCCGGATTCGCTGCTTCAGCTCCTGATCCGAAATGCCGGCCGAGTTGGCGACGACGATCGACTGCAGCTGGCGGCGGTTGCCGGTCAGGGCCTGTGCCTCCGGGAGCGTCAGGATCGCGATGCTCGCCCCGCCGAAGCTCGAGACATCCCCGTAGCGCGCAATCCCGACCAGCCTGTAGTGACGGGCCGGCACGTGCCCGGCGATTCCTATCTGGTCGCCGACCTGGAACTTGTGACGTTCGGCCGTGAACTTGTCGAGCGCAACCTCGTTGTCGCGCGCCGGCGGGCGGCCCTGCACATAGTTGAACGGGCTCATCTGCCGCGGCACGACCGACGAGATGAAGTTCGGCGCGCCGTGGGTCGAGATCGGCTTGTTGTCCTTGCCGAGGATCGAACCCTGGTCGAAGATGCCGCCGACCGCCGTCTTCACGCCGTCGATGTCGCGGACCCGCTGCAGGTACCGCTCCGGGAACGGAGGCGGCTGGCCGTTGTCGGTGGAGACGACCTCGTGCGGCGTCACCTCGACCGCGACGCCCTTCTCGCCCTGCTCGAAGATGCGCTCGAAGGAGCGATTGATCGTGTCGGTGAGGACGTAGCTGCCGCACACCATCGCGACCCCGAGCAGCACCGCGAGCGCGGTCAGAAGCGCCCGCACCTTGCGCGCCGCGAGGCCGCGCAAGACCAGCTTCGTCATGCCGCCTCGTCCTGCACGACCAGCCCGTCGACCAATTCGATGCGGCGATCCGCATAGGCAGCCGCGCGCTCGTCGTGGGTGACCATCACGACCGACTGCCCGAACTCGTCAACCGCCTGGCGCAAGAGCGACAACACCTCGGCGCTGGTCTTCGAGTCGAGGTTGCCGGTCGGCTCGTCCGCGAACACCACCGCCGGCCGCGACACCAGTGCCCGTGCAATCGCAACGCGCTGCTGCTGGCCGCCCGACAGCTCCGAGGGGCGATGGGTGCGACGGTCGGCGATACCGACCGTCTGCATCAACTCGTCGGTCCACACCCGCTCCGGCCTGCGGCCGGCTATCGACAGCGGAAGGAGCATGTTCTCCTCGGCGTTCAGGACCGGCACGAGGTTGAAGAACTGGAAGACGAAGCCAATCCGGTCGCGGCGCAAGCGCGTGAGCTCGCCGTCGTCCATCGTCGTGATGTCCTGCCCGTCGATCTCGACGGTGCCGGATGTGGGGCGGTCGAGCCCGGCGAGGATGTGCATGAGCGTCGACTTGCCGGAACCGGACGGGCCCATGATCGCCGCGAAGGCACCGGGCGGAAAGTCGAGCGTGATCCCGCGCAGCGCGTCGACGGCAGCATCCCCTTCGCCGTAGCGGCGCGTGACTTCCGTAGCCGAGACGATCGGTTCGGAACTCATGCCTTCGACCCTAGCCGGGCGGTTCCTAAGATCCCCAGCAATGAGCCAGCTGTTGGAGGCGCCGCGTACCGACGCGCCTGTGGAGATCAGGACCGCGCCGGCACCTTTGCACGGCGGGCTGCCGACGCTGCTGCGGTTCATGGCCGACCACGGGATGCTCAACTTCAAGTACGGCCGCCTCATCGTCCGCATGCTGCGGCGGAAGCTGTGGCTCGGCGCGCGGCTGAAGCTCGACGGGATCGCCTTCATCGGGCCGGGCGTGGTGCTCGAGGTCGGAAAGGGCGCGTGCATCGAGCTCGGGCGGTGGTCGTGGATCGGCCATGGCACGAAGCTCCGCTGCCACGAAGGCCTGATCTCGATCGGCGCCAAGACCGTAATGGGACAGGAGTGCACGATCTCGGCCTTCCAGCTCGTGAAGATCGGCCGCGAGTGCGTGATCGCCGATCGCGTGATGTTCATCGACTTCGACCACGGGGTCGTCGAGGTCGAGCGCCCGATCCGGCAGCAAGGCATCTACAAGCGCGACGTCAACATCGGCAACAACGTCTGGATCGGCTACGGCGCCTGCATCCTGCGCGGGGTGACCGTCGGCGACAACGCGATCATCGGGACGAACGCGGTCGTGACGAAGGACGTGCCGGAGAATGCAGTGGTGGCGGGGCTGCCCGCGAAGGTCATCCGGATGCGGCCGACGCCGAAGCGAATGCGCTGGAAATAACCGCGTAACAAACGGGGTCAGAGCACTTTTGCGTGCGCCCCGAAGGGGTGTTACGGCAGGACGAGCGGTGACACGTCGAGGCGCGGCTGCAGGTTCCGCACGCGCGGCTCCGGTGTGGCGCCGTCCACCAGCGCTGCCGCCAACTCGGCTGCGTGGTGCTGCACGCGCGCAAGCGGGTAGGGGCCGGCCTGATCGCGTGTGACCTGGAACGCCCAGTCGCTCGACTGCAGCGCGAGCAGTTCGCGCGCCGCGCGCTCCAACTGGGGTGAGCGGCCGAGGCGCGGAGCCGCTGCGACCACGGCAAGCTCGGCGCGCCGCTGCGCGCAGGCGATGTCGGCAACCGCCGGCGAGTCCCATGTCCTCAGGGTCTTCGGATTGCCCCACGAGGACGCGGCGAGCGTCCGCTCCACCGGCTCGACGTCGGCCAGAGCGTCAGAGATGGTCCGCAGCTCCACGCCCGCCACCGGCGCCTCCTCGAGCACTGCGGCGAGCCACGCAGGGCCCTCGTACCACCAATGCCCGAGCAGCTCGGTGTCGAGCGCGCAACAGACCAGGCCGGGGCGGCCGCGCTCGCTCGCATAGCCGTCGAGGCGCGCGCGGACCTTCGCGACGAAGTCGCGCGCGTGCTCGCGCGTCAGCGCCAACGCGTCTTCGTGGCGGTATGGCTCGCCCGCCACGTTCCAGGGCCTCAGGTCGTAGCGCGTCCGCCGGTGGTAATCGCGATATGCGCGCGCTCCGGGATAGCCGTCCTGCATGTCCCAGATCAGGCAGATCGTCTGCCAGTCGATCGGGACCGCCACGACGCCTTCCGGCATCGTCACCGGTTCGAGGTTGTCGAGGGCCCCGCTTTGAAGCCGGTCGGTCTGGTCGACGCAGAAGACGTGAACGGCGCGCTCGGCCAGGTCCGCCTCGAGCTCCGGGCAGTACGCGCACTCCGGCAGCCAGAAGCCGCCATCCCACGACCCGAAGCGGTCGATGTGGCTCTCGATCCCGGCCGCCAACTGCAGCGCGGTCCCGGCGCGTGTCGCCAACAGCGGGAGCACGGCGTGGGTCGCCGCGGAGGTCCACAGCTCGGCTCGCTTCAGTCGGCCGAGCCCTCCCAGTAGGTCGCCCTCGACCGCCTCGAACGCCGCGTCGGCCCGCTCGTAGTCGCCCGCTGCCCGGCGCAGCTCGGCGGCGAGTCCGGACTCTCCCGTGGCCTCGAGCTCCTTCGCATCCTCCGCGTGGACAAGCGCCCGCAGGTCACGCACGAAGTCCACGAAGCGGTCGCCGGCCTCGCCATCGCGCATCGCTTCGAGCTGGTCCGCCAGCACCGGTGTGACCGTCAGCGTGACCGGCGCGTCCTCGAGCACGTCCAGCAGGGGCAAGTAGCTTGACGCCACGGCCTCGAACAGCCACTCCTCGCCGAAGGGCCAGGTTCCAAACCCCTCCACGTACGGCATGTGCGAGTGGAGCAGCAGGCACAACGACCCGCTGCGGCTCACGGCCTGAGGACCGCCAGGAAGTCGAGCGCCTTGTCAAGGTTGCGCTCGCCGAAGCGAAAGTCGGACACCGAGATCGCAGGCGTGAACCAGTCGTAGAAGCGCTTGGTGAGGCCGAGCTTCCGGTGGACCGAATCCCAGCCGGCACGGATTGCCAGCTCGTGCACGCGCAGCTTGCGCGCGTGGAACAACCCGTGCAGCTCGACGCTGCCGAACACGCTCTCACACAGCGTGCGGAACTCGTCGGCGCGGTACTCACGGATGTGCCACGGGTTGCCCGAGCGGTCGGCGCCCTTCGGCGCGAGGGTCAGCACGTTCGGCGTGGAGACATACGCCACGCCGCCGGGCCGCAGCAGCGAGCGGAAGTGCTCCAGCGCTGCTTTCGGGTCGCGCAGGTGCTCGATCGTCTGCAGCAAGACGATCGCGTCGCACGGCTGCGAGTACGTCTCCACAAGGTCGCGCTTGAAGGCGAGGTTGCCGCGGCGGTAGCGCAGGCGCGCGTGCTCGTGCGCGTCGGGATTCGCGTCCACGCCGGTCGCGCGGGCTGCCCGGCGCGACAGGACGTCGGTGCCGTAGCCCTCGCCGCAGGCCATGTCGACAACCTCGAGGCCGGCGCAGCGGCGCGCGATCCACTCGTAGACGACCAGGTGGCGGCGGTACCAGTAGTTCTCCTCGGGTACGTCCGGCAGCGTGCGTTCACCGGTAAGGGCAAGCGGCGGTACGCCAGGCGGCTGATCGCGCTGCACGTATTGCAAAGCCGACTCCAAGAGGCGGGCGACTATAGTCCGCCGCCGCCGCATGCTGGACCCGTCCGCCGAGGAAATTCTGGACGTCAATGTCCGTTACCACGACCTTGCGTCGGAGTCGTACGACTCCAAGTGGGGCATCGACTACGGCGAGAAGGGCGCCTACCAGGTGCTCGGCAAGATGCGCAAGGCGCTCGGCCAGCCGCTGCGCCCGATGGGCCGTGGGCTCGAGATCGGGGCGGGCACTGGCTACTTCTCACTGAACCTGCTCAAGCAGGGAATCCTGAGCGATGCGACCTGCACCGACGTGTCGCCCGGCATGCTGGAAACGCTGAGCGCCTCGGCGGAGCGGCTGCACCTCGACGTCGAGACCGTGATGTGCGACGCCGAGGACCTGCCATTCGAGTCCGGCAGCTTCGATGTCGTCTTCGGGCACGCAGTGCTGCATCACATCCCGGATCTCGAGCGGGCGTTCAGCGAGTTTCGGCGCGTGCTGAAGCCGGGCGGCTTGGTGGCGTTCTGCGGCGAGCCGTCGCGCACCGGTGACAAGCTGGCTGGCTACCCGAAGCGCGCCGCGCTGGTGGTCGCGCCCGCGTGGCGCAAGGCGATGGGCGCGCGCGAGCACACCGGCGCCGACGGCAGCTGGGGCAAGGACGAGGAGGCCAAGCTCGAGGGCTACGTCGACGTCCACGCCTTCACGCCCGCCGACCTCGAGCGGGCCGCGCGCGGTGGCGGCTTCAAGAACGTCCGGATCAAGGGCGAGGAGCTGGCCGCGTCGTGGTTCGGCTGGGCGAACCGCACACTCGAGTCGACCGCCGAGCCCTCCGACGTGCCATGGCTCTGGCGACGCTACGCCTTCCACGGCTACCTGGCGCTGCAGCGTGTCGACCGCGCGCTGCTCGAGCCCTACCTGCCGCCGGCGATCTTCTACAACCTGCTGATCTCGGCTTCCTGAACGGCCGCGGCGAAAAGCCGCATCTCGTCGTCAGTCCCGACCGTGACGCGGATCGCCTCCGCTGCGCCGAATGCGCGCAGCGCGCGCACCATGAAGCCCGCGCGCAGCAGCCGGTCGGCCAAGCCATCACCGTCGCCGCCGGGGACGTCGGCGTAGACGAAGTTGGCGTGCGAGCGGATCGGGTCGAGCCCAGCCGCCGCAAGCGTCTCGTACAGCTCGTCGCGGCCGGAGCGCGTATGGACGATCCGCCGGCGCACCGCTTCGGTCTCGTGCAGAGACGCCATCGCCGCCTCCTGCGCGGGCTGGTTCACGTTGAAGATAGGCCGTACGCGGTTGAGCGCGTCGGCGATCGGCGGCGAGGCGATCGCGTAGCCGATCCGCAGGGCGGCCAGGCCATAGATCTTCGAGAACGTCCGCAAAACGCAGACGCGCTCATGTCCCTCGCGGACGAGCTCCACGCCGGCCGGCTCCTCCTCGGCGTACTCGGCATACGCCTCGTCGAGCACGCAGAGCAGATCCGGCGGCAGCTCGGCGACGAAGCGCCTGATGTCGTCGCGGCCAACGAGTGTGCCGGTCGGGTTGTTCGGGTTCGCCAGGTAGACGAGCTTCGCGCCCGCGCAGGCCGCCAGCAGAGCATCGAGGTCGACGGCATGGTCGCGCAACGGCACCGGGGTCGGCTCACCGGCCGCCGCCGCGGCGGTCGTCGGGTAGCTCTGGAACGACGGCCAGGGATATACGGCGCGGTCGCCCGGGTCGAGCGTGGCCAGCGCAGCGAAGCGGATCAGCTCGTCGGCCCCGTTGCCCAGCACGATCTGATCGGCGGGGACGGAAAACCGCCTGGCCAACTCGTCCCGCAGCCTTACGCCGCTGCCGTCCGGATAGCGGTTCAGTTCGAGAGCGGCCGCCTCAAAGGCCGCCATCGCAGCGGGCAATGGGCCGAACGGACCCTCGTTGGAAGCCAGCTTGACAATCCGCTTCAGCCCGAGCTCAGCCTGCAGCTGGCGCATCGGCGGCTGAGGCCGGTACCGCTCGACACCATCCAGTACGCGCCTCAATGGCATGCGCGTAGGGTAAGTGCGTGCCCGACGTACTGGAGCGTTTCCCCCTGTTCCCGCTGGGTTTGGTCCTCTTGCCGCAGGAGCTCGTGCCGCTGCACATCTTCGAGCAGCGCTACAAGCAGATGATCGGCGAGTGCCTCGAGTCCGACGGCGAATTCGGGATCGTCTGGCTGTCCGACGACGGCCTGCGCGACATCGGCTGCACGGCGCGCATCGAGCGTGTGCTCGAGCGCTTCGACGACGGGCGCGTGAACATCCTCGTCGAGGGGTCCCAGCCGTTCCGCCTGCTGCGGCGGATCAACGACATGGCCTTCCCTGCCGGGGACGTGGAGCTGCTCGAGGACTTCGCGCCCGACGGCGACCCCGACCTCGTCGAGCGGGCGCGGGCCCGCTACGCCGAGCTGGTCGAGAAGGCGACCGAGGAGAAGCCCGACCTCGACGAGATCTCGGGGCTCGACGCCTACGGCATGGCCGCGACAGTCGAGCACCCAGCCGAGGCGAAGCAGGCGCTGCTCGAGCTACGCGCCGAGAACGATCGGCTGCGGATGGTCGAGGAGATGTTCCGCACTGCGATCAAGCGCGTGGCCTACGCCGAAGAGGCCGCCGAGCGCGCGCAGACGAACGGCTCGGTCCCCCATTAGACAAACAGGAGCTGGGCACCGGCCGTCTCGCGCAGGAAGCGCGGCGTCGAGATGACCGGCAGATCCGATTCGACCAGCGTGAGCTCATCGGTGGCGGCGCACACATAGATGTCAATCGCATCGAGTGAGAGAGCGCTGTCGCGCAACTCGACCAGCGAGCGGGCGAATGTGTCGCGCCCCGCAGGCGTCAGGACACCATCCCCGGGATCCTCGAGCTCCGGCGCATCCCAGATCTGCGCCGCGCGGAAAGTCAGGAGGACGGCGCAGCGCCGGGATTCGGCCGCTGTCGAAACCACGACCGAGAGCCCGGAGTAGAGCCGCAGAGGGTCGCCGGTGGCGATGATCGCGGCAAGCGCGTATTGCTGTTGGGCCACAATCGGATTGTGCACACGGTGGATGCCCGTGGCCTCGCTTGCCCCTTGCCACTGGCGATCGCCAAGCGGTCAATGGCCGAGCTTCGCCCCGGCGATTCGCTGCTTGTGCTCGCCACGGACCCCGAGGCACCGATCGACCTGGCCGCGTGGGCCGGCGACGAAGGCCACGTGTTCCGCGAGCTCCGGCCAGGCGAATTCGAGCTGGTCAAGCGGATCGGCTAGCAAACGCACGGCGGCCGCGGACGACGATCGAGCCGTGCGCTCCTCGATCGCCGCCGCGCCGCGGCCTCCCTGGCCATAAGTCCTGGGCTGACTGTTCCCCGCCGCCGCCCAGGAACAGGCTCGTACATTCGTTTAGGGGTCAGACCACAACCATCGCGGCGCCGCCGCGGCGGGGGTCGCCACCCCCGGAGAGCTCTCCCGTCTCGGGATCCCGCGCAACTGCCTGCACGCCGCCGAAGTAGAGGTTGCGCTCCTGCCAGCGCTGGACGCGCCAGCCACTCTGCTCCAGCGACTCGAGCGCGCGCGGGTCGACGCCGGGCTCCGCCTCGACGATCCCGCGCTCCAGATGCAGCCGCGGCAACTCGACGGCCCTCTCGGCCTTCAGGTTGAAGTCGACGATGTTGAGGATCGTCTGGAGGATGGCCGAGCGGATGCGGTTCGAGCCGGCCGAGCCGAGCGCAATCTCGGGCCGGCCGTCGTGCAGCACGACCGTCGGCGCCATCATGCTCGGCACGCGGGCGCCGCGCTCGTGCCGGTGGTGGCCGAGCGGGTTCAGGTCCTCCTCGCCGAGCATGTTGTTCAGATGGATGCCGGTGCCGGGGACGATGACTCCGGACGACGACCCATTCGAACAGGTGACGCTGGCGCAGCCGCCGTCGGCGTCCATCGTCGCGATGTGCGTGGTTGAGCCGAGACGCGAGTGGAGCTGGCCCGCGACCGACTCGACGGCGTCCTTGGCGAGGAACCGCTCGAGGTAGCCCTCGGTGTGCAGCGCGGTGGCGAAATCCTCGGTACGCGCCTTGTTGGTCTCGTCCATCACCTCGACGAGCGCCCGCAGGTCGCCGGGACGATCGATGCGCGAGAGCAGGTCGAGCGAATAAGCGATCAGGATGCCGCCGGACGACGGCGGCGGGTTCGTGAGGATCTCGCGGTCGTGGTAGGAGGCGTGAGCCGGCTCGCGATCGATGACCTTGTACTCGGCCAGGTCCTGGCTGGTGATCAGGCCGCCGCGCTGCAGCACCCAGTCGTTGATGGCCTCGGCCACGTCGCCGTGGTAGACGAAGCCTGGCCCTTCACGCCCCAGGCGGTCCAGCAGGTCGCCCACCGCGGGCGCGCGGAGCGTGTCCCCTGCCTGGAGGATCACGCCATGGGGCGCGAACAGCTCGTTGCCCTCTTCCGTCGAGAGCAGGATCGGGCTGAGGATGCGCAGCAGGTAGCCCTGGATCTCGTTGAGCTCGTGCCCGTGGCGTGCGACCTGCGCCGGCCACTCCGCCAGATCTGCCAGTGGCAGGCTGCCGAAGCGCTGCATCGCCTCGCAGACGCCCTTCGGCGTGCCGTAGACGCCGCACGACGCCGGGCCGGCATGGAAGGTCTGGATCGCCTCGTCCGTGAAGGCGACATCGAAGGCGGTCAGCTCGCCGGCCTCCTGGTCGGACCCCTTTCCGGGCGCCGCCACGAAGAAGTCGAGCAGCGCGTTTGCGCCCTCCGGGGTGTGGACCAGCATGAAGCCGCCCGCCCCCGGACCGGTGAGCGTCGGCTCGCAGACCCACGACATCAACACCGCCGCGACGGCGGCGTCGACCGCATTGCCGCCCTCACGCAGAACGCGTGCACCAGCTTCGGCGGTCAGCGGGTGACCGGCTGCGATAACGCCCTTCGTCGACATTCCCTCCGCTACAAGCTTGCAGATCCCCGTGAGAAATTCTCAGGCCGAGCGCAGCAGTGCGAGCACCGAGCGCGCGATCACCCGGTAGCCGAGGCTGTTCGTGTGGTCGTCGTAGCGGTCGGAGCAGGCCCACGTCCAGCGACACGTGCGGGCCACGGCCAGCGGCACGCGCCCGTGGCGAGTGCCGACGTAGCGGTCGAGCGCCTGCGTCTCGAAGCTCGACTCGACGTCGGCCACCGGCACGTGGTCCCGTGCATAGATCTCCGCCAGCGTCGCGTTGATGGCGCGCTCCACCGGGACGGAAGCCAGCGCCAGGCGACGGCCGGTCGGGCCGCCGATGATCTTCAACTGCGGGCCGCCCGCCGCCCGCAGGTGACTGATGATGCGTGGCAGGCTCTGCCGCAGTGACGCGAGTCCACTCTGGACGCAGGCCTGATCGAAGCCCGAGCCGCGGGCACAGCTCTCCACCTCGTTCGCGCCGATGTCGATTGTCACGAGCGGCACCGTCCCGGTGCGCAGATGCTGCTCGGCGAGTTCGAGCTGGCTCGGCCCCGGCCGCGGCGACTTGATCATGCTCGAGGCCGTCTCGCCGCCACGACCGAGCTTGACGAGCGTGAGATGCGGTGAGACGGCTGCCTGCGCGCCCCAAACGCGCTCGGAAAAGCCCTCGGACGTCGGGCCGTCATGCCCGTCGGGAGCCGGCTGCATGCTGGCTGCCAGCGAGTCGCCGAGCGACAGGTAGCGCGGCGGCAGAGCGTCGGCCACCCCGCTGCGGCCACCAGGTGGCCAGCCGGCGAGGCATACTGCGGCGGCCAGCAGGATCGCGGCGGCGACACGCACCCGCGCAAGGTAGCCAGCCTTTTTACGCCCACAACTACTACGTCTACAGGGGCTTCCCGGTAGTCCACGATCTGCCGGGAATACCACGCGGACGTGAGGTAAATCTGAAGATCTGGTCGAAGTCGCTCCACTCCGAGCGACGCGTCCTGGTCTACCTCCCGCCGCACTACTTCAGCGGCGCTGCCGGCCACCGCTACCCCGTGCTCTACCTGCTCCAGGCGTCGGTCATGCAGCCCACCAACTACCTGCGGGTCGGCGGCCTGGGGCCGCTGGTGGACCGGCTCGTCGATCAGGGCAGGATGCCGCCCTACATCAGCGTGATGCCGGCCGGCAACGGGCGCGACCACGAGTGGGCGAACGCGGCGGCCGGCAACTACATGGGCTACGTGATGGACGTCGTCCGCGCGATCGACAAGCGCTCTGCACCGGCTGCCGCTGCGGGCCTTCATGTACATGGGCAACCGCGAGAATGTCCCGGATCACGCCGACATGGTGGCGTTTGCTCAGGAGCTGAAGGGCGCGGGCGCGACGCTCGTCGACACGGGCTTCTATCCGGGCGGCCACAACTGGAGGTTGTGGCGGCCGCACATCCCGCACATGCTCGTGTGGGCCGGCGAGGGCTTCCGCTGGGCCGAGAACGGCTACCGGGCGTGACGGCCGGGATCGCAGCCGGGCTTGCCCTGGCGGTCGCCACATCGCTTGCGCTCAACACGGGCTTCCTGCTGCAACACGGCGGAGCGTCGGAGGCGCCGCCGGTCGATGCGCGCCGGCCGATCGCGACCCTGGCCGGCCTGCTGCGGCAGCGGGTCTGGCTGCTCGGGCTGGTGCTCGGGACTGCCGGCTGGGCCATGCACGTGGCGGCGCTGTCGCGTGCGCCGCTGTCGCTCGTGCAGGCGTTCGTCGCCGGCGGCCTTGCGTTGCTGGCGACGATCGCGACGCGCTGGTTCGGCCAGACGGTGACGCGGGCGGAGTCGGTTGCGGTGGCGGTCATGGCGGTCGGCCTGGCCGCGCTGGCGCCGGGCGTGCACGAGCCGCGCAACGGCGACGCGCTGCCGGGCGCGGCACTCGGTCTGTTCCTGGCGGGATCTGGAGGCGTGGCGGCGATCGTGGCCACGCGCAGGGCGGCCGTGCCGCTGGCGGTGGCCGGTGGGCTGCTCTACGGGGCAGCCGACACCGCCATCAAGGCGCTCACGCTGGTCGACTCCCGCCACGGTCTCGGCGCCGCCGCCGTGTCGCCGTGGCTACCTGTCGCCGTCGTTTTCACAGCCGCTGCGTTCTTCGCGTTCCAGCGTGCGCTGCAGCTCGGGCCACCGGTCACGGCTATCGCTCTGATGACCGCGGCCACCTTCGTGTTCTCGATCGCCGCCGGGCTCGTCGTCCTGTCAGAGGCTGTCGGGCACGGCGCGATCGGCATGCTGCACCTGGCGGCGTTCGCCGCCGTCATCGGTGCGACATGCGTGCTCGCGCCTGCTCAGGCCCGTCTGGCAGATCAGCGAGACGGCGGCACGTACTCCGGGATGCGCAGATCGCCGCCGAGCGTGGCCGCCGGCCGGGTCCTCCGCACACGCGGCTCGTTGTCCGCCGGGATGCGCCGGGGCTCCTGGAACGCGCGCGGGCGTTCCCGGTGGACGGGCCGATCGCCGTAGCCGGTCGCGACCACGGTCACCCACACCTGGTCGACCACCTTCTCGTCGACCATCGCGCCGAAGATGATGTTCGCGTCCGGGTGAGCCGCTTCGGCCACCGCCTTGGCCGCCTCGTTGACCTCGAACAGCGAGAGGTCGCGGCCGCCGGTGATCGACAGCAGGATCGAGCGCGCACCGTCCACTGACGTCTCGAGCAGCGGCGACTCCACCGCGTGCCGCGCGGCGTCGACGGCGCGGTGCTCCCCCACGCCCATGCCGATGCCGAGCAGCGACTGGCCGGCGTCCGACATGATCGTGCGCACGTCGGCGAAATCGAGGTTGATCAGGCCCGGCAGGGTGATCAGGTCCGAGATGCCCTGCACGCCCTGGCGCAGAACGTCGTCGGCGAAGCGGAACGCCTCGACCATCGACGTCTTCTTGTCCAGCACCTGCAGCAGGCGCGCGTTCGGGATCGTGATCAGCGTGTCAACGGCGTTGGCCAGATCGACCACGCCGCGCTCGGCCTGGTCGGCCCGCCGCATCCCCTCGAACGGGAACGGCTTGGTAACGACGCCGACGGTGAGCGCCCCGATCTCTCGCGCGATCTGCGCGACGACGGGTGCCGCCCCCGTGCCGGTTCCGCCGCCCGATCCGGCCGCGACGAACACCATGTCCGAGCCCTTGAGCAGTGCCTTGATCTGATCGGCTGACTCGAGCGCGGCCTCGCGTCCCAGCGCGGGATTCGATCCCGCACCGAGGCCCCGCGTGAGGTCGCCGCCGACGTGCACGAGCTCTGAGGCGCGCGACGTCTGAAGCGACTGCATGTCGGTGTTGAGCGCGATGAACTCGACGCCCTCTATGCCGGCCTCGATCATCCGGTTGACGGCGTTGACGCCGGCGCCGCCGACGCCGACCACGCGCAACACCGGGTGCGCCACGTGCTGCGGCGTCGAGACCGGGCGCGGCTCGTCGCGGCCGTACATCGGCCGCGAGACGGCCTCGCGCTCCATCATGTTGTTCGGGATGTCCGAGCTGAAGACGTCGCGCAGGCGCTGCTCGTAGGCGCGCGGCGGCGCCGGCTCGGCGACCACGCGTGGGGCCGGCGTGGTGGGCCGGACGCGCGGGTGCTGCGGCGGCTCCGGCAGCGTGATGCGATCCGCGTCACGCGCATCTGCCTCGTACTGCGCGGAATCGGATCCCGGAGGCTTGGGCGCGGGCGCCTCGGCGCGCGGCGGCTCCTTGGGCGGAGCCTCCGCCTTGTCCTCGTCGAGCTCCGCCGTCGACCGGAACAGGGCCGAAAGCGGGCCTTCCCGCATGCTTGCCCGCTTACCGCGATCCATTCCCCAGCACCTCCTCAGCCAGCCGCCGGTAGGCGAACGCCGCCTTCCCGTCCGGGTCGTACTTGAGCACTGACATTCCCTTCACCGGAGCCTCCGCAAAACGAACGGTCTTCGTGATGCGCGAGGCGAACACCCGGTCGCCAAAGTTCTCTTCGAGGATCTCGATTGCTTCCTTCGCGTGCACCGTGCGGGTGTCGACGAGCGTCGGCAGGATGCCCTCGATCTCGAGGGCGGGGTTCAGGTCCTCCTTGACCATCGCCACGGTGTTCTGGAGCTGGATCAGCCCCCGCATCGACAGGTACTCGCACTGTACGGGGACGATCACCTTGTCCGATGCTGTCAGGGCGTTGATCGTGATCAAGCCCAGGCTCGGCGGTGTGTCGATGCAGATGAAGTCGTAGTCCTCGAGTATCGGGGCGAATGCCTTCTGGAGCGAGCGCTCGCGGCCGATCTGGGTGGACATCGCGATCTCGGCGCCGGCGAGGTCGATGGACGAGCAGGCCACGTCGATCTCGCGCTTGCGGATGACCTCGCGGATGGAGACGCGGTTCACGAGCACGTCGTACATCGAGAGCTCGAGCGAGTCGGGATCGATGCCCTGGCTCATCGTCAGGTTCGACTGCGGATCGAGGTCGACGCACAGAACGCGGTGGCCCTTCTCCGCGAACGCCACTGCCAGGTTCAGCGTCGTGGTGGTCTTGGCCACGCCGCCCTTCTGGTTGGCGAACGAGATCACTCGGGCCTTCGGGCCGCCCGGACTTGCCTGCGGTTCCGGCCGTGGAGCCGCCTGTGGCGACGCCGGAGCGTTGATCACGGACGAGGGTGACGGCGGAAACGCCGGCGGACTGGAACTCTTTCGTTCAAACAGGCCCATACGGGGTCATGTATTCGGATGCGTAGGTGGCTTTCCTCCTAGACAAACGACTGGTTTTCGTGACCGGGAAGGGCGGGGTCGGCAAGACCACGGTCGCCGGCTGCCTTGCGCTGGTCGCCGCGCGCCGTGGCAAGCGGGTGATCGTCTGCGAGGTGACGGCCGCCGAGACGTGGCACGACGAGGTGGAGGTGGCGCCCGGAATCCACTCCATCGCGATCGATCCGGAGCGCGCCATGCGCGAGTACTTGAGCGACCAGGTGGGTGGCGCACTGTCGAAGATGATGACCTCGAGCCGTGTCTTCACGTACCTCGCTGCCGCGGCGCCCGGACTGCGCGAGCTGCTGATGATCGGCAAGGTCTGGGATCTCGCCCAGCTCGACCAGCGGCGGACGGGCGACACGCCGTACGACCTCGTCATCCTGGACGCTCCGGCGACCGGCCACGCGCTAGGGATGCTGCGAACGCCGCGCACCTTCCGCGACGTGGCTCGGGTCGGGCCGATCTCGCGCCAGGCGGGCAAGATCGACGCGTTCCTGACCAACCCGGAGCTCACGGGGATCGTGGCCGTCGCGGCGCCGGAGGAGATGCCGGTCAACGAGACGATCGAGTTCATCAACGCGCTGGGCGACGAGATGCACCTGAAGCCCGACGCGGTGGTCGTGAACGGCGTCTATCCGGACCGCTTCCACGACCAGGAAATCGCTGCGATCCAGTCGCTTGGCCTCGACACGGCGCAGGTTCGCGCCGCACTGACGACGCACCGGCGGGCGCGCCACCATCGCAACCAGGTGCGGCGGCTGCGGCGGCGCGCCTCGGCGCTGACGCTGCCGTTCCTGTTCGAGACCGAGCTCGGGGAGGAGTCGCTCGAGGAGCTGTCGCGGGCCTTGGAGCCGCGGCTGGGATGAGCGGCATCGAGGCGGTCATCGAGGGTGCAGAGATCTGCATCTGCGCCGGCGCGGGCGGTGTCGGCAAGACGTCGACGTCGGCGGCGATCGCACTCGGTGCGGCGCGTCGCGGCCGCCGGGTGGCGGTGCTGACGATCGATCCCGCCAAGCGGTTGGCGAACGCGCTCGGGCTGGAGCGGCTGGGAAACGAGCCGCGGCGGGTGCCCGGTGTCGGCGGGGACGGCGAGCTGTGGGCGCTGATGCTCGACGCCAAGCGCACATTCGACGAGCTGGTCGAGACCTACGCGTCGGACGAGCGCACACGCGATGCCGTGCTCTCGAACCGCATCTACCAGGAGCTGTCCGGCGCGGTCTCGGGCTCGCAGGAGTACATGGCGATGGAGAAGCTCTACGAGCTGCACATGGAGCGCCACTTCGATCTGCTGGTGCTCGATACGCCGCCGACGCGCAACGCCCTTGACTTCCTTGACGCGCCCGAGCGGCTGCAGCGCTTCATCGACTCGCGCTCACTTCGCTTCTTCCTGTCGCCGGGCTTCAAGCTGATCGGCCGCGGGTCGGGCCTGCTGTTCGCGGTGCTGCAGCGGGTCACGGGGATCGACCTGCTGCGCGACCTGTCCGAGTTCTTCCAGTCCTTCGGCGACATGTCCGAGGGCTTTCGCGTGCGCGCCGAGCGGGTGAACGAGCTGTTGGGCTCGGACGCGGCGACGTTCGTGCTGGTCGCATCGCCGCGCTCCGACGCGATCGACGACGCGATCTTCTTCCACGACCAGCTGCACCGGCGCGGGATGCCGTTCGGCGGAGTGGTGGTGAACCGCTTCCACGACAGGACGGGGCGCAAGAACGACGGCGACCTGAACGAGCTCGGCCCGGAGCTGGCAGCAAAGGTCGAGGCGAACTTCAAGGACTTCAACGTCCTGGCAACGCGCGACAAGGCAAACCTGAAACGGCTTACCGAGCGCCTGGGCGGAGAGCCCGTGATTGTCGTCCCCGAGTTCGATGGCGACGTCCACGACCTCAACGGCCTGGCGGCGATGGTCGCGCACCTGTACGGCTGAAAGCGTGTTTTGGCAGAAATCGTCCGATGGTTGTCCTTGCGGACAGCCTCGGTCTGAGCCACGATCGAGCTATGGCGCCTCTTCGTCGCGTTGTGATCCTCGGATTTCACGAGTGCCAGTCGCTCGATGTCGTCGGGCCTGCCGAGGTGTTTGCGACGGCGGGCTCGTATGAGGTCGAGGTTGTCGCCCCGAGCGCGGAGCCGTTCTTCATGTCGAACGGGATGCGCGTCATGCCGGCCGCGGCGATGGACGACGTTCGCGGGCCGATCGACACGCTGATCGTGGCCGGCGGCGCCGGTAGCCGCGACGCGGCGTCGGACGACCGGGTGCTGCAGTGGGTGCGGTCCGCCGCGAAGCGCTCGCGGCGTGTCACCTCGGTCTGCACCGGAGCGTTCGTGCTCGCCGCGGCGGGTCTCCTCGACGGCCGGCGGGCGACCACGCATTGGCAGTGGTGCGACCTCCTCTCCGGCCTCTTCCCTGCGGTGGAGGTCGAACGCGACGCGATCTACGTGGTCGACGGGCCGGTCTACACGTCTGCGGGCGTGACCGCCGGCATGGACCTGGCGCTGGCGTTGGTCGAAGAAGACCTCGGCCCGAGAGTCGCGCGCGACGTAGCGCAACAGCTCGTGATCTTCCTGCGCCGGCCCGGCGGCCAGTCGCAATTCAGCGCGCCGCTGGCCGCGCTTCCGGCCGAGCACGAGCCGCTTCGCGACCTGCAGGCCTGGATCCCTGCCAACGTCGGCGCCGACCTCTCGGTGCCCGCCCTCGCGGAACGGGTCGCGATGAGCCCGCGCAACTTCGCGCGCACGTTCAGGCGCGAGACGGGCGTGACGCCGGCGGCGTACGTCGAGTCGATCCGCGTCGAGCAGGCGCGGATCGCGCTGGAGGGTTCGCAGGCGCCGATCGAGACCATCGCGATCGAATGCGGATTCGGCACTGTCGAGACGATGCGCCGCGCGTTCCACCGCAGGCTCGGTGTCGGCCCCGGCACATACCGAAGCCGGTTCCACTCGCTCATGGAGGAAGTCGCATGAAGATCGCCATCCCCATCTTCGACCGCGTGACGGCGCTCGATGCCATCGGCCCCTATGAGGTGCTGTCGCGGCTCCCGGGTGCGGAGCTGAAGTTCGTCGGACTGGGGCCGGGCGCGGTCAGGACGGACAACCGCATGCTGTCCCTGAACGCCGAGGTCGCGCTCGAGGACTTTGCGGAGCCGGACATCCTCGTCTTCCCGGGCGGAATCGGAACCCGCGCGCTGATGAAGGACGAGCGCGTGCTCGACTGGGTGCGCTGCGTTAACGAGGGGACGCAGTGGACCACCTCGGTCTGCACGGGTTCGCTGGTACTGGCTGCCGCGGGCCTGCTCCAGGGACTGCAGGCGACCACGCACTGGGCGGCGATGGACACCCTTGAGCGCCTGGGCGCGAAGCCCACCGCGCGACGCGTCGTCGAGCAGGGGAAGATCGTGACCGCCGCGGGTGTGTCATCCGGAATCGACATGGCACTGCGTCTGGCCGGACACGTCGCGGGCGATCAGGTCGCGCAGGCGATCCAGCTCGGGATCGAATACGACCCGCAGCCACCCTATGACTCGGGCTCCCCCGGGAAGGCGACACCCGAGGTGATCGCGCTGGTGCGCCGCGTCGAGGAAGCCGAGGCGCAGGCGGTCGCGGCCGTCTAAACCGGAGCCGAGTAGTCGCCGGGGTCATCGAGGTCCCAGGCGAAGTCGTCGACGACCAGTGCCGGCTGCTCGTGAATCGGGTGCGGCTTCGGAGCCGCCGGTGGCGGGCTGTCGTTGATGACGTCGACCAGACGCGTGACCCGGGGCTCCGCCTCCGGCGGAACCAGAGCAACGGGACGCATGAACTCGCGCACCTGATGCCGCTCGTGATGCGGCTCAGCGACCACAGGGCGCTCCGCGGGCACGGTCGCCGCAACAGGCGCGCGATGCTCGGGCATGAGCGACGGCTCGGTAGGCGGATCGACCGGTGAGGCGAAGCCGGTCGGCGGGCTGAGCGGATGCGCGGCGGCGGCCGGATGCGTGGCCGCCACGGGATGAGCCGGGTCCGCTGGATGCGGCTCGAACTCGGCGTGGCTCAGCGCCTGAATCGGGACTCGCGTTCCTTCCGCGTCCGCGCGGAGGTCGCGTGCCTGGATTTCAACCGGCTCGCTTTGCAGCAGGATCTCGTCGGCCATCGATGCGAGCTCCGGCTTCAGGTATCCGCACACCACGTCGCGCAGCAGCGCACGCAGGTGCTCCTCGATCTCGCCGACCAGCTCGCGGCCCGATGCCACCCCGGCCGGAGGTGACCAGGCGTCGATCGGCACACCGGCGATCAGCGCCAGTTCGAGGTTGAGCGCCGCCTCGACGCGCGACATCAACAGTCTGCGGTCGGCCTCCTCCGCGCACAGGGCGGCCAACCGCCGCGGAAGTGTCGGCTGACCGGCCTCGTCAATCGCGTCGAGCAGGCCGCGCAGCGCCAGCAGGTAGTCGGACAACCCCTCGCTGTCGCTCGAGCGCTCGCAGCCCATGTCGAAGCGCGCCAGCGCCCACGCGAGCGGCCCGGACGGGTCCCACTCGGCGACGAGCGTCGCGAACTGCTTGAAGCTCTCCTCCTCCTCGGCGGCCAGCGCCCACGCGCCACCGCGCGCAGGCGGCGCCGGCTGCAAAGCAACTTGACGCCATGGACCGTCGTCGGCGCGCGCCCAGCCGCTACTCGGCAGCGACACCGACCCCGCGCGCCACAGGCGCAGAGCCGTGACCAGGCGGCGCAGACGCCAGCGGGCCTCGGGCACGGGAAGCTGGGCGTCGGCCGGCAGCTCGGCGTCGATCACGGCGACCACGTTCGCCCGCACGCGTCCGCGGTCGATCTCCGAGGTGCCGGACGGCCATACCGCCTCCGCCGGCGCGCCGGACAGGTCGCCGCGCACGAGCGCCATCCCGTCAGCGAGATCGACGCGGTCCCGCTCCATCACGAGCCCGGGCAGCGGCGCGGCGATCGCCGACTGCAGCACGTCCTCATAGAGCGCACGCTCAACTTCCTCGTAGACCTTCTCGAAGCGATCCTCGGGGAAGGCGAAGCTGGTCGCGTCCTCCCATATCCGCTCGAGCATCGCGAGCAGCGCTGGCTCAGGATCGGCGTCGGCCATCAGTCCCTGCACTCGCAAATAGGCGGCCGACCCGGCGCCCAGCTCCTCGGCAGCGGCGCCGAAGCTCTCCAGCGTGCGCAGCTGCCGCCAGCGCTCACTGACGAAGGTCGCGATCAGCGGCCGGTAGCGGTACAGGACCGAGCGTCCAGTCGACCGTTCGTCGAGCTCGAAGGCAACCTCGGCGCCCGCCTCGATGTCGGCGGACAGGGCGCGCGCAGAATCGAGCGCGAACGCGCGAAGGGCATCATGGAGGCGGCGGTTTCTGGCCATGCCGCCGCTTTCGCCATTTTTCTGGGCGGTCCTGCTAGGCGGGAACGGCC
The DNA here is from genome assembly GCA_036269895.1 of Thermoleophilaceae bacterium. Taxonomy (GTDB): domain Bacteria; phylum Actinomycetota; class Thermoleophilia; order Solirubrobacterales; family Thermoleophilaceae; genus DATBDN01. The sequence goes on from DATBDN010000106.1 coordinate 23,621, forward strand.
TCGAGCCACTCGCGCCCGTACTGGCGCATGCCGTCGATGATCGGGACCAACGCGCGCCCCTTATGCGTCAACGAGTACTCCACCCGCGGCGGCACCTCCGGGAACGTCTTCCGCTCCAGGATCCCCTGCCCCTCGAGTGCGCGCAGCCGCAGCGACAGCGTGCGCGGCGAGATCCCCTCGAGCGAGCGCTCCAGCTCGCAGAAGCGGCAGCGGCCCTCGGCCAGGTCGCGGATCAGCAGGATCGTCCACTTCCCCGCGAGGATCTCGGCTGTGGCTGTTACCGGGCAACTCTCCATGACTTCAGAAAGTGTAGTAAGCCGTGCCGCAGCCGCCCAGCTGGGCGGCGAGTGTCTAGATGTAGTTCCTGAGCGCGTTGTTCATCCGGGCCTCCTTAGAGGCTGAGAGGTGCTCTAAGCCACTCAGTCCAAGGAGGACTCCGGATGAAGCTTCACCGTAACGCTGCTCTCAGTCTGAAGAAGCGGGAGTTGCTGGTCTCACGGGTTGTCGACGACTGCTGGTCGCTGACTTCGGCGGCGGAGGCCGCCGAAGTCAGCGAGCGCACGGCCGGCAAGTGGGTCCAGCGCTTCAAGGCCGACGGCCCCACCGGGCTGCTCGACCGGTCCTCGGCCGCCCATCACGTCCACAACCGGACGCCCGAACTGCGCGTCCAGGCGATCGCCGCGCTGCGGCGCGTGCGCTTCACCGGCGCCGTGATCGCCGAGATTCTCGAGATGCCGGAGACGACCGTGTCAGGGATCCTGACGCGGATCGGGCTCGGCAAGCTCGGCCGCCTCGGGCTCGAGCCCGCCGAGCGCTACCAGCGCAGCCGCCCCGGCGAGCTGCTCCACATCGACGTCAAGAAGCTCGGCCGCATCGAGGGCGGCGCCGGCAAGCGCGTGCGCCACGGTTGGCGGGAGAACCAGCAGCACAAGCGCCGGCGCGCGAGCGACGGCGCCGGCGTCCGGCGCAACATGATCGGCTGGGAATACGTGCATGTCTGCGTCGATGATGCGACGCGGCTCGCCTACGCAGAGGTCCTGGCGGACGAGCGGGCCGTTACCGCCGCCGCGTTCCTGCGCCGCGCCGTCGACTTCTACCGCCGCCATGCCATCGAGGTCGAGGCGGTGATGACGGACAACGGTTCTGCCTACGTCTCGATCGTGCACGCGATCGCCTGCCGGATGCTCGGCATCCGCCATCTGCGCACCCGGCCCTACCGCCCGCAGACGAACGGCAAGGCCGAGCGCTTCATCCGCACGATGCTCGGCGAATGGGCCTACGGCGCGATCTACGCTTCGAGCTTCGAGCGCACCGCGGCACTCGCAGGCTTCCTCTGGCGCTAC
>DATBDN010000107.1:0-19227 GCA_036269895.1 Thermoleophilaceae bacterium
ATCTGCTGCAGAACCAGGACAACTGCAAAGGCGCACAGGTCCAGATCGACCTGAGCGCGGCGGCCAGCGAGTGACCATGCGCCGGCTCGCGCGGATCGCGACTGTGGTGGCCGCGACGTTCGCGCTGGCCGGCAGCGCCTATGGCTACTGGACCGCCACGGGCGCCGGCGCGAGCACGGTGACGACCGGCTCGAGCGTGTCGGCGTTGCAGCTCTCCTCTGCGAGCGTCAGCCAGCGCCTGCTGCCGACCGGCTCGGCCAGCGGCGAGGTGAGCGCGACGGTGACGAACCCGAACTCGTTCGCCGTCCATGTCGCCCAGCTGTCGCTTGACACGACGTCGGGCACGGCCGGCTTCTCGGCGAATGCTGCGGGCTGCGCGTTGTCGTATGTGACCCAGGACAACGGCGGCGCGGGCTGGACGTTCGCCCCGGGCAACACGTCGCTCAGCCTGCCGAGCTCGGTCACGATGGGCACGGGTGCCGCCTCGGCCTGCCAGGGCCGGACCTTCACGGTCTATCTGGCGGCCTCGTGAAGCGCTTGGCCGTCGCCTTCGTGGTGGTCCTGGCGACCCTTGGCGCCACGGTTGCCGACGGCTTCTGGATGGCCGGCACGACGGTCGGCAGCGCCGGCCAGGCGCAGGCCGACACATTGCCGACCGGGAACACGCCGACGGTCAGCGCCGTCGGCACGAACGTAACGGTGCGCTGGACGCCGAACACGTTCAGCGGCGCATCCCTCTCTTACAAGCTCACGCGCTACCCCTCGGGCAGCGTGGGAGGTGCAGGCATTGTGCTCGCCTGCACAGGGCTGCCGGTCGGTGGCGGGCAGCTGTCATGCAGTGACAGCCCCGCCCCGGCCGGCGCCTGGCAATACACGATCATGCCGACGCTCAACAACTGGACTGGCGGTGAAAGCGCGGGCAGCGCTGCGGTGACCGTCTACAACGACTCGACGGCACCGACGACCACCGCCACCCCGGCGCCTGCGGTACCAGCTTCAGGCTGGTACCGCTCGGTGCCGGTGTCGGTAACGCTGTCGGCGACCGACAACGCGGGCGGCTCGGGTGTGGCCCAGACGACGTACACGCTCGACGGCAGCGATCCGCAGACGTCGGCCACCGCGATCCTCTACGCGGGTCCGATCTCGGTCAGCTCGACGACGACGATCAAGTACTTCTCGCACGACAACGCGAACAACGTCGAGTCGGTGAAGACGTTCGCGGTGAAGGTCGACACGGCGGCGCCTGCTAACGCGCTGTCGCTGAATGTCGCCTCGGGCGGGGCGTACCTGAGCGGCACCAGCATCTATTACCGCGGCGCTGCCGCCGGTTCGTTCACGCTCACGAACGCTGTGAGCGATCCGGCCGGCTCGGGGCCGGCGTCGAGCGCGTTTCCGGCGCTGGCCGGCACGACTACGGGCTGGAGCCACACGGCGGGTACCGTCACGACGCCGTCGGGCGGCCCATACGTGTCGAGCGCGTTCAGCTGGACCGCGGGCACGAGCTCGGCTCCGACCGAGACGGTCACGGCCGCGGACGTCGTCGGCAACACCGCGTCGACGGGCGCGCTGACGCTGCGCAACGACAACACCGCGCCCACCACGAGCGGTGCTCAGTCGCCCGCGGTGCCCGCTTCCGGTTGGAACGCGGGGCCGGTGACCGTGACGCTGACGTCGAGCGATGCGGCCGGCTCGGGCGTGGGGACGATCAAGTACACGACCGACGGCTCGGACCCGACCACCTCTCCCACGGCGCTGACCTACAGCGGCGCGTTCACGCAGTCGTCGTCGGCGACGATCCGGTTTGCGGCCGTCGACAACGTGGGCAACACCGAGACCGTCAAGACGCTTTCCACCCAGATCGACACCACCGCCCCGACACCGGCGTTCTCGCTGGGCCACCAGTCCGGCGCTTCGTACCTGTCGGGCACGACGGTGTTCTACAACGGCACCGCGGCGGGCGGCTTCCGGCTGACGAACAGCGTGACGGACGCCGACTCGGGTGCCGCCTCGAGCGCCACGTCGGCACTGACCGGCACGACAACCGGCTGGACGGCCCCGAACCCGACAACGGACACGAAGCCAAACGGCGGGCCGTACGTCACGAAGGACTTCAGCTGGGTCGCGGGCACGACCTCGTCGCCAGTCGAGACGGTCACGACAGCCGACAACGCCGGCAACACGACTGTGACGGCGCTGACGTTCGTCAACGACTCGACGCCGCCGACCTCGGCGCCCAGCTTCCCCACCGGGGCGAGCTACGGGAGCGGCGCGGCGTGGCAAGCCGGCTGCGGGACGCCGGCCGTGGCGGACATCTGCGGCACGGCCGACGACGCGGGCTCGGGCGTGACGACGCTGAGCGTGTCGATCCGGCGCGCGAGCAACAACACCTGCTGGACCGGGGCGGCTTGGGGCGCGTGCGGGACACCGCTGACGCCGATGTTGACGGCGGGCGCGAATCCGGCGTGGACGATCGCGCTGCCGTGCACGGTCGACAGCTACACGGTCTCGGTGCTGTCGACGGACAACGTCGGGAACGCGATCACGGCGCCGGGCACTCAGCAGACGGCGACGATCACGAGCTGCGCTTAGCGCTCGCCTCGCCGTCCGCCTCGGCATGATGGCTGCATGGCGGTCGATCCCCGGGCAGCGTCTGGCTTCGCGGGTACGGCGGATGCTTACGAGCTAGGCCGTCCGTCGTATCCGGCCGACGCGCTCGAGGAGATTGCGCGGCTGGTGCCGCTCGGCACAGGCAGCGCGGTTCTCGACCTGGCCGCCGGCACCGGCAAGCTGACGCGGCTGCTGGTGCCGCTGGTCGGGCGGGTGGTGGCGGTCGATCCGTCCGAGTCGATGCTGGCGAAGCTGCGCGACCAGGTCCCGGGCGTCGATGCCCGGCTTGGGACGGCGGAGCGGATTCCGCTGCGCGGTGGCGAGGTCGAGGCGGTGTTCGTTGCCGAGGCGTTCCATTGGTTCCGGGTCGAGGAGGCGACGCCGGAGATTGCGCGCGTGCTGGCGCCTGGCGGGGTGCTTGTGGTGATGTCGAACCGGGGGAGCTGGTCGCGCGACGACTTGCCGTGGCTCGACGAATTCAGGGATCTGGTCGAACCGCATCGCATCGCCTCGGGCGAGTTCCCGGCGGGTGGCGACGGATGGAAGGAGCTGCTGGCTGCGTCCGGCCGCTTCTCGGAGTTGTCCAGCTCGAGCTACGACTACGTGCACGAGGTCGCTCCGGAGGCGTTCGTTGCGCAGGTGGCGTCGTGGAGCTGGATCGCGAATCTGGCGGACGAGGCGCGACGCGCGCTGTTGGAGCGCGTGCACGAGCTGGTAGCCGCGCAGACCCGAGTGACGCTGCGCTACGTCACAGAGGTGCACTGGGCACGGCGGTTGTAAACGAACCCATCAACCGCGGGGGCCGATCGACCTTCTGAGGAGATCGCTCGGTACCGAGCTGGGCTTAGAGTCGGCTTTGTGGATGTCGTCGCGAACCACCTCCACGTGCGGGAGCCGGGACGACGCGAATGAACGCGCGGGAACTGCGGCGGTCGTGCCTCGCGCTGACCGGAGCTGTCGAGGACTTCCCCTTCGGGCCGAATACGTCGGTCTTCAAGGTCGCGGGCAAGATGTTCGCGCTCAGTCAGCTGGGCCGGGCGCCGCTCGAGATCAGCCTCAAGTGCGAGCCGGAGATCGCTCTGCAGCTGCGCGGCAGCTACGCCGCGATCCGCGCCGGTTACCACCTGAACAAGCGCCACTGGAACACCGTGACGCTCGACGGCAGCATCCCCGACCAGTTCGTGCAGGACATGATCGAGGATTCGTACGACCTGGTCGTGAGCGGGCTGCCGAAGCGCACGCGCGAGCAGCTCGGGTGGGTCGCGCTGGCGCGCGAGGCCGAGTGAGCCATGGCCCCACTCCGCTCGGACCGTCATCCGCTTCACGCTTGTCTGGCACTTCGATGTAGTGCTCCGGGTTCCTACGCGGGTTGCTCGGCCGGGGCCCGCGCCGACACGAAGTCTGCGGGGCGGACGAGCACCGCGGACAGCACCGCGCCCGCCAGCGCGACCATGGCGGCGATCAGCAGGATGTGGTTCAGGCCGGCGTCGAACGCCACATCGGCGGCGTGGATCAGCTGTTGGTTGTGCGTCTGCTGCGCGCCGCCGAAGGAGATGAAGTCGGACACGTTGCCGCCGCGCGGGATCCGATTGGCAAAGCCCGACGTGTTCGCCTCGCTCAGGAACGTGGCCTGCACCTGGTGGGTGAACAGCGCGCCCCAGGCAGCGATGCCGGTGGCGATCCCGACCTGCCGGAACGTCGAGTTGATGCCGGAGGCCATGCCCGAGCGGCGCGGGTCGACGACGCCGATCGCCGCGGTCGCCAGCGCCGGGTTGACCAGGCCGATCCCGACGCCGCAGACCATGGAGCCGAACAGCAGGGTGGTCCAGCCGTCGGTCGGGGTGATGCCGTGCATGAGCATCAGGCCGACCGAGACCAGCAGCAGCCCGCCCGAAAGGAACCAGCGCACGCCGAGGCGCTGCGCGAGCTTGCCCGACAGCGGCGCGACCAGGGCCGAGAGCAGCGTCAGCGGCAGGAAGCGCAGGCCGGACTGCAGCGGCGAGTAGCCGAGGATGTTCTGGATGTAGAGCGTGAGGTAGAGGAACATCGCGAACATCGCCGCCGACAGCACGAACGCGGCGATGCTCGCGCCGTCGAACGCGGGCTTGCGGAACAGCGCCAGGTCGAGCATCGGGTCCGCGCTGCGCAGCTCGACGACCACGAACGCGACGAGGAGCGCAGCGGCGCCCAGCAGGCAGGCGATGATCGCCGCGCTCCAGTGCTCGGCGTTGCCGCGGATCAGGCCGAAGACGAGCAAGAACAGCGCGCCCGAGAACGTGACCGTGCCGGCCCAGTCGATCCCGGCGCCCGACGGGTCGCGCGACTCGGCGACGCGCGCGAGCGTCAGCGCTATCGCGCCGATCCCGATCGGCACGTTGACGAAGAAGATGGCTTCCCAGCCAATGGCCTGCACGAGCACGCCGCCGACCAGCGGGCCGACGGCCACGGCCACGCCGATCGTCGCGCCCCAGACGCCGAGCGCGGTGCCCCGGTCGCGACCGCTGTACGCGGTGGCCAGCAGCGCGAGGCCCGTGCCGAACATGCACGCCCCGCCCACGCCCTGGAGCGCCCGTGCGAGGTTGAGCATCAGCGGCGTGGTGGCGAATCCGCACAGCGCGGAGGCGGCGGTGAAGATGCCGAGGCCGATGAGGAACACCCGCCGGCGTCCCATGCCGTCGCCCAGCGAGCCGGCAGTGAGCAGCAGCGCCGCGAGCGTCAGCGCGTAGGCGTCGATGACCCACTGCAGGTCCGTGAAGCTCGAGTGCAGGTCGCGCTCGATGGACGGCAGGGCGACGTTCACGATCGTGACGTCGAGCAGGAGCATGAAGGTCGCGACCGTTACCGCGACGAGCGTCCACCACTTGGCCATGGCCGCACGATACGTTCCGGACGACGAGCGGCAGCGGCTCGTCCGGTGGATTCACTGCGCCTTTCGCGTAAGGACAGCGTGGCCAGGGCCGTATGTGAATGCAGAAGGCATGATTTCGACGCCCCGCACGTCCTCAAAGCGGCTCGCGCTGCTTGCTGCTCTCATCGCCTTGGCCCTCGGCGCTGTTTGGGCCGGGGCCGTCTGGCTCCGCGCCAACAGCGTCGACGTGCCGAAGTACAAGGTCGATCCACGCTACGCGACCCAGACCAAGTCGCGCACAGCTGTCCAGGACGCGTACCTACGCTGGGGCAGTGACGCCACCAACGACAGCGCCAACGACGGCTGCGAGGCCCGTTCGGTCGCCGGCTGGGCGGCGTTCCTCGGGACCCCGGTGAATGCGAAGGCGGTCGCCCGGGAGCTTTCCCGCAGCGTCGATCCCGCCTTCCGCCATGCCGCCTATCTCGGCTGCCTGACGCAGCTCACATCGCCCGGGGCGTAGGTGTAGCGGTTTCGGCGGAGTCGGTCGAGGAGCTCGTGTGAGTCTGGTCGGAGAGCGGGTGGTCCTACGGCCTGCGCGTCCGGAGGACGCCGATGCTCTCGCCCAGGGCTTCGCCGACGATCCGACCCTGGCGGCGATGCTCGGCATGGAGCCCCACGAGGCGACCGCCGAGTGGTTGCGCAGTACGTTCACCACGGACAGCGAGAGCAGCGAAGAGCGCAAGACCCGCTGGTTCGTGATCGCCGACCCTGAGAGTGGCGAGCCGATCGGTGAGATTGGACTCATCGGGATCTCCTGGCCCAACAGGCGTGCCGGACTGAGCATCCTCGTGCTGCCTGGCTCTCGCCGTTCCGGGGTTGGACGCGAGGCAATCGAGCTCTTGGTCGGGTGGGCGCAGCGCGAGCTCGGTCTGCACCGGATCCAGCTGCACACGCTCCCGGAGAACGTTCCGATGCAGGGGCTCGCCGAGGCCTCGGGCTTCGTGCGCGAGGGCGTCCTCCGTGACTACGCCTTCGAACGGGGCCGCTTCGTCGACAACGTCCTCTACGCCCGGATCCCCGCATAGCCGCCGTTGCTGGCACGCGCCGACGCCGCCCCGGGCTCCTTGCCACCGTCGGTGAGATACTCGAGTCGTCTTTGGGAAACAACGCCGAGATTGTTGGACGCGCCCTGGACGCCTTCAATCGTGGAGGAGTGGACGCTGCGCTTGAGTACTTGGACCCTGAGATCGAATGGTGGGGTCCGCAAGAGTGGCTAGAGGAACGTCGTTACTGCGGCCATGACGGAGTTCGGCGACTCGCCTCGTCCTGGACTCAGGCTTTCGACGAGTACCGCATCGACGTCGACGAAACGAAAGAGTCGGGCAACGCCGTGCTGGCTCTCTGCCACCAGCGTGGCCGGATGAAGGGCACCGGCGATCGGATCGAGGACCCGATCGCCTACATCTGGGAGATCCGCAACGGCAAGGCGACACGAGTCGACGTGTATTTCTCGTGGGAGGCGGCCGTGGACGCCGCAAGTCGCGCGGCGCGCCACGCCGAGTAGCGGCAGAGGTGTCAGTAACGCTCGCTTCGCATTCTCGAGCGTCGCCAAAGGCTGATCCCGCGTGACGTCAGCTCGCTCGCGCGTCCGCCGAGGACTCCTCGCCCAGCCCGAAGAGCCCGGCGACTGCGTCGAGGTCGAGCGCGTCGCTGCCGTCGCTCTCGAGCAGGCGTAGCCGCGATTCGGGCTCCGCCAGCAGGCGCGCGGCGACGGCATGGACGAGCGCCTCGGCCGTGCGCCGGTCTGCGTCGCTCAGCGACGCGAACGTCGTCGCGTTGCGCCGCACGACCTGTGCCGCCGCCAGCCGGCCGCGCTGCCTGAGCTCACGGATCAGCAGCTCCGCTGACGACTCCATCGATCAGGCCTGCCCTGCGACCGGTTCCGCTGACTCGACCAGCGCGCCTGGCAGGCGCAGCGAGAAGACCGAGCCGCTTGCCGAACTTTCAACGCGACATGACCCACCGTGACTCTTCGCGATCGTGTCGACGATCGCGAGGCCCAGGCCGAGGCCGTGGCCGCTTTCGGCGCCGTTCGACTTTGCACGCGTGAAGCGCTCGAAGATCCCGCCGAGCGCCTCGGGCGGGATCCCCGTTCCCGTATCCGATACCTCGATCACGACGTCGGCGCCGGACATCCGGCCGCCGACCTCGATCACGTCGTCCGGGTGCGTGTGCTCGACCGCGTTCTCGATCAGGGCGTCGAGAGCGATCCGCAGCGCGTCCGGGTCGACGCTTAGATCGGCGCCCGGCAGATCGCCCACGCGCCAAACGCGTGGAGCGATCTCGGCCCAGCGCATGACCACGTCCTCGAGCAGGTCATCGACGGCGACCGTAGTCGTCACCGGTGCTGTCTGCCCCACTTTCGCCAGCATGAGCAGCCGCTCGACGAGGCGGCCGAGCCGGTCGAGCTCATCGAGCGCGACCAGCGCCTCGGGCGGGGCCGAGCCATTCCCGCGCGCCAGCGCCTCGACATGACCACGCGCGATCGTGAGCGGCGTCCGCAATTCATGCGAAACGTCGTGCAGGAACTGCTCCTGCTGCTCGAGCAGCGCTGCCCGGTCGCGCGCCTGGCAGGCAACGGTTTCCATCGCGGCCTGGCGCCGCCGCGCATGCCAGACCATCGCCAGGAACATCGAAGACATCAGCGGCACCTCGAAGAGCTCGCCCCACGCCTGGTAGCCATCCTCGGCGTCAAGAAGGATCAGCGTGCCCGTCGACAGGCAGATCGCGAGCAGCACCAGGAACGTCGCCTTCGGCTGCCAGACGCGGAAGCCATAGAGGATGCTCAGGCTCGTCCAGATGAAGTGGAACGGGATGGTCTCCCACGTCGGCGTGAGCGCCATCGCGCCGATGTTTGCAACGCAGAACCCGCCCCAGGCGAGCTCGGGTTTCCTATGCCGCAACGCGGTAGCCACCATGGCGAACGGTTTGGATCTCGGCGTCGTCGCCGAGCTTGCGCCGGAGACGCCGCACACACACGTCGACGACGTTCGAGCGGGGATCGGACGAGGCACCCCACACGCTGGCCATGAGGCTCTCGCGCGAAACGACGCGACCCGCATTGCAGACGAGGTGATGGAGCAAGCGGAACTCGCGCTCTGACAGGTCCACCACGCGCGCACCCACACGCGCCTGACGCCGCGTGAGGTCGAGCACCAATCGCTCCGCGCGGACGAGCACCTCGTCCCCGACCGCGCTGCGACTGAGGTGCACGCGCACGCGCGCGAGCAGCTCGTGATGCGAGAACGGCTTCGCGATGAAGTCGCAAGCACCGAGCCGGAAACCGCGCAGCCTGGTCGACAGGTCCGCACGGGCGGAGAGGATCACCACCGGCACCTCTGGCCGGCGGGCGCCCAGTTCGCGCAGCAGCGTCATCCCGTCCACGTGCGGCAGAACGAGGTCGAGCACCACGAGGTCGTAGCCCCCGGACATCGCACGCGCGAAGCCCACTCGCCCGTTGTCTGCGATGTCGACCCGGAAGCCCTCCGCCTCGAGAACCCGAGCCAGCAGGGTCGAAACCCGTGGCTCATCCTCGACGACCAGGATCTCCATTCCGTTCCGGCTGGCACCCTAGGGCAGAACGCAGGGCGTTGCCAAGCAGATGACAACGCTGTCATCTCGGCGCGATTTGTGCGCGCCTTTGGCGTACGTTCCCGCGCGAGGCGGATGGCGGACGAGATTGCACGTCCAGAGGCCGCAGTTCTCGAGGCACCGACTGCCCGCGGTCGGTTGCCCGAGGTGCCGGCAGCGTTACCGTTTCCTGACCGGGCGGCGCGTCATTGGCTGCTCGCATCAGTGGTCTGGCTGACCGTCGTCGATCTGTTTGGCTTCGTGCTCGCGACCGAGTTCATCTCGCCCGAGACGTTCGGCGGCGTGTCGTTCCTGGCCTTCAGCCGCGTCCGGCCCGCGCACGTGAGCGGCGTGATCCTCGCGTGGTTGTCGATGATGTACTTCGGCGCGCTTTTCTACATGCTGCCGCGGCTATGCGGGACGCGCGGCATGTGGAGCGAGCGGCTCGGCGTGTGGTGCGCCTGGGCTTGGAGCGCGATGTACGCGGCGGGCACGCTGCTCCTGCTCACGGGTCACAGCCAGGGACGCGAGTACGCCGAATTCGTTTGGCCGATCGACATCGTGCTTCTGATCATCTGGAGCGCGAACATCGTGAACATCCTCGGGACCGTCGCGCTGCGGACGATCCGCGAGATCTATGTGTCGGTGTGGTTCTTCATCGCCAGCCCGCTCTGGCTCGCCGTGGATTACGCGATCGGCAACGTCATCTGGCGGCCTGGTCACATCTGGGGCGCGCCGTCCGGCGCTCTCTCGAACAGCCTCGACGACGCGATCCTCAACTGGTGGTACGCGCACAACCTGTTTGGCCTCTGGCTGACGCCGATGTTGATCGCGCTGACGTACTACATCGTCCCGCGCATCACCAACACACCGCTCTACAGCTACTCGCTGTCGATCATCAGCTTCTGGGGAATGGCATTCCTGTACACGGGCGTCGGCGACCACCACATCCTGCAGTCGCCCACACCGGCGTGGCTGAAAACGATCGCCGAGATCTCCTCGTGGGCGCTCCTGCTCCCGGTGTTCGCCTTCACGATCAACATCCTCGGGACCATGAAAGGCAACTGGGACAAGTTCTTCACGAACTTAACCATGCGGTTCACGATGACCGCGTTCTTCTTCTACTTCCTTGTCAATGTGCAGGGAGCGTTCGAGGCGCTGCAGCCGTTCAACAAGCTCCAGCACTTCACGAACTTCGTCGTCGCGCATGCGCACCTGGCGCTGCTCGGCGCCTTCACGATCCTCGGCATGGGGATCATCGACTACATCGTCGCGCAGATATATCGAAGACCGTTGTGGAGCCGGAGCCTGACGGAATGGCAGTACTGGCTCGTGACTGTCGGCTTCACGGGGTTCTTCAGCGCGCTCACATTGGCCGGCTTCCAGCAGGGCTTCAGCTGGCAGGAGGGCATCCCCGAGGTGAACGTGCTCACCCAGCTGCACCCGTACTTCATCGCCCGCGGGATCTTCGGGACGATGATCGTCATCTCGGGAATCGTCCAGATGGTCAACATCTTCATGACGATGCGCGTCAACACGCGCGAGCGGCGGCGGCTCGAGACCCTCAATGTCGTCGAGGCCGTCGCCCCGTCGCCGGTGAGCTGAGCGATGCAGGGCGACGAACTCGAAGAGCAAGCTGGCCGCACTCCGCGAGGCTGGGCGGCGCACCCCACCGAGAAGATGCTGATCACGCCGTGGGTCGCCGGCATCGGCGGCCTGCTCGTGTTCCTGACGGTCGTCTTCGTGGTCGTCTGGCTGCCGACCCATACCTTCGACCCGCCGGCGTCCGGGGATTGGGCGCCGTTGTCCAGTCAGGCGAGAACTGGCCGCAACATCTTCGCCTCGAACAACTGCTTCGTCTGCCACTCCGGGTACTCGCGCCCGCAGGACGTTCGCGAGGCGCTCTACTTCCTCTACCCGAAGATCTCGCAGCCGGGGGATTTCTACGGCAGCGACCAGTCGCCCAACCTGCTCGGTACCGAGCGCACCGGGCCGGACCTGTCACAGGAATCGGGATGGCACCCCGATGACTGGCAGAGCGCGCACTTCTACGACCCGCGCTACGTCGACCCGCTGTCGCTGATGCCGCCGATGCGCGCGCTGTTCTCGAACAAGCAGGTAGAGGACCTGACGGCATTCGTCGAGCAGCGCTCAGGCAAGTCCGGGCTGCTGCGATATGCCGGGCAGCTCTACGCGAAACACATCGTGCTGACGGTGCAGGGCTACCCGCAGCCGTACACCGGCTTCCACGGAGCGCACAAGAAGATCGTTCCCCAGAAGGAGATAAAGCCGCCGCCGAACCAGCTCGAGGAAGCACCAAACCTCTCGCAGATCGACCGCAGCTACTGGCTCTCGGCTGACCCGCTGCCGGTCACCGAGGGCAACCTGCTGCGCGGCAAGGAGGTCTTCCTGCAGCGCTGCGTCGGCTGCCACGGCGTCAAGGGCGACGGCAAGGGGCCGGGCGCGCCGTTCCTCTCGCCGCCACCCGCCGACTTCACCGACAAGGACGATGCCTGCTGCGGCGGCGACACCGGGCCGGGCGACTTCTACTACCGGATCCTGCGCGGCTGGACCGGTACGGGGATGGAGAACTTCGGTGAGCGGCTGTCGGTCGACGACATCTGGCGCGTCGTGCTGTTCGTGAAGACGATCCCCAATGGCACGCTGGCGCCGAACCGGATCCCGGAGCCCAAGGACTACATCACCTGGCAGCCCTCGAAGGAGCTTCTGGCCTGGACCGACAGCCGGCAGAAACTCAAGGACAACGTTTCATTCTCGAAGCAAGCCGCCCGCGACCCGTTCATGCAGGAGGCAATGCGCGTCTTTCCCGGCCTGAATCCCGGAGACGTCGTCCAGGTGACCGGGCTCGCTACGCCGCTCACGCTTCAGGACGCGGCGGCCGGGATCAAGCAGATCTACCAGCGCATGCTCAACAAGGCCTGGGCCGACGCCAAGGCGCGCGGCGACAAGCTGCCGCCGCGCTCGCAGAAGAACATCCCGCCAACCGTGCCGGGGCAGCAATGAGCCGCTTGCGCGCCGCGCTGATCCCGGCCTGGGTGCTCGTGCTGGCTGCGCCCACCGCCGCATTCGCGCACGACCAGCCGGAGACGAAGCAGTCGAACTGGGTCATGGCCGACTGGATGCTCGAGGCGTTCTTCCTGTTCGCCGGCTTCGCGCTGCTCGCGTTCCTGCTCGCCTGGAAGGCCGGCCACTTCCACAACCTCGAGCAGGCGGCCCGGATCCCACTGCTGATCGAGGAGGAGGACTACTACACGCCCGACTGGGCGCTCGACGAGGAGGAGTGGGACGACGATGCCGACCGGTGACTCGCCCCAGAAGGCGCAGGCCTACTACCACTATCTGCAGGCCCATCAGCTCGAGCCCCACGGCCGCGTCGAGACCTGGCACGTCAACTGGAGCTCGCTCCTCTGGGACTGGGGCTTCGTTGTCGTGCTCACGATCCTGCTGCTGCTCTGGGTCTACCAATACCGCACGACGCGCTCGCGCGCCGGCATCAGCCCGATCGACACCTGGGGCGGTTACACGACCGAGCGGGCCGTGCGCGTGCCGTGGTTCTTCTACTTCCTCACGCTCGTTGTGGTCGTCTTCGGCGCGACGTTCGTCATCGGACACTTGATCTCGGGGCAGTTGTTCTGATGACTGGGATCCAGCCGTTCGTGGTCTACTCGAGCTGCACCGAGGCGATCGTGCCCGGTCCCGAGTGGCCGACGCTGTATGCCTCGCTGCAGGCGCTAAAGGGGCACGTGCAGGAGTACCCCGGCTGCCAGCGCTTCGACGTCTTCTTCCGCTCCGAGGCGAGCGCGGCTGTCCGCGTCCATTGCTACACGACGTGGGACACGCTCGAGCAGCTCGAGGTCTACCTCGACCGCGGCTACACGTTCGAGCGGATGCTCGGCGACGTCAGCGAGGAGATCCGCCTCGAAAGGAGCATGGTCATGGAGAAGGCATTCTGATGGCGGACGAGACTCCCGAGCCGCCGATCACGCCCGCGCAGCCGCTCACGGGCTATCGCGACATCGGTCCGCCCGCCGCGGTTCGGCATACGCGCCGCGCCGTGGTCAGGGCGTGGGTGATCCTCGCCGCGCTGATCGTGCTCTACCTCGCGCTGATGCTGACGATTTACTTCGTCGAGCCCGGCCTGCGCTGAGTCGCGGCTTGTGTACGTAAAGCAGCTCAGCTCGCTCGAGTTCGTGACCTTCCTGGCGTTCGCCGGACTCGCGCTGTGGGCGGCGATGCGGGTTCTGCCCGGGCGGGCGCCGCCGGTGCGAAGCGAGCCGTATCCGGACGAGGAGCTCGAGGCCGACGACGACAAGCTCCCGAAGTACTTCGTCGCCGGCGGGGCCTTCCTCGTGCTCGGCAGCCTTCACATGGTTGTCAAGAACCTTCCCTGGACGGCGGAATGGCTCGCACGCGGCGGCTACGCGGGACACCTCGTGCGCGACCTCTCGAATACGCACGTGATGATCGTCGGCGGCGGGACCCTGATCGCAACCGGCCTCTGCTGGTTCGCGTTGCCGCGCATCGTGCGGCGGCCATTGGCGAGCAACGGCCTCGCGCAAGCGGCGTTCTGGCTGACGGCCATCGGGCTGTCGATCTTCTACGTCGCGCTCGTCGGCAACGGCATCGCGATGTCGCGCCTCATGGAGCATGGCCTCGACTACCCGCGCGCCAAGGCGGCGATGGGCAACTGGTACAAGGTGCCCGTTGGGATGGGCGCCGGCATCATGGGGATGGGCTACTGGTGCTTCGCCGCCAACGTCGGGCTGACCGTCTTCCAGTCGCGGCTGGTGCGCGTCGCGAAGCCCCAGCACCACCTCTGGAAGTTCCTCGCGACGGGTGCCGCCGCACTCACCGTCGGCACCGTCCAGGGCGTGATCCAGGTCCAGCCGGCCAACGCGGACTGGCTCTATCGCGCCCAGCACGCGGGCGAGTGGATCGACCCGATCAGCCACGCCCACATCAACCTTGTGACCGGACTGACGATGCTGACAGCCGGTGCCCTCTTCTACCTCGTCCCGCTGGTCGGCGGCACCGCGCCGTCGCGGCGGTTGGCCGATCGCTGCTTCTACGCGCTGTTGGCCGGCTCGCTCATGTTCTACGGCGTTGCGCTCTACCTCGGCTTTCACGAGGGGCACCTGGTCGTGCAAAACGGCCTGACGCCCGAGCAGGCGGAAGCGGCGACGCCGCTCCATCCATACCTGATCATGGCCGCTGGGATCGCGATGATGGCCGCGTTCTGGACGCTGCTGTTCGTGATCGCGCGTTCGGTCTGGAGCGCGCGGACGAGCCTCTTACGGCCGTTCGTCCTCGCAGGCTGCGCCGCTCTGCTCGTCGGAACGCTACAAGGGCCCGTTCAGGCGTTCCCGGCGGTCAACGAGCTCCTCGACCGCAGCGACGAAGCGGGCGACGTGATCGTCAACCTTCACGCGCAGCTGAACATGCTCGGCGGGCTGATGGTCATTCTCGTCGGGCTCGCGCTGGTCTTGCTTGCGCGCGTCACCGGCGTCGCAGCGGCGCCCGCGCGCGTCCGGCGCGCAGCCACGCTCGTGCCGCTCGGGATGGGCCTCTACTACGCCGCCGGGATCGCCTACTCAGCGCTCGAGGCGAAGGGCGTCAGCGGCGGCCAGCCGTTCGAGGATGCCGTGGCGGCGCAGGAGCCGTGGCCCGCGCTCGTGATGGTGCCGGCAGCACTCGCGGTGCTGGCCGGATTCAGCTCCTATGCCCAGGACGCCTGGCGCATGACCGCGGGCTACCGGGTTGCTGGGCGCACCGTCCTCAGGGCGGCGCCGGCCGCATTCGCCGGGAAGATCCCGAAGCGCGTACGGCGGCGCCGGCCGGCGGCGGTCGCGGCGTATGAACTGCCGCTCGGCCTACTGGGGTTCCCGGGCGTCGGCTGGCTCTTCGCAGGCTTCCCGTTCGCCGGCACGGTGGTGATGATCGCCGGGCCGGCGATTACCTGGGCAGCCCTGCCGCTCGCGTTCTCGCCGTACGGAAACGGCCCGCTGCGCGACGTCGGGTGGCGCGCCGAGTTCGCCTGGCTGCCGCTCATGGCCGTCGCCTCGAGCGCGTTCCTCTACCGCGCCCACAGCCGCCGGCTGCGCCTGCTCGATGGGCCGCGGCCGCGCCGGCGCCGCCGAACCGGCTCGCCGCGGCGCGGGCCGGTTGCGGCCGCGATCGGGGTCATCGCGCTCGTGCTGGTCGCGCTCCCGTTCGTCGCCGCGGTCGCGGGGATCGGACGCAGCTCGGTGCGCTATGCCTATGAGAAGCACATGACGCGCGACATCACCGGCCAGTTCCTCGGCACGCGGCGAGGCACGGTCAAGCTGTTCGCGTGGGGCGATCCGCAGAAGCGCTACCCGCCCGACGCACTGCGCGTGCACGCCACGGACGTGCGCGAACTGCGCGTGCGTGCCGCCGCCGTCGACTCGCCCGACGGGTACCAGCTCTTCCGGCTAGGCAACGGAACGGCCGTGCCGATGCGGATCGAGCGGCGTACTGGCAGCGCACTCGCGCTCGTCCCGAAGCGGGCGCTGCCGGCCGGCCGCTACGTGTTCATCGCGACACACGAGGGCATGTTCGGCGGGCGCGACTTCAACTACCTCACCGTGGTGCCACCGGGCGGCGCGGCAACAGCCATCGGCGCCGCGTCCGCGCGCGGCGCGCCGGCAATCTTTGACTCACTCCTGCCGATCGCAGCGGCGCTCGTCGCGCTCCTCTTCAGCGCGATGCTCGCGCGCTCGTACGCCCGCCGGCCGGCCGGCGAGAAGCTGCTCTGGGGCGTTGGCTTCACGCTGTTCGCCGTCGCCGCGGCGAGCGAGGCCGTCGCTCAGGGTCACGGCTGGAGCACGGGCGTCTTCCGCGCCTACTACCTGGCGGGCGGCGTCCTGACGGTGGTGTGGCTCGGCGCCGGCTCGGCGTGGCTCCAGCTGCCGCGCCGGGCGCGCGACGTGCTTGCCGGTGCGCTCGCGGTCGCCACCGTGGCCGCGAGCGCGTCGGTGTTGCTCGCGCCCGTGCATGAGGCCGCGCTCGCCGCCGCGCACTCCGGCCGGCCGCCGGCCAATGGTGCACTCGGCGGTCACGCCTTCATCTGGGCGATCGCGCTGAACTCGCTCGGGACGCTCGCGCTCGTCGGCGGTGCGCTGCTCTCGATCGTGCGCAGGCAGCGCGTTCGCGCCAGCCTCTGGATCGGTTCGGGCGCGCTCGTACTCGCGCTCTCAACGAGCATGTCGCGCGCGGGCGAGTACTCGCTCATGTACCTGGGCGAGCTGGCCGGAATCGTGCTGATGTTCTGCGGCTTCAAGCTCGCCGGCACGCCACGGCCGAGGCAGGCCGCGGCCCGCGCGCCTGCCAACGCGAAGGGCGCCGCGGGCGCGTTGGCCGCGAAGTGATCGCGCTCGGCCCGGCGCTGCTGGTGGCCGCGCTCGCGCTCGAGGCGTACGGCATCGGCGCGTCGCTCTACGGCGCGCGGCGCGGCGACGCGCGCTTCGTCGCGTCGGGCCGACGTGCGCTGTTCGCAGTGGCGGGTGTACTCACGCTCTGCTTCGCGATCCTCGAAGCGGCCTTTCTTCGCTCGGACTTCTCGGTCGACGTCGTGGCTTCACACTCGAGCACGACAACGCCGATGTTCTACCGCGCGACCGCGATGTGGTCGGCGCAGGAGGGCTCGCTCCTACTCTGGGTCTGGCTGCTCTCGCTCTGGTCGACGCTCGCGGTCGTGCTCAACCGCGAGCGGATGCGCGAGGTGCTGCCCTACGCGCAGGCAGTCCTGCTCGGGTTCGCCGGCTTCTTCACCTTCCTGCTCGTCTTCAAGGCGAACCCATTCGCGACCACCCACCCCGCCCCGCCCGAGGGCGTCGGGCTGAACGCACTGCTGCGCAACCCGAGCATGATGGTCCACCCGCCGCTGCTCTACTCGGGCTACACGCTCTTCACGGTGCCGTTCGCGTTCGCCGTCGGCGCGCTCGCCGCGCGCAGGCTCGACGCAGAGTGGATCGCGCGCACGCGCGTGTTCGCGCTGCTCGCCTGGCTCTGCCTCGGATTCGGGATCCTCCTCGGAGCCCGCTGGTCGTACGTCGAGCTCGGTTGGGGCGGCTACTGGGGCTGGGATCCGGTTGAGAATGCATCGCTGATGCCGTGGCTCACTGGGACCGCGTTCATCCACTCAATCCAGGTCCAGGAGCGGCGCGGAATGCTGAAGGTCTGGAACGTGTCGCTCGTCCTTGCGACGGGCATCCTGGCGATCCTGGGAACGTTCCTCGTCCGCTCGGGCGTGCTTAGCTCGATCCACGCCTTCGGTGCGTCGACGCTCGGCGAGCCGTTTCTCGTCTTCATCGCGTTCCTGTTCGCGGGATCGCTCGTTCTCGTGGTGACGCGGCTCAACGGGCTGCGGACGCAAGCGCGGATCGAATCCGTGTTCTCGCGCGAGTTCGCCTTCCTGCTCAACAATCTCGTACTCGTCGGGCTCTGCTTCGTGATCTTCTGGGGAACCTTCTTCCCACTGATCTCCGAAGCCTTGACCGGCACCAAGGCGAACGTCGGACCGGCCTGGTTCGACCGCTACATCACGCCCCTGGCACTCGTCCTCGTGCTGCTCGCCGGCGTCGGACCGGCCTTCGCGTGGGGCCGTAGCACGCGCGCCCGCCTGCCGCGGCTGCTGACATGGCCGCTGGCTGTCGCAGCCGTGGCGTTCGTGCTGGCGGGGATGCTCGGCGGAGCGACCGCGCGGCCACGCGCCCTCCTGCTGTTCTGCCTGGCGGCATTCACGGTCGCCACGCTCGTCCAGGAGCTTGTGCTCGGCGCGCGCGTCCGTCGTGCCCTGACCGGCGAGCGCGCCCCGGTCGCCGCAGCCGCGCTGGTTCGCCGTAACCGCCGTCGCTACGGCGGCTACGTCGTCCACGTCGGAATGGCCGTGCTCTTCGTTGGCGTCGCCGCCTCCTCGGCGTTCCAGCACACGCGTGACATCCGGCTGCGGCCTGGGCAGGCCACCCGCGTCGGCGATTACACCGTCCGTTACGTGCGGCCGGTCAGCAGGCTCACGCCAGAGAAGATCACACTAGGAGCGGCACTCGAAGTCACGCGCAACGGTCGCCACGTGGCCGCGCTCGTCCCGACGCGCGGCTACTACCCGTCGCTCGACGACGCGGGGCTCGGCCGCATCGGGCGCTTCTTCGACGGCGAGGCCACCAGCGAACTCGGCCTGCACGCGGGGCTGACACGCGACGTCTGGACCGCAGTGCAGCCCGATCTCACTTCCATCGAGCCGGCCATCGAGCGCGCCGACCGGAGCTTCCCGGACGCCAACGCGCAGGTCGAGGGCCTCATCGTGACGTCACTCGTCAACCGCTGGGCGCGCAGCTCGGCGCCGGCACAGTTCCGCTTGATCGTCTCGCCGCTTGTCGCCTGGATCTGGCTCGGTGGTGCGATCGCAATCGGCGGCGCGATTCTGAGCGTCTGGCCGCCGCCCCGCCGTACAGCGCACGCCGCCGTCGCCGCCCGGGCGCCTGCTCTGAACAGGCAGCCGGTGAAGACCTAGCGACCGGTGCGCGTCAAGCGGCCGAGCAGGCCGCGCCGCTCCCAACGGACGCCGTCGATCGCCTCGTGCAGGCGCGCGCCGTGCGCGGCGGCAACCGCTTGAGCGGTCGCTTCCATGCGCTCCGCGAGCGTGCCGGGGGTCGCGTTTTGGGCGGCGGGGCTGAGATTCGTCGTAGGAGTCATGCCGCCCATGGAAGCGGCGGCGTGTGGGAGACGGCTGAGAAAGCAGTAAGGGTTCGGTCAGGGTTGCCGGCCTGCGCAACGGGGTGTACGCATCCTTGCCCGCGCGACCGTCCCCGGTCACGCTGGTTTTCCCGCATGAATCTCGAAGCGCTCTGGCATCTACTCGAGTGCGGCGGCTACAGCGAGGATCTGCCGCTGTGGCGTGCCCTGGCCGATGAGGCCGGCGGCGCTGTGCTCGACATCGGCGCCGGGACTGGGCGCGTTGCGCTCGACCTGGCCGCTCGGGGAGTTCCGGTGGTGGCATTGGACGCCAACGCGGCGCTGCTGGAGGCGCTCGAGCGTCGCGCCGCGGGATTGCCCGTGGAGACCGTCGTCGCCGATGCCCGCGGGTTCTCCCTCGGCCGGCG
>DATBDN010000108.1:0-2249 GCA_036269895.1 Thermoleophilaceae bacterium
TCGGGACCATCGAGCCGTTCTGGAACCTCCTCGACTTCACGCGGGAGGGGCGGCCGAGCGACTGGGACGAGCAGCTGCGGTATGGATAGCCGCGCGGCGCATTGCCCTGCCTCAGTGGCCGGACGCCGCTCCTGCCCCCACCGGCAGCGAGAACCGGATGCGCGCACCGCGGTCCGAATCGACAAGCCAGATCCGCCCACCGTGACCCTCAACGATCCGGCGGGCGATCGCCAGGCCGAGCCCCGCCCCGGCAGACGTGCGCGAAACATCCGCGCCACCCCGGATGAACGGCTCGAAGATCCGCGCGCGGTCCCGGCTCGGGATTCCCGGGCCGGTGTCGGCGACCTCGATCTCGACGCCCTCTGGAGCGCACTCGGCACGGACCACGACGCTGCCGTCCGTAGGCGTGTGCTGGATCGCGTTTTGGATGAGGTTGAACAGGACCCGCTGGAGCCGCGCCGGATCTGCGTGCGTTGCCGGCAGGTCGATCGGGATCTCAGCGTCCATGGCAATGCCGTGGGCACGTGCCTGCGGACGCATCGCCGCCACCGCCCCGTCGACGATCTCCGACAGGGGAACGCGTTCCATCGACCACTCGATGTCGCCCGCCTCGAGGCGTGACAACTCGAAGAGATCGTCGATCAGCGTCGACAACGCCTCTATGTGCGTCCGCATCTCGGCTAGGTAGCGAGCACGCTCGGCGCCCGTTACGACGCCGTCGCCGACTGCCTCCGTCAGGAGACGGAGTGATGCGAGCGGGGTGCGGAGGTCGTGTGAAACCGCGGCGACCAGGTCACGCCGCGCGGACTCGGCGCTCGCGCGCCGATGCTCCTCCGCGCTCAGTCGTTCGATCATCTGCTCGACCGCACCTGCGAGTTCGCTGATCTCATCGCGTCCTCCGCGAGCGACCTGGATGTCACGCTCACCGTCGCCGACGGCGGTCAGGCCTTCGCGTATCGCGCGTACGTCATGCGCCACACCCGCCGACAGGAGCTGACCGGCGCGAACGGATACGAGTGCGGCGCCCAGCATCAGCGCAACGACCAGGGTGGCGTCGTGGTCGGAGACGAACATGCGATCGGCGCCGATTACGACCGCGGCGAGCGTTGTTCCGAGCGCGACTGCCGCGGCAAATATGAATTGGCGCCGCAAGCTGCCGAGGCGCCGGCGGCCGGCCTCAGCGGCATGCGCTACGAGCAGGCCTAGGCCTCCACAGATGAAAACGAGCTCCGCAATGTGCATCCCCGAGCGCCCGCCGTAGGGAACAGCAACGACGGCGCCGGCAATGAGGCCGGCCCCCACCAGCACCGCGAGCGAGGTCGTCAGCGGCCGTTTCACGGGCTGAACCTGTACCCCACGCCCCAGACCGTCTGAATCCAGCACGGGCGCTCGGGAGTCGCCTCGATCTTCGCGCGCAGCCGGCGCACGTGCACTGTCACGGTCGTCGTGTCGGTGTAGAAGGCGAACTCCCACACCCGGTCCATCAATTGGTCGCGGGTGAAGACCTGGCCCGGATGTTGTGCGAGGAAAAGCAGCAGGTCGAACTCGCGTTGCGTCAATTCGACTTCCTGCTCGCGCGCGCGTACCCGTCGGCCGACGGGATCGATTTCGAGCCCATCGAACCGGATAGCGGCAATCGCCGGTTCCGCGCGGCGACTCCGGCGCAGCACCGCGTCGACGCGCGCCACGAGCTCGGTCGGTGAGAACGGCTTCACGACGTAGTCATCAGCGCCAGCGCGCAGGCCGATGATGCGATCGGACTCCTCACCTCGCGCGGTCAGCAGGATCACAGCGGTGGCGTCTCGCTCCCCCTGTCGGATCCGCTTCATGACCTCGAACCCGTCGAAGCCCGGCAGCATGAGGTCGAGAACCACGAGCGCAGGACGCAGCTCACGCGCAAGCCGGACGGCAGCCGGTCCGTCGCGCGCGATCGCCGTCCGGTATCCACCGCGGTCGAGGTAGCGGGCAACCACCTCCGCGATCGTGGGTTCGTCTTCGACGACGAGCACCGCTTCGGCCCTGTGGTGCGTCATAGACGAATTCTCGTCTGCGGTGCTTACGGTTTCGTTACGCGTGAATCTAAAGCGCGGCCCTGCTCCGGAAGCCCTGTGGACAGGCGTAGCCCAAGTCGGGCAGCAATTAGAGCGTGGCCCGATCTTCAGGGTCGAGCAGCGAGGTCGCGCGCGTCAGCAGGTTGGCAGCCGCCGGCATGTCGCCGCGCCCGAACGCCTGTCGGCCGGCGATCGCCA
>DATBDN010000109.1:0-41406 GCA_036269895.1 Thermoleophilaceae bacterium
GACGGGTCCTCGGAGCCGATCGCCTCGGCGCCGATCTGCGTGAACTGGCGGTAACGGCCCTTCTGCGGACGCTCCTGCCGGAAGAAGGGGCCCACGTACCAGAGCTTCACCGGCTGCGCCTCCTTGTGCATGCCGGCCTCGATGTAGGCGCGCGCCACTGGCGCGGTGCCCTCGGGGCGCAGCGTCAGCGAGCGGCCGCCCTGGTCCTCGAAGGTGAACATCTGCTTCTGGACGATGTCTGTCGAATCGCCGACGGTGCGGCTGAAGACGTCGGTGGCCTCGAAGATCGGCGTCTCGATCGGCTCGTAGCCGGCCGACTCGAGCAGCTGGCGGCCGACATCGATGATCTCGGCGCGGCGGCGTGCTGAGCCGGCCTTCGCGTCGAGCGTGCCGGGAGGGGCTTGCAGCCGGGCCACGCCTAGCCGTGGGCCAGCTCTTGGAGGAACGGGTTCGTCGCCCGTTCCTGACCCAGCGTCGTGATGCCCATGTGGCCGGGATAGACAGTCGTCTCCGGCGGCAGCGTGTCCACGAGCGTCCGGATCGATCCGAGCAGCGTCGGCCAATCGCCGCCGGGCAGGTCGACGCGCCCGACCGACCCCTGAAACACGACGTCGCCGGAGAAGATCGCCTGCTCGGAGGGGATCGAGAAGGTGACGTGGCCAGGGCTGTGGCCCGGCGTGAAGATCACGTCGATCTCCATCCCCCCGAGCTCGAGCTTCTCGCCACCGCTGAGCGTGTGCTCCGCGTCCCAGTCTTCGAACGGGCCGAAGCCGGGCCACGGGACGAAGCTGTTGATGTCTGCGAGCACCATCTTCTCGATCTCGGGGACCCAGACCTCTGCGCCGGTCGCGCGCGCGACCGGAGCGACCGCGCCGATGTGATCGAAGTGCGTGTGGGTCAGGAGGATCCCATCGAGCGTGACGCCGATCGCGTCGATTGCGCCCAGCAGCTTGTCGGCCTCGTCACCCGGGTCGATCAGCATTGCGCGATCGGAGCCGTCGATCCGGAACAGGTAGCTGTTCTCGGCCACAGGGCCCACCGTGAACATGCGGACATCCATCGACGTTGGAGCCTAGCCCCGTGGAACCGTGCCCTTTTTCTGGCGCCAGTTGAAGATCGCCCGGTCGGTCACGTAGCTCAGCGGGATGTAGAGGACGAGCATGAAGATCGCGAGCGTGATGCTGTTCGTGGCCTTCTCCTTGAAGAAGACCGTGATGAGCACCGCGAAAAGCCCGGCCGCGATGGCGGCGCGCTGGGTGGCGCCCTTCCAGGTCGGCGGCCGGTTGAGCCGCTCCTGGCGCCGCTGGCGGGCGCTCTCCTTCGACGTCGACGCCTTCGGAGGCGTGGCCCCGCGGCTGTTGTGGGCTGGGCGTTCGACGATGCCGGCGGCATTGCCGCGGTGCTTACGCGTGCGCTTGCGCTTGGTCTGAGCCATCAGAACGATTGTGAACGGTCGCGTCCTCGATCGTGCGCCGGTTGCGCAGCGGCACGTCATCCGGGAAGTCCGCCAGGGCGGCAGCCGGCGCCAGCCCCACCAGCTCGGCCTCGGCGACGGGCGCGCGCGAAGCGATACGCGCGACGATCTCGCCGAGCGGAGCGGCGGCGGGGTCGTGGACGTTCATGGAGACCTGGGCGCGGCCGCTCTGCTCGAGCAGCAGGCCGATTGCCCGCACCCCCCGAAACCCTCCCCCGCTCTCGCGGATCTCGGCGGCGATCGCGCGCGCCAGCTCGAGGTCACCGGCCGCGAGCTCGACATTGAAGGCGACCAGCGGCGGGCGCGCTGTGACCAAAGTGGCGCCGGCGGTCGGGTGGATCTCGGCCGGCCCGTAGTCCGGCCGCAGCTCGCCGGACGCCATCCGCTCGCGAAGCGCCGCCGGCCCGCCCCGCCGCACGTCAGCGCGTTCGCGGCAGCCGCCCTGAGTCGCGAGGTCGCCGTAGAGGAAGACCGGGATCCCGAGCTCGCCGATCAAGGTCGCCGCCGTCAGCGCCTCGGCGATCGCCGGTCCGCGGGCGTCGTCGTCCGTGTAGACAACCGGTGCGACATCGAGCGCGCCGACGTGTGGGTGGAGCCCGTTGTGGGAGGCCAGGTCGATCGACTCTGCTGCTTCTCGCGCGCCTGATGCCAGCGCCCGCGACAGCTCGCCCTGGTCACCGGCGAGCGTGAAGACGCTCCGGTTGTGGTCGCGATCGGAGTGGACATCGAGCAGCCGCGCGGGCACGAAGGCCGCCGCCAGGCGCTCGATCTGGGCGGCGTCGCGGCCCTCGCTGACGTTCGGTACGGCAAGCAGCACGGTGGCTAGCATCGCAACCCACCACGTGGCTGGGTAGCTCAGCTGGTCAGAGCGCACGACTCATAATCGTGAGGTCGGGAGTTCGAGTCTCCCCCCAGCTATTCGTCAGGTCTTTGGGGTCCCCGTGGACTCCCCGCCCGCACGGCGGAGGAGCTCGAGCGCCGCGCGGCCCTGTGAGTCGCTCAGGCGGATGTGGGAGTGCTGTCGCAGCGACTTGGGGCTCACGCCGATGTCGCGGAGCGCTGGCGCAAGCGCGATCTCCTCGACGGCGGCCAGCAGACGCGTCTCGAGCCGCCAGCGCCAGCGCTCGTGACCGCTTGGCTCCGGCTCGTCGGAGACCACCTCTTCGACTGCGACGAATCGGCCGTCGCCGTACTCGCCGGCCGAGCCCGACGCGTAGACAACCAGCCGGTCGCCGTGCTCGATGCGCGGCCGCTTCGGGAAGAGCGATGGGCCGGTCGCGCCGCTGGTCATGCGCCGTCGCCGCTCGTCCCAGCGCTCCTGTGTGTAGGCCGACTGACCGGTCCCCGCCACCTTGACCCACCACTTCACGACGACGACGGTACGATCCTGCCCGGTGTCGGGGGCGTACGAGCTCAGGGAGGAGCTGCTGGAGCGCGCGATCGCGGGGCAGATTCGCGTCGTCGCGGTCAGTGGCGAACTCGACATGGCCGCGGCGCCGGCGTTCGAGCGTGCGCTGTACGCGTCCGTCGACACGCAGGTGCCGATGATCCTCGACCTCAGCGAGGTCAGCTTCATGGACTCCGCGGCAATCGGCGCGATGCTGTCGGTGCGCCGGCAGGCGGAGCTGAAGCGGGGCCGTTTTGCGATCGTCTGCGCGCCCAACGGTGAGATCGAGCGCACTCTGCTCTCGATGGGGCTCGACGTGGCGTTCAACATCGTGCAGTCGCGCTCGCACGCCGCCGTCGAGCTCGCGAACGCCTGAGAGCGCCGTACTTCACTAAGTAAAGTCAGTTGAGGGTTGAAGCTCTTCGGAAGGTTGCTCGGTTTCCTGCGCCCGTACAGACGTGCGGTCGTCGTCTCTTTCGTGCTTGCGGCGCTCGCGCGCGGCGCGGCAGCTGTCATCCCGTTCCTGGTCGGCCTGACGATCGACCGGATCCGCGGCGGCAACCGCGAGCTGTGGCCGCTTGCTCTGGCAATCCTCGGCGCCGGTCTGATCAACCTCGTCTTCAGCTCGAGCCGCCGGCTCGTGGCCGGCCAGGTCTCGCTCGGAGTCGAGTACGACTTGCGCAACCGGATGTACGCGCACCTGCAGTCGCTCGAGCTCGGGTTCTTCGACTCGCAGCAGACGGGCCAGCTCATGTCGCGCGCGACGGTCGACCTGCAGGCAGTGCGCTTCTTCCTCGGCTACGGGCTGATCTTCATCGGTCAGTCGCTCGTGACCGTCTTGGTGGCGGGCGCGCTGATGTTCACGCTGAACCCTCTGCTCGCCGTGCTGACGCTCGCGCCGATGCCGCTGATCGTCTGGATCGCGTTCCGCTATGGCCGGCGTAATCGGCCGGCCGCGCAGGAGGTGCAGCAGCGGATCGCGGAGCTGACCGCGGATGTCGAGGAGAACGTCTCCGGCGTGCGGGTGGTCAAGGCGTTCGCTCAGGAGCAGCGGCAGCTCGAACGCTTCGAGCACAGCGTAGGGCGGGTGTACGACCAGTCGATGGTGTCGACCAGGCTGCAGGCCTTCTACCAGCCGCTCCTGGGCTTCATCCCGATGCTCGGCACCGCGGCAGTGCTCTTGGTGGGCGGCCGCCAGGCCGCTAACGGGCAGATCTCGATCGGCGACTTCGTCGCGTTCTACGGCTACGTGGCGATGTTGACCGGCCCCGTGCGGATGCTCGGCATGGCCCTGGGCATGGCCCAGCGCGCCGTCGCTTCGGGCGCGCGCGTCTTCCAGCTGCTCGACCGGCCACCGCGGCTGACGGCGCCTGCGGGCGCGCCACCGCTCCCCGAGGGACAGGGCGCGATCGAGATGCGCGACGTCACGGTTGCCTACGAGGGCTCGAAGCCGGTGCTGCGTGACGTGAACCTGTCGGTGGCAGCCGGTGAGACCGTCGCGCTCGTCGGCCCAACAGGCTCCGGCAAGACGACGCTCGCCGCGTTGATCCCACGGCTGTATGACCCGGTCGAGGGCGCGGTGCTGATCGACGGCGCGGATGTGCGCACGGTCGACGCCGAGTCGCTGCGCCACCAGGTCGCGCTCGTGTCCGACGACGCGTTCCTGTTCTCCGCCCCGCTGCGCGAGAACATCGCCTACGCGCGTCCCGATGCGACCGACGAAGACGTCCAGCGCGCGGCGTCGATGGCGGGACTGGACGAGGTCGTCGCCGGGCTGCCGGACGGTTACGAGACGCTGGTCGGCGAGCGTGGGCTCACGCTGTCCGGCGGCCAGCGTCAGCGCGTCGCGATCGCGCGGGCACTCATCCAGGATCCGCGCATCCTGATCCTGGACGACGCGACGTCGTCGCTCGATGCGTCGACCGAGGCGCGTGTCAAGCGGGCACTGCGCGACGTGATGAAGGGGCGGACGACGGTGATCATCGGCCACCGCTTGTCGACGATCGCGCTGGCGGACCGCGTCGCTGTGCTGGACGGCGGCCGGCTGGTCGCGGTCGGGACTCACGACGAGCTCGTCGAGAAGTCGGACCTGTACCGGGAGATCGCGGAGAAGGGCCTGCCGGAGCGGGTCTTCCTCACGCGCGAGCTCGAGCGCGAGGCGGCCGGGCTGTGAGCTCGCGTGCCCACGCCGGCGGCGGCCGTCTGCGGAAGCTTCGTGGCCTCGCGAAGCTGATCCGCCCGTACCGCGCGCGCACGCTGGCGATGTTCGTGTCGATGCTGCTGTCGGTCGCGACGAGCCTGGTGCCGCCGTTGCTCGCCGGCCTGGCGGTGAATGCGGTCAAGGACGGCAAGCTCCACGAGCTGACGATCATCGTGATCGCGTTCCTCGTGGCCGCGCTGCTCAACTGGGGCTCGTCCTACTTCGAGACGTATCTGGTGAACCTCGTGGGCCAGCGGGCGTTGCAGGACCTGCGCATCCAGATCTTCCGCCACTTGCAGCGGCTCTCGATCGGCTTCTACTCGCGCAATCGTGCCGGCGTCCTGATCTCGCGGCTGACCAATGACGTCGAAGCACTGGACCAGCTCGTGACAGACGGCATCTACACAATCGTGTCGGCCGGCCTGACGCTGGTCGGCACGGCCGTGATCCTGCTGTTGCTCGACCCGCGGCTCGCGCTCGTCACCTTCCTCTGCTTCCCCATCCTCGCCGGCCTCTCGTTGTGGTTCAGGATCAACTCTGCGGGCGCGTATCGCGCAACCCGCGAGAAGCTCGCGATCGTCACGGCATACCTGCAGGAAACGCTCTCGGGCGTGCGCATCGTGCGCGCGTTCGGCCAGGAGGAGCGACACAAGGCGCGCCTCGCCGAGCTCAACGCGGAGTACCGCGACGTGAACATGCGGACTGTCGTGCTGAACGCGGCGTACTTCCCCGCCGTCGAGCTGCTCTCCGCGCTGGCCACGGCGGCGATCCTGCTCTACGGCGGTACGCGCGCAATCGACGGCGCCGTCTCGATCGGGGTGCTGGTCGCGTTCGTCGGCTACCTGACGAACTTCTTCGAGCCGATCCAGCAGCTCTCCCAGGTCTACACGACTTACCAGTCCGGCATGGCAGCGCTCGACAAGATCTTCGAGCTGCTGGACGAGCAGCCCGACGTGCGCGACGCGCCTGACGCGATCGACCTTCCGCCGCTGCGTGGTGGGATCGAGTTCGAAGACGTGTCGTTCTCGTATGGGCGCGGTGACGACGGCGGGTTTGCCTTGCGCGACGTCGACCTGACCGTGCCGCCAGGGCAGACGGTTGCGCTGGTGGGAGCCACGGGCGCCGGGAAGTCCACGCTGGTCAAGTTGGTTGCCAGGTTCTACGACCCGGTCGACGGCGTCGTGCGCATCGACGGCTACGACCTGCGCAAGGTCACCCAGCGCTCACTGCGCGAGCAGCTCGGCGTCGTGCCGCAGGAGGGCTTCCTGTTCTCGGGGACGGTGCGTGAGAACATCGCCTTCGGCAGGCCTTCCGCGACCGACGAGGACGTGCGGACGGCGGCGAAGGCGGTCGGGGCGCACGAGTTCATCGCGGCGCTGCCGAACGGCTACGAGACCGAGGTCGGCGAGCGAGGTGTCCAGCTGTCGGCCGGCCAGCGCCAGCTTGTGGCGTTCGCACGGGCGGCATGCGCCGACCCGCGGATCCTGATCCTCGACGAGCCGACCTCCAACGTCGACGTCCACACGGAGGGCCGGATCGAGCACGGCCTGAGGCGGCTGCTCGCCGGGCGCACGGCAATCGTGATCGCCCACCGGCTGTCCACGATCAGGAATTCAGGCCGGATCCTGGTGCTGGACGGCGGGCGAATCGTCGAGCAGGGAACGCACGACGAGTTGATCGAGGCCGGCGGAGCGTACGCGCGTCTCTACCGCGACTGGGCCGAGCAGGCCGCCTGATTCGTCACGCAGCCTGCGGCGTCCTGACCCGTTCCTTCGTGGATGACTGGCTATCCTCGGTCACGTCGTTGGGGAATGGTGTAATCGGCAGCACGCGACACTCTGGATGTCGAAGTTGGGGTTCGAGTCCCTGTTCCCCAGTTACCGCGCGAGAACCTGACCCCAGGTCGTGAGTCGGACTGAAAGCCCTGTTTTGCGGGGCTTTTGTGTTTGCGCCCGGTAACGGGCGTTACAGGACGGTGACGATTGTCAGACGTCTGGGGCGGCCGGCGCGGGCTTTGCCGCCTTGATGTTCTCGCGGCAGTAGCGCACGACCCGGCGCGGCGACGTGGTCCGC
The DNA here is from genome assembly GCA_036269895.1 of Thermoleophilaceae bacterium. GTDB lineage: Bacteria > Actinomycetota > Thermoleophilia > Solirubrobacterales > Thermoleophilaceae > DATBDN01. Next base: position 7,135 of record DATBDN010000109.1, read on the forward strand.
AACGTAATGCCGAGGACGACCACGGAGATCGCGAGGTTCGCGACCATCGGGCCGATCTGTGAGACGCCGATCAGCTCTGCAGCCGTCTGGAAACCAACGTCGTGTCCGCCGAGGACCGCCGGCAGGCTCGCCGACAGCACGGCGATCCTCACTGGCGCGCTCGCCGCGCCGCTGGTGCCGACGCCGCCCTGGACGGCCATCACGACGAGCAGGGCGGCAAGCGTCATCGGCAGTCCCACCGCCGCGAGGAAGCAACCGATCGCAGCCAGCCGGAAGACGCGCCCTGCCAGGACCCATGGAACGATGCCACGCGCCAGCTGACGCGGGCGCCTGAGCGCCGCCATGCCCGTGCGCACGTCGCGCAGCAGCCGCGGGGCCTTGCGCGCGAGGAGCCAGAGCAGGCCTGCCGCAATGGCGGCGGCCGCCCCGACGAGCGGTAGCGGAATCTGAGCCGTCGACGGCGTATCGAGTACACCGGTCGCGACGGCCCATGCCAGCAGCAGCGCCGTCAGCAGCGCCTCGACGGACGCCGGCGGAGCGAGGCTGCCCAGCAACTGCCCGAGCCGCACGTCCCGGACGCGCCGCTTCACGAGCGCGAGCTTCACGGCGTCGCCGCCGTGCGCGGGGATGATCCCGTTGAAGCCGGCCCCGCCGAGGTGGGCGACGACGACGTCGCGGTAGCGCACGCCGTCGGCGGTCTCCGCCAGGGCGCCGTGCCAAGCACGCACTCGCACGATGCCTCCCAGGACGCACAGCGCCACACCCGCCAGAAGCGGAGCCGCATTCATGGACCACATGTACCCGGAAAACCTCAGCGCAGGCTGAAGATGCGACGAATCTGCGTCCCCGGGGGAATCTCGGTGTCCCCTGGGCGCGCCTCAGAGCGCGGCGAGGTCCGTCGACAGGTCCGCGAGCGCGCCCTCATCGGGCGCCGTCTTCTCGCGGATGAAGCGACGGGCCGGGTCGAGATCGTCGGAACGACCGACCGTCAGCGCAGCCGTCACGACGCCGCCGTCCCCGAGATAGAACGCGGTGAACTCGCCATCGTTCATCGAGCCGCGCACGACGACGCGGCCGGACCCAGGGCCGACGTACTCCATCGACGACCAGTCGGCCAGGTCGGAGAAGAAGTACGGGATCTCCTCGTGGTTGACGTTGCGACCGAGCATGTTCAGCGCAACGGTCTTGCCCTGGTTGAAGGCGACGTCCCAGTGCTCGATGCGCAGCGAACGCCCGTGCACCACGCTGTCGTAGTCCGCAATGTCGCCGCCCGCATACACATCCGAAGACGATGCTTCGAGCCTCGACGAGACGTCGACGCCGCCCGACTCGCTCAGCTTCAGGCCGGCTGCGCGCGCCAGAGTCACGTCAGGCGTGACGCCGGCGCCGATCACCACCAGGTCGGCGTCCAGCTCGAGCCCGCCCTTCGTCACTACCTTGCTCACTCGGCCGTCGCCCTCGAAACGATCGAGCTCGTCGCCGCCGTGAATCACGACGCCGTGCTCCTCGAGCACGCGGTGGAAGAAGCCGCCGACCTCCTTGCCGAAGGGAGCCTCGAGCGTGACCTCCTCGAGCATCACGATGGCGCACTTCTTGCCCAGCGACGTGAGCGACGCCGCCACCTCCGTCGCGATGAACGAGCCTCCGATCAGGACGACGTTCTCGGCCTGCTCGGCATCGGCGCGGATCGCGTCCGCATTCCCGAACGTGCGCAGGTAATGGATCCCGTCCAGCTCGCCGCCCGTCGCACGCAGCCGCCGGACGTTCGACCCCGTTGCGAGCAGCGCCTGGCCGAAGCGCACCTCGTCGCCGGACTGCAGCGTCGCCACCCGTTCGTTCGCGTCGAGCCCCGTCACGCTCGTACGCGTCATCAACTCCACGTTCTGGCCGTCCCAGAAGTCGCTCGGATGGACGAACACCTCGTCGCGGGATTCCTTGCCCATCATGTAGCCCTTCGACAGGTCCGGGCGGTTGTACGGCGGATCGGGCTCGCGCCCTACGACCAGGATCGACCCGTCAGCGCCCTCCTCGCGCAGCGATGCCGCGCAGGTCGCGGACGCCAGCCCACCACCGATCAGCAGGTAGTCGACGGAGCGCGCGGCCACTCAGGCTGCCCGCGCCTCGGGCGGCTCGTTGCGCGGCCCGCCCAGGCGCTTCGTGATCTTCTCCTCGAGGCCGGTGTCGAGCACGAGCAGCAGCTCGTCACCTGCCTCGACGACCGAGTCGGCGAGCGGGACGAAGCCCGTGCCGTCCCTCAGGATCGCGATCACGAGCGACCCGTCCGGAAGCCCCAGCGCCTTGACCTCCTGACCGTCGGCAAACGAGCCTTCCTGGATCTCGATCTCGATGATCTCGAGCCGCTCCTGCGGGAGGTCGAGCAGGTGAACCAGCCCGTACTTCGGCACCTCATGCTCGATCAGACGCAGGATCAGATCGGTGGCCGACACAGCGGGCTTGACGCCGAGCAACTCGAAGTGCTGAAGGTTCCGCGGGTTGTTGCAGCGCGAGATGATCCGCTCCACGCCGTACTTCTCGCGCGCGACCTGGCAGATCAAGATGTTGTCCTCATCGTCGCCGGTCACGGCGATCAGCATCTCGCAGCGCTCGACGCCCGCTCGCTCCATCACCCACAGCTCGGAGCCGTCGCCGTACTGAGCCTGGTGCTCGAACTCCTCCTCGACCGCCGCGAAGCGGGTGGGATCGGACTCGATCAGCGTGACTTCGTGGCCCTTCGCGCGGAGCTCGCGGCCAAGGTTCAGGCCGACCTTGCCCGCTCCGATGATGATCACGTACATCAGTAGCCCTCCGCCCCGGAGCCGTTTCCGGCGACGGCTTCCTGAAGCATCTCGATCGCCTTCTGCGTCGGACAGACGGTCGACAGGCCCTGATCCTCGTACCACTGGGCCCGCATGGGGTCGAGCACGCGCACCACCACCTTGTCGATGTTGAAGCGGCGCTTCGCGATCTGCGCGATCACCAGATTCGTGTTGTCCCCGTCCGTGGCCGCGACAAACGCGTCAGCGTTCTCGATGCCCGCGGCCTGCAGCGCGTCCATCTCGAGTGCCGTCCCGACGGTGAACTGGCCACCGTGGTCCTCCCACGGGCGGTCCAACCCGCGCTCGAGGAGCGCTATCGCCTCAGGGTCCTCGTCGAGGACCGACACATCGTGGCCCTTGGCGATCATGTTTCTGGCGATCGCCGACCCGACTCGCCCACAGCCGACGATCAGAACGAACACAGGGCGTATCTAATCAAGGAGCGACCCCTTCGCGGGTTCCTTCCTCGCCCAAGGGCGGCGCGGTCAGGATCACGCGGCAGGGCGCCTTCTCGATCACGTAGCGCGTCGTCTCCCCTACCGAGCGGTTCCGCGGGCCCCCGCGTCCCCCAAGACGCCTGCCACCGCGCATGCGGGTCGGCTCCTCCGCAGCCAGCACGATCGCCTCGACGCCGCGACGCCGCGCCTCCTCGACGATGCCCTGCCCGTAGGTCCGCGCCCGGACCGACGCGGTGGCCACCTCGACCCCCTCGTACTCCTCGCCCACCCGCTTTGCGCGCTGCAGCGCGCGGCGCGCCTCCGTGATCTTCTCCTCGGGGACACGTGCATCGAGTGGCAGCGACATCGGGATCTCGACCACGTAGATCGCCTCGATGATCGCTCCGCCCTCGCCCTCCTCCGCCTCCTCGGCCGCGAGCCGCCCGGCGGTGCCGACGATGTCGTCGTCCAACTCCTCCCCGAAGATCGGAACGAGGATGGCGCCATACTCGACCTCCGGCGCGTCCCGCAGCGCCTCGGCCGGGATCTGGTAGCGCTTGGCAAGTGGCTTGCCCTGTGCCCTGCGGTAGATGACGTAGAAGGCAATGCCCGCGACCATCCAGAGCCCGCCGATGACGCGAGCGCCCGAGTGGAGAACGATCACGCTGATCCAGGCTCCACCCGCTATCAGCGCACCGGCGACCGCCGGCAGCGGCAGCGACCCCCCGCCGATGCGGATGCTCAGCGGGATCCGGTAGGCGCGTGGCAGCTTCGGCTCCCTGAAGCGCAGCACGATGATCGAGACGTGCGCCAGCGTGAACGCGAGCATCGCGCCGAAGGCGAAGATGCCCGCCAGGAAGTCGATGTCGTTCGAGAGCACGAGCACGAACGCCAGCCCCGACGCGATGGCGATCGCGACGTACGGCGTCGCGTGGTCGCGATGCAACTTGCCCACCCCGGCGGGGATCTGCCCGTTGGTCGCAAGCGAGTACGTAAGCCGCGAGAGGCCAAGCATGCTCGTGTTGGCCGCCTGGAAAAGCGCCAGGGACGCAACGACGGCGACGAGCCAGCGGAACAGGTTCATCAGCCAGTGCGGATCGAACTGGTCGACGATCCCGAGGACGGGGGCCTCGACGTACTTCGTCCCGAGGGCCGTCGTGGTGCCGTGCACCGGCAGGGCCATCACGCCCAGCGCCGAGATGCCGACGAACACAACCAGCACCACCACCGTCCCGATCACGACCAGCCGCCGCAACTCGGTGGTGGCCGCCCGAACATCGCCGGCGAAGCCGGACGCGGCTTCGATGCCGGTGAGCGCAACTGTCGCCACCACCAGCCCGAAGATCAGGTCGTTCCACTGGGGCGCCGTCCCCATGTGAATCGAGTCGGTGATGACCGTCGTGTCCGAGAACAGCGTCAGGCCTACGACCAACACTGCAAACAGGACCACCAGGTTGATCAGGCCGACCGTCAGGACCAGGAGCAGGCGGTCCACTGGCAGGCCGCGAATGTTGAGTGTTGCGACCGCACCGATCGCGAGGACGCCGATCGCGTAGGTCGGGCCGCGTGAGTCGGCCGCCGGCCACACCACCGTCAGGTAGTGCGAGATCGAGACCACCGAGATGGCGATGACGATCAGGTAGTCGAGCAGGATCGCCCAGCCCGCGATGAAGCTCCAGAGCTCGTTGAACGCGTAGCGCGCGAGCGACGACGCGCCGCCACGCTCCTGGTGCAGGACCCCGCCCTCTACGTAGGTCATCATCGTGAGCACGAAGAAGACGCCGGCGAACAGGTACGCGAGCGGCGTCAACCCGAGCGCGTACCCGGCCACCACCCCGAGGGAGAAGTAGATCGACCCGCCGATCGCCGTCAAGCCGATCGCGAACAGCGCCAGCGCGCCGCTGCCGCGGCTGCCGAGAGCCATCGGAGCGGGCAGGAACTTCCGCACCGCCAACGGCGCACGAACGCGTGCGCGCAGCTCACTCAGGCCGGCCATCATGCCGGGTGGCGACTTGCGTGGATGTACCGGATGGCGCCGAGAATCACGAACAGGATGCCCGCCACGACGCCAACGGCCAGCGGTCCTCCGCCGCGAGCCAGCGTCACGGCGATCAGTGTGAGCCCCAACAGGAACGTGACTATGCCGATCACCCGAGTCGAGGCGCGGTAGGCGCGGTCCACTAAGGCAAGCTTACGACGAGGCGGCGAGCGATTCGGCGGGCCGCTTCGGCGGCTCCGTCGTGATGATCACTCGGCACGGCCGGTCCGCCAGCACGGTGTCGAGCGTGCGCCCGAAGGGGGAGCCGGCGGCCCGCGGCCGCTGTGGCAGAGCCATGATCAGCGCACGCGCCTTGATCTCGCGTGCCTCCTCGACGATGCGCCGGCCGCCCTGGCCGGGGCGGACCTTCTCGGTGTGCCCGGTGACCCTCCGGCCGCCCAGCACGCGCGCCGCCTCGATCGTCTGCTCCGCCTGTCGCTCCTGATCCGGCAGCACCGCGTCGATCGGCAGGTGGTTCGGGACGCTGATCAGCACGACCACGTGCACGCCTCGACGGCGCCGAGCGGCGAGCTTGACGGCGGTGGCGACCGCGTCGGACGAATAATCCGTGTCCTCGAACGCGACGAGAATCGACTCGTACTCGACCTCGTGCTCGACGGCGGACTTCACCAGCTCGGCCTTCTTCGTTTCGGTCAGGTTCAGCCCGAGGCTGCGGCGGAACAACACGTAACTCGAGATCCCGATCGCGATCCAGCCGACCCCGACGATGAGGGTCGTCAGGTTGAGGACCGTCACCACGATCCAGGCAAGACCTGTGCCGATACCGCCGAAGACCGCGAACAGCGGCAGCATCCGTCCGCGCCCGAGGTTGATGCGGCCGGGTCCGCGATAGGGCCGCTCCGCGTCCGGTTGTCGCATCCGCAGGCGGATCACCGCCAGGTGCGCGATCGTGAACGACAGCATCGCGCCGAACGCGTACATCTGCCCCAGGAACTCCGCCTTACCCGGCAGCATCGTGACGCAGGCGATTGCCCCGAACAGCACGATCGCGATGTAGGGCGTCCGGAACTTCGGGTGCAGGGTGCGCAGCTTGTCCGGCAGCTGTCTGTACTGGCCCATCGAGTAGGTGAGCCGGGAGACTCCGATCAAGCCGGCGTTCGTGGCGAGGATCAGGATCGTCGAAGCCAGCAAGCCGACGTAGATCTCTGCGGCGTGCTGGAACGGACCGAGGTCGATGTTCTTCACGACGCCGAGTACCGGATCTCCGGCGTAGCCGCCTTGGCTCTCCGGAAGGCCGAGCAGCGTCTGCCCGTTCTTGACGGGCATCGCCGACAGCGCCACGGACGGCAGCAACGCGTAGATGACCATCACCGCGATGACCACGCCGCCAATCGAGCGCGGAATCGTCTTGCCGTAGTCACGCGCCTCTTCGGCCATGTTCGAGATCGTCTCGATGCCGGTGTAGGCGACCATGCCGACCGGGATCGCAATCAGGAAGTCGCTCCAGGTCGGGTACTTGCCGAGGTCAACGTTGTTGACAAGGGTGTCGGGCGACAGCACCAGCACGCAGCCAAGGATCACCAGCACGAGCTGGGTCGCGAAGTCGACGACCGCCAAGCCGATGTTGATCCCGGCCGCTTCGCGGATGCCGACGATGTTGAGCAGAGCCAGCATGCCGACGACCGCGATGCCGAAGACGATGTCGCCCGGCCCGTGTCGCAGGGCGGGCCAGAAGACCCCGAGGTAGTGCGGCACGAAGAACGCGGAGATCGAGATGGTGATGATGTAGTTGAGCATCTGGCCCCAGGCGGCGAAGAAGGACCAGAACTCGTTGAAGGCGTGGCGCGCGAACGACGACGAGCCGCCCGCCTCGGGATACATCGTGGTCGCCTCGGCATACGTCGCCGCCGTGGCCATGAAGATCAGCCCGCTGATCAGGAAGACGATCGGCGTCAGTCCGAGCGCGAAGCTCGCGACCAGGCCGAGCGCGTAATAGATCGAGCTGCCCACGTTGCCGTAGGCAGTGGAGAACAGGGCGCCGGTCCCGAGAACTCGCTCGAGACCGCCGCCCTTAGGTCTCCATTCGGCCATCGACCTTCAACCTACCCCAGGGCTGGGACCGGCTAAAGCCCGTCCCTAAACCAGGAACGGGATGATCAGGATCGCCACGATGTTGGCGACCTTGATCATCGGGTTGATCGCCGGGCCGGCGGTGTCCTTGTAGGGGTCACCGACGGTGTCACCGGTCACCGACGCGGCATGCGCCTCGGAGCCCTTGCCGCCGTACTCGCCGTCCTCGATCAGCTTCTTCGCGTTGTCCCACGCGCCACCGCCCGAGGTCATCGAGATGGCGGTGAAGAAGCCCACGACGATCACGCCGATCAGCAGGCCGCCAAGAGCCTGATAGCTGAGGAGCCCGACGACCACCGGGACGACGATCGGAATCAGCGCCGGGATGATCATCTCCTTCTGCGCCGCTGTCGTCACGATCGCGACGGCGCGCGCGTAGTCCGGCTTCTCGGTGCGCTCCATGATGCCGGGATGCTCGCGGAACTGGCGCCGGACCTCTTCGATCACGGCCCCGCCGGCGCGGCCGACCGACTCGATGGCGAGCGACGAGAACAGCGCGACCATCATGCCGCCGAGCACGAGGCCGATGAGCACCTCGGGCTGGGAGATGTCAAACGACTTGATCCCCTTGACGCCGGCCTCGGCCTTGAGCTCCTGGACGAACGCCGCGAACAGCACCAGTGCTGCCAGCACGGCAGAGCCGATCGCGTATCCCTTCGTGACCGCCTTCGTCGTGTTGCCGACCGCGTCGAGCGGGTCGGTCACGTTGCGGACCTCCTCAGGCAGATCGGCCATCTCGGCGATGCCGCCGGCGTTGTCGGTGATCGGGCCGAATGCGTCGAGCGCGACGATCAGGCCGGTCAGCGAGAGCTGAGCCATGACGGCCACGCCGATTCCGTAGATGCCGGCGAGCTCGTTCGCACCCAGGATGCCGAGGCAGATCAGGATCGCCGGCGCAGCGGTCGCCTGATAACCCGAAGCAAGGCCCTGGATGATGTTCGTGGCGTGACCGGTGACCGACGCACGCGCGGTCTTCTTGACCGGGCGGAAGCGCGTCGAGGTGTAGTAGTCGGTGATCACGAACAGACCGGCGGTGATGGCGATGCCGATCAGCGTGCAGAGCCAGAAGTCGAAGCCGCTCGGGGCGGTGACGCCGCCGGCGATCAGCTTCGATGCGGTCGGCTTGAGATGGACGTCGTCCATCATCCACAGGCTGATCGGGAGGAACGCGATCGCCGCCAGGCCGCCCGACACGATCAGGCCCTGGTAGAGCGCGCGCTCGACGTTGACGCCGCGCACCGCGTAGGTGCCGATGATCGAGCAGATCAGCGAGATGCCGCCGAGGACCAGCGGGTAGACCGCGACCTCGGTTGTGTTCGTGAACGTCAGGACGCCGAGCAGCATCACTGCGACCGAGGTGACCGCATAGGTCTCGAACAGGTCGGCCGCCATGCCGGCGCAGTCGCCGACGTTGTCGCCGACGTTGTCGGCGATCACGGCCGGGTTGCGCGGGTCGTCCTCGGGAATGCCCGCCTCGACCTTGCCGACCAGGTCGGCGCCGACATCAGCGGCCTTCGTGAAGATGCCGCCGCCGAGTCGAGCGAAGACCGAGATCAGCGAGCCGCCGAAGCCGAGGCCGACGAGTGCGTCGACGGTGTCCTTGTTGGAGACACCGGCCAGGCGCAGGACCCCGTAGTAGCCGGCTACGCCGAGCAGCGCCAGGCCGGCTACCAGCAGGCCGGTCACGGCGCCGCCGCGGAACGCGACCTTGAGCGCCGCCGGAACGCCGCCTCGCGCCGCCTCGGCAACACGAGCGTTGGCACGTACAGAGACGTTCATCCCGATGAAGCCCGCGGCGCCCGAGAAGGTGCCGCCGATGATGAAGCCGATTGCCGTGCGGACGTCGATCGCGATCGCGATCACGATCGTGATCACCACGGCGACGCCGGCGATGATCGTGTACTGGCGGTTCAGGTAGGCCTCCGCGCCCTCCTGAACAGCCGCGGAGATGGAACGCATCTCCTCGTTGCCCGGCGACAGCGCCAGCAGCCAGCGGGAAGTCACGACGCCGTAGAGCACCGCGCATCCCGCGCATACCAGCGCGACGATTGGGCCGTAGTCGGTCAAGAAACTAGTCAAGTGAGGTTGCCTCCTAGTGGACGATCGCGCTGGCAAGAGCCGTCGCGCAAACGTCTTCAGGTTGCGGGCCGATTCGCGGTATGGCCCGGAAGAGAAGGTCGCGCAGTCTATCCAGGTTCTCGGCGAACACCCGGAAAGCCGCTTCCGCGCTGACAGCCTCGATCTGTGGCATGTCCTCGAGGCCGACGTCGTAGTCGGTCACCAGGGCGACCGTCGCGTAGCAGAGCTCGAGCTCGCGGGCCAGCCAGGCCTCGGGGTATTGGGTCATGTTCACGACGCTCCAGCCCATCGCGCTGAACCACCTGGATTCGGCCCGTGTGGAGAAGCGAGGACCCTGGATCACGACCACGGCTCCGGCCCTCCTGACCTCGATCCCGAGCTCCGCCGCGGCGTCCGCCAGGATCTGGCGGAGCTCGGGGCAGTAGGGATCGGCGGCCGAGGCGTGGACGGTGCGGTCCTCGTAGAAGGTGTCCGCTCGCCCGCTCGTGCGGTCCACGAACTGGTCGGCCACAACGAACGTCCCGGGGTGCAGGTCCGGCTGCAGCGACCCGCAGGCGCAGGGCCCGATGATGCGCCGGACCCCGGCCTCGCGCATCGCCCACACGTTCGCGCGGAAGTTGACCCGGTGCGGCGGGAACTCGTGCTTGTCGCCGTGGCGGGGCATGAACGCGACGCGGGCGCCTTCGATCTCGCCGACCCTGATCGCCGCCGACGGCCGCCCGAAGGGCGTGTCCACGTGCAGCTCCTCGACGTCGTCGAGGAACTCGTAGAAACCGGAGCCGCCGAAGACGCCGATCACGGCGCGGTCTCGACCGCGGCGTACGTCGACTGCGTCAGCCCCACCTCTGAGCGGAACACCTCTTCGATCGAGCCCCCGCCCGCGAGCGCCGCGCGCTGGCGCTGAGCGCCGTTCTCCGAAGGCAGGGCGAGATCGATGCCGAGCACGCTGCGGGCCGGCACCGTCCACTCGAGCAGCCGCTCGGGCAGGGCGGCAGCCGGGAACTCCTCGCCTCGGTCGAGGTCGATGAGCTTGCCGTCGAGGCCGTGGCGGATGGCGCGCCAGAAGTTCTCCTCCACCAGCCGCGGCGGGTGCGGCGTGAACGGCACACCCTCGTCCTCGTCGATGGCCGCCTGTGCGATCGCCGCGATAAGCAGCCCCGCGAGCGCCGCCGAGTCCTCGCCGCTCGTCTGGGCATCGCAGATCCTCATCTCGACGGTCCCGAACGAGTGGTGTGGGCGGACGCTCCACCAGATCTGGGTGGCCTCGACGATCGACCCCGCGCGCTCGAGGAACTCGACGTAGTCCGCATAGGCGCCGAAGCTCCCGTAGTGGTCGGGGATGCCGCAGCGCGGGAAGCTCTTGGTGAAGATCTGGGTGCGCGCCGAGTGCAGGCCGGAGTTGCAGCCGTCCAGGAACGGCGAGTTGGCGGAGACGGCCAGCAGCGCGGGCATCTGCAGTCGCATGCGGTCGCATACCGCGATCGCGCGATCGGCGTCGCGGATGCCGACGTGCACGTGGATGCCGAACGTGTTGTTGCGCCAGGCCACGTACTGCAGTCCCTCGGCCACGCGCCGGTAGTGCTCGGTGTCGATGATCTTCTGCTCCTGCCACGGACTCCACGGATGCGTGGCCGTCGCGCCCAGGAGGACGCCGTTCTCGCCGGCGATGTGGAACAGCCGGTTGCGGGCGTCCTGCTGGCGAGCGACGAGCTCCGCCCAGCTCTCGCAGCGACCGGAGCGGATCTCGATCTCGGACTCGATCAGCTCGCCGGCGACGGCGTCGACCAGCACGGGGTCGGCATCCGTGAGCGCACGCAGCTCGCTGTAGCGCTGCGCCAGCCCGAGCGTGTCCGGATCCAGGAGCTGGAACTCCTCCTCCACCGCCAGCGTGAAGTCCGTTGAGGCCTCGAAGACCTCCCGGGTCCGGGCCATGTCCAACACGGCTTACTGGAGGTAGAAGTAGAGGGCGTAAAGCAGGTCGACGGCGGGACTGGACGTGTGCACCGTCACGTGTGGCGGTGTCTGGAGCAGGGCCTCCGAGTAATTGAAGATGATCTTCACTCCCGCATCGACGAGGTCATCCGCGACCCCCTGCGCTGCCTCGCCTGGGACGGCCAGCACTCCCACGACGATCTCCTCGTCCCCGATTGCCTGCTGCATCTCGTCGTAGGGACGCACGGTCAGCTCGCCGATCGACTCGCCGATCTTGCGGGGATCGGTGTCGAAGATCGACACGATCTGGAACCCGTGGTCGGCGAAGATGTGCGACCCGGCGATCGCGCGTCCCAAATGACCGGCACCGAACAGCGCGATGTTGTGCTGGCCGGCGGTGCGCAGGATCTTGCGGATCTGCGAGACGAGCGAGTCGACGTTGTAGCCCACGCCGCGCTTGCCGAACTTCCCGAAGCCGGACAGGTCGCGGCGGATCTGCGTTGAGTTGACGTGCGTGTAGTCGGCGAGCTCCTGCGAGGAGATCGTCGTCTTGCCCATCTTGCGGGCCTGCGTCAGGACCTGGAGGTAGCGCGACAAACGGGCGGCCACGCCGAATGAGAGACGCTCTCCGCGCTCTGACAGCGCAAGTGCTCCAACGCCGTTGCCGTCCTCGTAGTTCACGAACGGATCGTAGCGAGGCAGCGTTCGAGTTCAGAGGCCTCGATCACCAGTTCGAGAGCCTCCTGGCCGTCGATGGCGATGACCGGAATCCGTTCTCGATACTGCGCCTCGAGGCTCGGGTCGCGGGTGATGTCGACCTCCTCGAGGTCGAAGGGACGCCGCTCGCGCACGTGCTCGACGACCGAGCGCGCCTCCTCGCAGAGGTGGCAGCCGGGCTTGCCATACAAGGTGACCTGCGTCATGCCACCTTGAAGCTTCGCGAACGCCGCATCACCGCTCCCCCACCGGCCGTGCCCCTGGCGCGCAGCTCGAAGCGGTAGCGGCCCGGGACGAGCTGGGCTTTGATCTCGTCAGTGAGTGTGTAGGCGTATTCGCCGGGCAACAGGTCGGTGGCGCCGCCGGGCGGGGTGAGCTCGCGCGTGGTCGGGCCGCTGAGCGTCAGGATCAGGTTGCCGACGGGAATCACGCTCGTGCCCTTGTCGCCCCTCTCGATGCTGCCGGCGGTGAAGTGGACTCCGTCGGGCTTGCCGGCGCGCAAGATGACCTCCGGGCGGCCGAGCGGCGGCACCGGCGCGCGATCGACGACCTGGTAGGGGAGCGCGATCGGGCCGAGATCGATGCGTCCGCTGGCCTGTTTCGCGTCCTTGGCGGCGCGGATCGTCACGGTCGAGCCGGCTGTCGTGATCGTCAGTCCACTGACCGGCTTCGCCTGCACGAGCTGCGCGGGACCACCGAGGGATGCGATCTTCACGGTCTGGGTGGCGCCGGCGCGGAGGCTTACCTGAGCCGGCTGGGCGACGAACGGAGTGGCGCGTGCCGCCTGGAGCAGTGGGTCACCGCCGCCGGCCGCGTTCGGCGCGCCCCGCGGAGCCGCCGTGCCGACAAGGGCGGCGGCGGCCTGGACCGGCGTGAGCTTGGTTCGCTCGGCGCGCAGCGCGGCGGCCACCCCTCCCACACGTGCCGCAGCCAGCGCGGTGCCCCAGGCAGTGCCGGCCGCCGTCTCCGCGCCGCCGGAGATGGCCAGGTCCGGCTTTGGCCCGAGGCTGTAAGTCGGGCCCGTGGAACTCGCGGTCGCCGGGTCCCCGGAGGGGTCGAGCGCGCCTACCGTCAGCGCGCCGCGCGCGGCCCCGGGGGCGCCGATCGACCCGAAGGGGCCATCAGGGTCGCCGCCGTTGCCCGCCGGCGCGACGACAAGGGTGCCCAGTTCGGTCGCACCGTCGACGGCCTCGGCGACAGCCGAGCGCTCAAAGCCCGAGTAGGGCGCGCTCAGGCCGGTGACGGCGACAGGCACGGCGTCGGTCGCGTCGCCGTTCTGGTCCGGGTCGACCACCCGCTCAAGCCCGGAGAGGATCTGGTCCGTGGTCCCGAAGACCTCGAACTTGCCGCTTTCGAGCGCCTGTGAGCCGGCGACGCGGAAGCGCTGGATGCGCGCCCTCGGTAGCTCGCCTTCGATCACGGCGGCAACGCGCGCGCCGGCGTTGTCAGCGGCCGATCGGCGACGGTTGCCGCTCGGCCCGACTTCGTCCGCGAAGAGGCGTGCCGGTGGGCGGGCCGCGGATGCGCCGCCTCGCCGGGCTCGCCGCGTTCGCCGCCGGAACGCATCAAGGACTGCCACCCGGCCCGGGCTCGTCGTCGTCGTCGGAAGCGGACGCACTGCCGGCGCATCCCTGCCCGGAACCTGCGCCGGATAGAAGCGGCTGACGGGCTCGACGCGCAGGCCGAGTGTCTGCACCGCGGGAAGGTCCCTCGTCGCGATCGTCGCCGCGAAGCCGCTCCAAACCCGCGCGAACAGGATTGGTTGCCCGAAGCGAACCCCCTTCGCCGTCAACGCGCTCATCAGCGCGCGGGCCTCGTGGTGCAGGCTCCGCACGTACGCGCGCTGGCGAACCGGGGATTGCGGTGCCTTCGCGTTCAGCTCCGCGAGCGACGGCCGCCGCAGAGCCACGAGCACGCGTGCACTGGTGCCGGCGACCACCTGCGGGCTGCGCAACTCCAGCGGGAACGGCCCGCCGACGTGCGCCCGCGCGACGCGCTTCTGCGCCGGGGTCAGCGGCTTCTCGTTGCCGCTCACCCCGGCGCCGATCAGGATCGCCAGCTGGGCGACAGCGACGACGGCCAGCGGTAGCGCCCGCTTAAGCAAGGCGAGCGGCCGCGTCCAAGCCGAGGTATTCCGGATACGGCAGGGAATCGAGGAAGCGGGCGGCGCCGGCGATCATCGCGGCGTTGTCGGTGCACAGGTCGAACGGCGGGATCCAGAGCCCCACCCCGAGCTCGTGGGCGACCTCACCCAGCCGCTCGCGCAGCGGCCCGTTGGCAGCGACGCCGCCGCCGATCGCGAACCGCTCGAAGTGCGACCAGGTGATCGCCTGACGCACCCGCGTTGCAAGCGCGTCGACGATCGCCTCCTGGTACGACGCCGCGAGGTCGCTCAGCCGCTCGCGCGCGACGTCGGGGCCGAGGTCGCGCACCTTGTACAGAAGCGAGGTCTTCAGTCCACTGAAGCTGAAGTCGAGCTCGTTCGGGAACGAGCGCGGGAAGTCGAACGCGGCCGGATCGCCGGCGGCGGCCGCCTTCTGAATGAGCGGCCCGCCCGGGTAGCCGAGGCCCAGGATGCGCGCGCCCTTGTCGAACGCCTCGCCCGCGGCGTCGTCGAGAGTGGACCCGAGCGTGCGGTACGAGCTCGGCTCGTCGACGTGCGCCAGGAACGTGTGACCGCCGCTCGCGACCAGCACGCCGAACGGCGGCTCGATCGGGTCGTCGCCCAGCGTCGAAGCGAGGACGTGGCCGAGCAGGTGGTCCACCGGCGTGAGCGCCAAGCCGCGCGCGGCCGCCAAGCCCTTGGCGGCGGACAGGCCGACAAGCAGGGCACCGATCAGCCCAGGGCCGTTGGTCACGGCGACCTGGTCGACCGCGTCGAGGTCCACCCCGGCCTTCTCGAGCGCGTCCTCGAGCACCGCGTCGACCAACTCGAGATGCCGGCGTGACGCGATCTCCGGGACCACCCCGCCGTACTCCGCGTGCAGCAGGCCCTGCGAGGCGACGACGTTCGAGAGCACCGCGCCGCCGGGTGTCACCACGGCCGCACAGGTGTCGTCGCAGCTCGTCTCGATCCCGAGGATCACGTGGCCGGAACAGCCGACTCCGCCCCGGCCGTGCGCCACATGATCAGAGCGTCTTCCTTGTTGTCGTGGTAGTAGCCCTTGCGCAAGCCCGCGCGCTTGAACCCGAAGCTCTCGTAGAGGGCGATGGCGGGCGCGTTCGACGGGCGAACCTCGAGCGTGTACTGCTCGCCGGGCTGGTCGGCATGATCGAAGAGGGTGGTGAGCAACGCCGCGGCGACGCCTTCGCGGCGCCGATCCGGGTCGACCGCCACGTTCATCAGGTGCCAGACCGTGTCATAGCGCGAGCAGACGCAGTAGCCCACCATCTCGTCAGCATCGAGCGCCGCCAGGCAGATGCCCGAGGGCTTCGACAGCTCGAGCACGAACATCGCCAGCGACCACGGCGTCGGGAACGAGCGGCGCTCGATCGCGATCACGTGCGGCAGGTCGGCGTAGATCAGCCGGCGGATCGTGAAGGGGGCTTCGCGTCTGGCGCTCTCAGGTAGCACGGAACCACGGACTCAGGAGGGACAGGTTGGACAGTCGCCGCGAGCCGGCAGATGTAAAGGCCCCTGACGACATGCATCCCGGAGTCGCCTGGAGCCACGCGGATCTCGGCGCTTTCCAGGGATTCACGAAATCGTATCGACCCATCTCCAGCCGCCAGAGCCCCTCGCGGGGCCTCCCCTACCGCGTCATCGATGGAGCCGACGAACGGCTCGCCTGCGCGATCGAGCCCATATACCTCGTTGCGGCGAGCGTCGATCACCGGAAACGGCGCATCGGACTCGATCCCCGCGGCAAGGGCGGCGAGGGACAGGACGGGATGAAGCGGCACCTCGGCTGATTGCGCGATTCCGTGGGCGGTCGCGATCCCGATTCGCAGGCCTGTGAACCCGCCTGGCCCGATTCCCACCCCGAGCGCATCGAGGTCGCCGAACCCCAGCCCGGCCTCGCGCATCAGGCGGTCGACCGCCGGCATCAGCTCGCGGGCATGGCCGGGCGGCTCGCTGAGCCGCTCGACGCGCGGGATGAACTCGAACGCCTGGCCATCGGTTCGCAGCACGCACACGCTGGCGGCGGAGGTCGAGGTGTCGAAGCCGAGAACGTTCATTCGACGCTGATCCGGCGCTGGTCCGCCCCGGCGTGCTCGATCCGCACCCGCGCGCTGACCCGCTCGAGCTCGGGCTCAGCCAGCTCCGGCCATTCCAGGAACGCGATCCGGTCGGGCGTCAGGTAGTCCTCGAGTAGGCCGGGCTCAGCACCGTCGAGCCGGTAGAGGTCGAGGTGCGCGACGTCGGGATTGCCCGCGTACAGCTGACCGATCGTGAAGGTGGGGCTCGTCACGTTCGCCGTCACGCCGAGCGCGCCGCACGCCCCGCGCACGAACGTCGTCTTGCCCGCGCCGAGATCGCCGCTGACCAGGACCACGTCGCCCGGCTCGAGCTCGGCCGCCAGCCGCGCTCCCGCCGCCTCCGTCTCCGCCGGCGAGCTACTGGAAGAGGCCCAGCTGCTCGGTGTCACCCGCGGGTATCTCTTCCTCTTGCGCCTCCAGCTCGGCGTACTCGGCGAGCAACGCCGGGAGCTTCGCGAAGTCCTCGCGCAGGAGCTGCTTGATCGAGTCGGTCCGCAGCGCCGCCGCCGGGTGGAAGATCGGGAAGAGCCGCACGAGGCGGCCCCCCACCTCGCGCTCCTGGGGGCGTCCGTGGACGCGCGTGATGCCGGTCGGGTCACCCGTCAGGAGCTTGGTCGCGAAGTTCCCGAGCGTGCAGATGATCTTCGGCTCGATCAGCTCGATCTTCCGGTACAGGTACGGCTTGCAGGCCTCGATCTCCTCAGGGAGTGGGTCGCGGTTACCGGGCGGCCGGCAACAGATGACGTTCGTGATGAACACATCCGAGCGCTGAATCCCGACCTCGAGGAGCAAATCGTCGAGGAGCTTTCCGGCCCGGCCCACGAACGGAAGCCCCTGCTGATCCTCCATCGCGCCGGGCGCCTCGCCGACGAACATGAGGTCCGCGTTCGCGTTACCGGCACCGAAGACGAGCTTGGTCCGGAGGTCAATCAGCGGACATGCGTGCGAATCGCACATTTCCCGGTAGACGGAAACGAGCTCCTCGCGCCGTTGATGAGGAGGCTTCGAAGCCACGGCCGGAGGGTAACCTTTGGCCTGAGGCCGCTACCCGGTGCTTCGGGAGTGGACCCCACCGATGACTGCACTCCCCTACTCAACCCTTGCCATCGTTGGCCGTGGTCGTGTCGGCACCGCGCTCGCTCGGGCGTTCGCCGAGGGCGGGTTGGAGGTCGAGGGGCCGCTTGGTCGCGGCGCCGTGCCGACCGCCAATGTGGTGCTGCTGTGCGTGCCGGATGGCGAGATAGCGAATGTCGCGGCCGCCGTCGATGGGCGCTTCGTCGGTCATGTGAGCGGCGCGACGCCGCTCGGGGCACTGGGCCCCGATCGCGCCGCGTTCGGCCTGCACCCGCTGCAGACGGTCACCGGGCCCGAGACGAGCTTCGCCGGCTGCGGCTGTGCCATCGCCGGCTCGACGCCCGAGGCGCTCGAGCTGGCTCGTGGCCTGGCAGTGGCCGCACGGATGGAGCCGTTCGTGATCGACGACTCCGCCCGGCCGGCCTACCACGCGGCCGCCTCGATCGCCTCGAACTTCGTCGTCACGCTCGAGTGGATGGCCGAGCGTGTCGCGGCGGCCGCCGGCATCGAGGCGGAGGACGCGCGCCGAATGCTCGCGCCACTGGTGCGCCAGACCGTCGACAACTGGGCTTCAGTCGGGCCGCATGCTGCGTTGACCGGCCCGATCGCCCGTGGTGACGAAGTGACCGTGGCCCGTCAGCGCAAGGCAATCGCGGAGGCCGCGCCCGATCTCCTTCCGCTTTTCGATGCCCTCGTCGAACAAACGAGGGCGGTGGCGGCGTGAAAACGGTCCGGACGATCGCGGAGCTGCGTGACGCGCTCGCCACGGCGCCGCGGCCGGTCGGGCTCATCCCCACGATGGGCTACTTCCACGACGGGCACCTGTCGTTGATGCGGGCGGCGCGCGCCGACAACGCGACGGTCGTCGTGTCGCTGTTCGTCAACCCGGCGCAGTTCGGCCCGAACGAGGACCTCGACGCCTATCCACGCGACGAAGCCCGCGATCTCGCGCTGGCCGAGAAGGAGGGCGTCGACTTCGTCTTCGCGCCGTCGGTCGGGGAGGTCTACCCGCCAGGGTTCGACACGACCGTCGAGGTTGGCGGCCTGACCGAGCCGCTCGACGGCGCCGCGCGCCCAGGCCATTTCAAGGGCGTCACGACGATCGTGACCAAGCTGCTGAACATGGTGGCCCCGGATGCTGCCTACTTCGGGCGGAAGGACGCCCAGCAGGCGCTGGTCATCTCGAAGCTCGTGAACGACCTCAACATGCCCGTCCGCATCGAGGTCTGCCCCACCGTCCGCGAGCCGGACGGCTTGGCGCTGAGCTCGCGCAACGCCTACCTGACGGACGAGGAGCGCGTGCGCGCCGCCGCGCTGTCGCGTGCCCTCCGGGCGGCCGAGCAGGCGGTCGAGGGCGGCGAGCTGGACGCTGCCGCGGTCATCGCGGCTGCACGCTACGAGCTCGACGAAGCCGGGATCGAGCCCGAGTACCTCGAGCTGCGGTCGGCGACGGACTTGACACCGGCGGAACGAGTGAACGGCTCGACTCTGCTTGCAGTTGCAGCCCGTGTGGGACGGGCACGCCTGATCGACAACACGATGCTGAAAGGCAGGGGTGCATGAGAAGGACGATGTTGAAGTCCCAAGATCCACCGGGCGACACGATGATCGTGATCTCGTACGCCGAGTGCTCCGAAGAGGAGCTCGACTCCTACGTGCCACGCGTCGTCCACGTCAATCGCGACAACGAAATCGTCATCACCGACGACACCGAAAGGGAGCTCCTGTCATGAGCGCACGCCAGCGAATCACCGCCGACACGCCCCCGCGCAAGCGGAAGGCCGTAACCCTGTCGACCCTCGCCGAGAAGAAGGCGCTCGGCGAGCCGCTCGTCATGGTCACGGCGTACGACTATCCGAGCGCCTCGGTGGCCGAGGAGGCGGGCGTGGACCTGGTCCTGGTGGGCGACTCCGGCGCGATGACCGTGCTCGGCTACCAGAGCACGGTGCCGGTAACGCTGGACGAGATGCTCATGCTGGCGGCCGCCGCCCGCCGCGGCCTGACGACGCCGATGCTGATCGGCGACCTGCCCTTTGGCTCCTACGAGGGCTCGAACGTGGAGGCCGTCAAGACCGCTCAGCGCTTCGTGAAGGAGGCGGGCTGCGATGCGGTCAAGCTCGAGCGCGGCGGATCGTCGGTGGAGCGCGCCAAGGCGATCGTCGACTCCGGCATCCCCGTGATGGGCCATGTGGGACTGACCCCGCAGACCGCGACCGCGCTGGGCGGCTACCGCTCACAGGGCCGTACGGCCGAGAAGGCGATGAAGGTGGTGAACGACGCCCTTGCGCTGCAGGACGCCGGCTGTTTCTCGATCGTGTTCGAGGCCGTCCCGGCCGACTTGACCGAGGCCGTGATGCCGCACATCGAGATCCCGGTCATCGGGATCGGAGCGGGGCCCGCCTCAGACGGCCAGGTGTTGGTCTTCCACGACCTGCTCGGCATCTACGACGGCCACGCTGCACGCTTCGTGAAGCGCTACGCGAACGTCCGCGAGCAGATGATCGACGGCGTGGCGCGCTACGCGGAGGATGTGCGCACGCGCAAGTACCCGGAACCCGACCACACGTACACGATGGCCCCGGACGAAGCCGCGAGCCTGCGCGCCGAGCTCAAGGCGCTCGATCGAAGCGAGTCGCAGCTTTAGCTAACGGAACTCTGTTTGGCTCGGGGTCGTCGACTCCGGCCCGATGTCGGTCGGGGTCGCTTCGCCGGCCTCGACGCGCCGTGGCTCGCCGGAACTGCGCCAGACCTTGTTGAGCTCGCTCTGCTGATAAGCCCAGAACGCGGGCGTGATCAGGACGTAGAGCACCAACGAGAGCCAGCCACTCAGCGTCTGTTCGACCCCGGTGAGCAGCTGAGCCTTCTGGATCCGTTGCGCCGTGTGCACGACCGAGATGATCGCGGGGACGATGATGAGCGCGCCGAGCGTCACCGCGAGCAGCGACGTGCCCGGGCTGTCTCCCAACTCGTCGGTGTTGCGCGCCTGCCCCAGGTCGCGCATCTCGCGGTTGATCTTGTAGTACCAGACGAAGTAGTAGATCCCGATGGTGACGATCGGCAGCAGCGCCGCCGCCCATGGCGACCGGATCTTCGCCGTCGCCGGCGTACCTGCGATCTGGACTTCTTCAGCCACGGGTGAACTCGATCTCCTTGATGACCTTCGCGGGCGATCCAGCCGTGATCGTATGCGGCGGCAGGTCTCGTGTCACTACCGAGTTCGCCCCGACGACGCAGCGGTCGCCGATCGTGACGCCGCTGGTCACAACGCAGTTGACGCCGAACCAACAGTTGTCGCCGATGCGCGTAGGGCCCTTGGTGGTGAAGCCCTGCCACGGCACTGGCTTGTCGGGGTCGTCGAAGCGGTGAGCGGCGTCGGAGACGAAGCAACCGTTGGCGAACATGCAGTGGTCGCCGATCTCGACGAGCTCGTGCGAGGCGACCATCACGCCCATGTTCAGGAAGCAGCCGGCGCCGATGCGAACCCGTCCGTGGTCTCCGGTGGTGATCCAGACGTTCGGCTCGAAGAGCGTGTGCTCCCCGATCTCGAGCCGCCCCTCGCGGAACGACTCCAGAACGTTGCCCTGCACCGGCCAGCGCGCGAACGCATTGCGGTTGGCGAACTCGTTGTGGATGGCAAGGCGGTTCCAAGGCAACGAGTTGCGCTCGTACCACCTCCACTTTTGAAGGTAGAGCTTGTTCAAGCCGCAATAGCTTGCTTGGCATCCAGGAGCGGCGCAAGGAAGTGCCCTGTGTACGAGCCCTTTGCGCGGGCCACCTTCTCCGGGGTCCCGCTCGCGACGATCTTGCCGCCGTCCTCGCCGCCTTCCGGTCCCAGGTCGATTAGGTGGTCCGCGGTCTTGATCACGTCGAGGTTGTGCTCGATCACGACGACCGTGTTGCCCGTCTCCACCAGTCGCTGCAGCATCTCCAGCAGGCGCTGGACGTCCGCGAAGTGCAGCCCGGTGGTCGGCTCGTCGAGGATGTACAGAGTGCGGCCGGTGGCCACCTTCGACAGCTCGGTTGCCAGCTTGACACGCTGCGCCTCACCACCCGACAGCGTCGTCGCCGGCTGCCCCAGGCGGATGTAGTCGAGCCCGACGTCGTGCAGCGCCTGCAGCCGGCGCTTGATCTTCGGGATGTGGCGGAAGAACTCCAGCGCCTCCTCGACCGGCATGTCGAGCACGTCCGCGATCGTCTTGCCCTTGAAGCGCACTTCGAGCGTCTCGCGGTTGTAGCGGCGCCCGTTGCACTGCTCGCACGGCACGTAGACGTCGGGCAGGAAGTGCATCTCGATCTTGATCTGGCCGTCACCGCGGCAGACCTCGCAGCGGCCGCCCTTGACGTTGAAGCTGAAACGACCTGGCTTGTAGCCGCGCGCCCGCGCTTCCTGGGTACGGCTGAACAGGTCGCGGATCTGGTCGAAGACGCCCGTGTAGGTGGCCGGGTTCGATCGTGGCGTACGCCCGATCGGCGACTGGTCGATGTTGACGATCTTGTCGACCTGGTCAAGCCCCTTGACGCGGCGATGCGCTCCCGGGCGCAGCTTCGCCCGGTGCAGCTTGTTCGCGACCGCGCGATAGAGGATCTCGTTGACGAGCGTGGACTTCCCGGAGCCTGAGACGCCCGTGACGCAACAGAAGACACCGAGTGGGACGTCGGCGTTGATCTTCTTGAGGTTGTTCTGGCTGGCGCCCTCGATCGTGATCTTGCCGGTCGGCTTGCGGCGCTTCGGCGGGATCTCGATGACGCGGGTGCCGGCGAGGAATTGCCCTGTTGCCGACTCCTCGACGTCCATGACCTCGTCCGGCGTGCCCTGCGCCACGATCCAGCCACCGTGCTCGCCGGCACCCGGGCCGATGTCGACGATGTGGTCCGCCGCCCGCATCGTGCCCTCGTCATGTTCGACGACGATGACGGTGTTGCCGATGTCGCGCAGCCGCTCGAGCGTCTCGATCAGACGCGCGTTGTCGCGCTGGTGCAGACCGATCGACGGCTCGTCGAGGATGTAGAGCACGCCGACCAGGCTGGAACCGATCTGCGTGGCCAGTCGGATTCGCTGTGCCTCGCCGCCGGACAGCGTCGCCGCCGCGCGGTCGAGTGACAGGTAGCCGATCCCGACGTTGTCGAGGAAGCGCAGTCGCTCGTTGATCTCGCGCAGGACGAGGCGCGCGATCTGGCGCTCGGTGTCGGTCAGCTCGAGGTTCTCGAACCAGCTGATTGCGCGCTTGACCGACATCTGCGTGACCTGGTGGATCCCGAGCTCGCCCACGCGCACCGCCAGCGACTCCGGCCGCAGGCGGCTGCCGCCGCAGTCCGGGCACGGCACGGTGGCCATGTACTCCTCGATCTTCTCGCGGACGTAGTCCGAGTCGGTCTCGCTGAAGCGCCGCTCGAGGTTGGGAATGATCCCCTCGAAGGTGGCCATGTACGACCGCTTGCGGCCGAAGCGGTTCTTGTATGAGATGTAGAGCCGGTCATCGTCGGTTCCGTAGAGGAAGCAGTCCGTGACCTGCTCGTCGAGATCCTCCCACGGCGTGTCCATGTCGACCTCGTAGCGATCGGCGATCGCCTGGGTCATCTGCTCGTAGTAGTCGGCCGAGCTGGTCGACCACGGCAAGATCGCGCCCTCGTTCAGTGTCAGCGACGGGTCGGGCACCACCAGGTCGGGGTCGATCTCCATCTGCGAGCCGAGCCCCGTGCAGCGCGGGCAGGCCCCATGCGGAGAGTTGAAGGAGAACATCCGCGGCTCGAGCTCGGGCATCGAGGTGCCGCAGTTGAGGCAGGCGAAGCGCTCGGAGTAGGTCGTGACCTCGCCGGTGTCGGCGTCCTGGATGTCCACCATCCCCTCGGCCAGCGTGACTGCGGTCTCGATCGAGTCCGCAAGGCGCTTGCGCAGGTCCGGCCGCATGACCAGCCGGTCGACCACGACCGAGATGTCGTGCTTGTACTTCTTGTCGAGCGCGATCTCTTCTTCGAGCCGGCGCAGCTCGCCGTCGACCAGAACGCGCGTGAACCCCTCTGAGCGGAGGTGGTCGAACAGGTCCTTGTACTCGCCCTTGCGGCTGCGCACCACCGGCGCCAGCACCATGAACTTGGCGCCCTCGGGCAGCATCATCACCTGGTCGACGATCTGCTCGGCCGACTGCGCCGCGATCGGGGCGCCGCAGTTGTAACAGTGCGGGTGGCCGATCCTGGCCCACAGCAGGCGCAGGTAGTCGTAGATCTCGGTGACCGTGCCCACCGTCGAGCGCGGGTTGCGGCTGGTGGTCTTCTGGTCGATCGAGATGGCGGGCGACAGGCCGTCGATCGAGTCGACGTCCGGCTTGTCCATCTGGCCGAGGAACTGTCGCGCGTACGCGCTCAGGGATTCGACATAGCGGCGCTGGCCCTCGGCGTAGATGGTGTCGAAGGCGAGGCTGGACTTCCCGGACCCCGAGAGCCCCGTGATGACCACCAGAGCATTGCGTGGAAGCCTTAGATGAAGGTCCTTGAGATTGTGCTCTCGGGCCCCGGAGATGACGATTTCGTTCCCCTGAGGCGGCACATGTTCAAGGCTAGCTTCCGGCCTTGGCGTAAACGTCGTCGAGCAGTGCGTCGGGGTCGGCGAGGTCGTAGTTATCGCGCAGATAGCGCGCAGTTTCGTCTCGGGGCTTGCCACTGAGGGCCATGTTGAGGGCGACAAGACGCGCCCCTTCCGGGATGGGCGCCGCGCCCTTCGCAGGCGAATCCGGCTCGGAAATCGGCTCGGGTTCGGAGCCCGCCTCCGGCTCCGAAATCGGCTCCGGGTCAGGCGACGGGTCGGAGACCGGCTCCGGCTCGGGCGCGGCCACGGTTTCGGGCTCGGGGTCTGGATCGTGGGCGATTATCGGCTTTGCCTTCGCTTGCGCCCGTGCCAGCTCCGCCATCTCCTCGAGCTCGCCGACCAGCGCCCGCACCTGCTCCTCGAGCAGCGTCGCCTTCGCCGCCAGGCGATCGATCCGCTTCGGATCGAACGCCGTCAAGCCGCCGGCTCCATCTGGTCCAGCTCGCGCCGGAGCGACTTGATCTCGTCGCGCAGCTTCGCCGCGTACTCGAAGCGGAGGTCCTCGGCGGCCAGGAGCATCTCCTCCTCCAGCTCGACCATCGTCTTCTGGATCTCCTCGGCCGTCATGCCCGCTTCACGCTTGCGCTTGTGACGGCTGCGGCCCGCCCCCGGCACCTTCGAGTCGAGCGACAGGAAGTCGGACATGTCGGAGATGCCCTTGACGATGTTCTCCGGCGTGATCCCGTGCGCCTCGTTGTAGGCCACCTGGATCGCGCGGCGGCGATCGGTCTCGCGGATCGCCGACCGCATTGCCGACGACTCCTTGTCCGCATACATGATCACCTTGCCGCGCACGTTGCGGGCGGCCCGGCCGATCGTCTGGACCAGCGACGTCTCCCCGCGCAGGAACCCTTCCTTGTCGGCGTCGATGATCGCCACGAGCGACACCTCCGGCAGGTCCAGCCCCTCGCGCAGCAGGTTGACGCCGACGAGAACGTCGAACTCGCCCAGCCGCAGGTCGCGGATGATCTGGATGCGCTCGAGCGTGTCGATCTCGGAATGCAGGTAGCGGACGCGGAAGCCGTACTCGAGCAGGTAGTCGGTCAGGTCCTCGGCCATCTTCTTCGTCAAGGTCGTGACTAGCGTCCGCTCGCCGTCCTCGGTCCGCACCCGGATCTCGTTCATCAGGTCGTCGATCTGGTTGCGCGTCTCGCGCACCTGGACCTCGGGGTCGACGATGCCGGTTGGGCGCACGATCTGCTCCACCACTCGCGCCGAGTGGGAAAGCTCGAATTCGCTCGGCGTGGCCGACACGAACACGAGCTGGCCGGTGTTGGCCAGGAACTCGTCGAACGTCTGCGGCCGGTTGTCCATCGCGCTCGGGAGCCGGAAGCCGTAGTCGACGAGCGTCTGCTTGCGCGAGCGGTCGCCCTCGTACATGCCGCCGATCTGCGGCACGGTCTGGTGCGACTCGTCGATGAAGACCACGAAGTCGTCCGGGAAGAAGTCGAGCAGGCAGTACGGGCGCGACCCGGGTGGGCGGCCGTCGAGGATGCGCGAGTAGTTCTCGATGCCGTTGCAGAAGCCGAGCTCGCGCAGCATCTCCATGTCGAACTCCGTCCGCTGGCGCAGCCGGTGCGATTCCAGGAGCTTGCCCTCGTTCTCGAGCTGCTTGCAGCGCATCTCGAGCTCCGCGCGGATCTCCTCCAGCGCGCGCTGGACCGTCGCGCGATCGGTCGCATAGTGGGTCGCCGGCCAGATGCCGATGTGCTCGAGCTCCGCGTAGACCTCGCCGGTGAGCGGATCGAAGTGCTGCACCGACTCGATCTCGTCGCCGAAGAAGACCGTGCGGAAGGCGGTCTCGGCATAGCTCGGAAAGATCTCGAGCGACTCGCCGCGAACGCGGAACGTGCCGCGCGCCAGCGCCTGATCGTTGCGGTTGTACTGCATGTCGACGAGCTTGCGCAGGATCTCGTCGCGGTCGGCGAAATCCCCGCGCCGGATGGTCAGCGAGTGGTCGCGGTACTGCTGCGGCGAGCCCAAGCCGTAGATGCACGAGACCGAGGCCACGACGATGACGTCGCGACGCGCAAAGAGCGCGGACGTAGCCGCATGCCGCAGCCGGTCGATCTCGTCGTTGATCGAGCTGTCCTTCTCGATGTAGAGGTCCTGCGCCGGGACGTAGGCCTCGGGCTGGTAGTAGTCGTAATACGAGACGAAGTACTCGACCGAGTTGTCGGGGAAGAACTCGCGGAACTCGTTGCAGAGCTGGGCGGCGAGCGTCTTGTTGTGGGCGATCACGAGCGCCGGTCGCTGGACCTGCTCGATGGCGAACGCCATCGTGGCGGTCTTGCCCGAGCCCGTGACGCCGAGCAGCGTCTGGAACCGCTCCTCGGTGTTCAGCCCCTCGACGAGACCGTCACGGGCCTTCGGCTGGTCCGCGACCGCGGTGTAAGCGGAGTTGACCTTGAACGGAGGCACAGGATCAAGGCTAGCCCGACGAAGGTCGACACCGACCAACCCAGGTAGAGCCACTGGAAGGTGTCACCGGTGTGGAGCTGCAGGCTCGGGCTCGAGAGCAGCTGCAGCGCCGCAGCCGAGACGATCCCGAAGACCGGGAGGCCCCACGCAACGCCCTCGAAGGCGATCAGGCAGATCAAGAACGGCAGGTGGTAGTAGCTGTGGTTTCCGGGCTCGAGGATGCAGCGCAGCAGGAAGATCGCCGCGAGCACCAACAGCAGGTCCCCTGGATCCGGCGGCCGCGCGCGCCACCAGAGGACTGCGAGGGCCACCGCAAGCAGCACGACAAGCGGATGAGCGATCTTCACCCACGGCGAAGGGAGAACCAATCCGAGGGCGTGCTCGTACACGGGTGACCCGTCCTTGATCGCAGTGATCCGGGAGAACGGAGCGGGCTTCATCAGGAACCCCCACGCGTTCGTCTTGGAGGCCGTGCCGGCGACGGCGCCGAGCTTGTTCGCACTGGTGACGGCGGCATGGAAGCGCTCTGGGGAACCAATCGCGAGCGGTCCGTAGAGAAGCGCGAGGACGAGCACGAACGCGGCCCCCGCCTGGCGCCAGGCCGGCCGCGGCAACGTCAGCGCGATTGGCACCAGGGCGAGCACGCCCCACAGCTTGTTGGCCACGAGCAGCGCGGCAGCGACAGCGGCGGCAAGAGCCTGGCCGCGGATCGCAAAGACCGCTGCCATCAGCATCAGCGCGGCGCCCAGCGCCTCCTCGGGATGGCCGAAGTCGAGCGCCTTGAACACCATCGGGTTGACCACGATGAAGACCGCAACGAGCGCGATCTGCCAGTCGCGCTTGCCGCGCCTGCGCATCTCCGATGCGATCAAGAGCGCCGCCGCCGCCAGCACGAGCAGGCAGGCGAAGCAACCGAGCCGGTAGCGGGCCTCCGTGCCCGATGCCAGCGCCGCAAAGGGAGCCCGCAGCACCAAGCTGACCGGCCCGAGCAGCCCCTGCTCGCGCCACAGAGCCGCCACGTGGCCCCCGATCAAGTCGTCGATCACGGGCTGAGCGTCCTCGCACGGCTGCCGGAGCTGGCAGTCGAAGTTCGCGTAGTCGGCGCCCTGTGGGCGCGTGAACGCAATCGCGGCGGCGGCCGCCACGAGTACCGCCGCAAGCAGCAGAGTGCGCGCGCTTACCCGTCTCACGCTGCGGCAGCGTATCCCGCGCACGCGACAGGAACGCTCAACGGAGCGCGGGCTCGAGGTCGGCGGCGGCGCGCGCCGGGGGGTGAAGTCCGATCAGCTGCGGACCGGTCCCCTTCTCGCCGAGCCGGCGCATCGCCTGCTGACGCTTGAGCTCTTCGTAAGCGTCCGGCGCTATCCGCACGAACGCCTCCACAAGGGCGGGGTCGAACTGGGTACCGGCGCCGTCGATCAGCTCGGCGAGCGCGTCATCCAGCCCCCACGCCTCCTTGTAGACCCGCTTCGACATGAGGGCGTCGAAGACGTCGCAGACCGAACAGATCCGCGCCGCAAGCGGGATCTCCGCGCCCGCCAGCCCGGCCGGATAGCCATCGCCGTCCCAGCGCTCGTGGTGAGCGCGCGCAATCTGCTCGGCGGTCTGGAGCAGCGGTGAGCTCGAGCCGCTCAGCACGTTCGCGCCGACCGTCGTGTGCGTCTTCATGATCTCGAACTCGTCGGGATCGAGCTTGCCCGGCTTCAGCAGCACCCTGTCGGGAACGCCGATCTTGCCGACGTCGTGCAGGGCAGCGGCGTGGCCGATCATCTCGGCATCGCTGGGCGGCAGCCCGATCTCCAGCGCGATCGCCTGGGACAGGGCGCTGATGCGCTCGATGTGCAGCCCGGTGTCCTCGTCCCGCGACTCCGCCATCTGGCTCAGGCGCCAGATGACCTCGAGCTGAGTTTCGCGCACCTCCTCGGTCCGGGTGCGCACCAAGTGCTCGAGCAGGTCCTTCTGCCTGGCGACGCGCTCGCGCTCGCGGCTCTCCGTGAGGTAGCTGACGACGACCATCGCGACAGCCCCCGCCAACAGCGCCGCGAGCGACGGCACGACCGTGACCATCCAGCCGTGGTCGAACGCCAGCTGGGCGGTGACGGCAAAAGCCGCCGCGAGCACGGGAACGAGCCCAGCGGCCCGCAGCATCGGCAGCCACAGCCCAGCCAGTGGAATGGCGATCCCGAGCAAGAGCACCAGCAGCACGTCGACGGGACGCGGGGCGCTGCGCAGCGGAATCCCGTCCAGCGCCGTGGCAATCGCATTCGCCTGGATCTCGGGGCCGGCCATCAGGTCACTCCCGCTGGTCGGAGTGGCGTGCAGGTCCTGGAGCGTCGGATCGGACATGCCGATCACGACGATTCGGCCAGCGACGCGGGAGCGGTCGAAGCGGCCGCGCAGGACGTCCGCGAACGAAAGCGTGGGGAACGTGCCTGGCGCGCCGCGGTAGTCGATCCACGCACCAGAGTGGCCGAATCTGCCCGGATCGAGGGCGCGCCCGGCACGCTCGGCAGCGACCACCCCGAGCGTCTTCAACCTTGAGACCTCATACGGGAAGCGCGTGATCGTGCCGCCCGGATCGGCTTCGAGGTTTGCGGCGCCGGCGCGCGCATGCATTGCGCGCAGGTTCGCATCGCCACCCAGAACGCCCGTGTGGCCGTGGTCGTCCATCTGCCCGGTTGCGAGCACCACGTTCCCCGCACGCCGGACGGCGGCGATCAGGGCACCGTCCTCCTTCAGCGTCGTCGGTTCTGTGAACTGGACGTCGTAGACGATCTCCCGCGCCCCGGCCCTGCGCAGCATGTCGATCAGATGCGCATGGACTGAACGCTTGAACGGCCATTGCTTGTCGAGCTTGCTGAACGTCGGCTCGTCGATCGCCACGACGGTGATGTCGTCCGTCCGTGGCGCCTGCCGCAGCTCGAAGCGCAGGCTCCGTGACTCGCGCTCGACGCTGTCGAAGGCGCCGCTGAAAAGCACCAGCATGCCGGCCGCGACCGCGAACGCCGCCGCGATCGCCGCCCAGCGCGCGCGGGATCGGTCTACGGGGTCCGCGTCGAACATCAGCGCCGCGTCGCGAGGTAGCTGTGACCGGCGCGGACGAGCACGGTCCGCTTCCGGTGCAGGTCACGCACCGCGACCTTGCCCTGCTTGACCCTCGTCCGCGTGCCGCGGCACGTCTCCTGCGTCAGCCACAGCGTCCCGCGAACCGTCGCAACGCTGTTCTTGCCGTGCGACCGGAAGCGGCCGTGGTTGTCCTTGATCCAGACGAGCTTCGTGCGCTTCTTCTTCTTCGAGGCGACGGCGGTCCGGCCGCGCGGGCAGACGGGGCTGGCGCCGGCGAGGTATACGTCGACCATGCCGCTGGCCGACTGCCGCATCTTGATCTGGCCGCCCCAGATCTGAGCGCTCTGGACAGCGCCACTCGGGAGAGCCGTCTCGAAGGTGAGCTTTCCGTGCGTGGTGTCGAGCACCGCACCCATCGGGACGATCGTCGGGTCGTTCACCACACTCCACATCCGCGCCCCCGCCTCCTTCATCTTGACAGTGCCGTCCGCGGGGGCGACCACGGCCGACTTCGTCAGGACCGGGTGCGGGGTGTCGTCGACGCTTGTGCGCGCTGCGTCGCCGGTCGCGTCCTCGTCGTCCTCGGTCGTCGACGCGGTGGTCGGCTTCTCGTCATCACCCGTGGTGACCGGGGTCGTCGAGACTCCGGTCACTGGTGTGATTACCGGCAGCGCCGGCTCCGTGGTGAACGTCGCGTCGTCGCCGAAGCTGGTGCCCGTCAAGTTCGTGGCGACGACACGGAAGTGATACGTCGTCCCGGGCGTCAGGTCGGGGAACGAGTCGAGCAGCGTCGCGGGCAACGAACCGAGCCCCGCCGGGAGCGGCAGGGTCGAGCTGCCGTAGCTCGTGTCGAGGCCGTAGTCGAAGTAGAAGGTCGTGAGCAGGCCGTTGGGATTGATGTCGGCCTGCACATCCGCTCGGGTGCGGCCGATGTTGAACGTCAGCGCGTTCGCGACCGTTGGAGCCGCCGGCGCCGGCGGACCCGGGGGCGTCGCGGCCGTAGTGAAGGTCTTG
The DNA here is from genome assembly GCA_036269895.1 of Thermoleophilaceae bacterium. Lineage (GTDB taxonomy): Bacteria > Actinomycetota > Thermoleophilia > Solirubrobacterales > Thermoleophilaceae > DATBDN01. The sequence goes on from DATBDN010000109.1 coordinate 37,603, forward strand.
TCCGGGCCCCAGGTCGTCCCGGCGTCGTTCGAGGCAACGACCTGGAAGTGGTACTTCGTGCCGGGCGCCAGGCCTGACAGCATCGTGCTGAAGGTGGCGACGGTGTCGCCGGAGCCCGCCGCCTTGTGCGGCGTCTCACTGCCGTACGCGGTCGTGAGGCCGTAATCGACCCAGAACTGCGTGGGCTGCGCATGGGCGCCGATGTCAGCGCTGACCGTCGCGGTCGTGTCGGTCATGTCGCTCTTGGCGGAGTTCGACAGCGCCGGTGGGATCGTGATCCGGCCGAGTGCAGCCGGGTTGTGGGGCTCGACGAACCAGACGTTGCCGTCCGGGCCGACGGCAACGCCGTCCGGCACGGCCGCCTTGGTCGGTGTCGGGAACTCTGTGATCGTGCCCTTGCCGGAGATCTTCCCCACCTTGTCTGCGGCGGTCTCCGTGAAGTAGAGGAAGCCATCGCTGGCCGTGACGATGCCGGCCGGGTTGGAGTTGGCGGTAAGGCCGGTGGTGTATTGCGTGATCGCCTGTGTCGCCAGGTCGATCGTTCCAATCGCGCCGCCGTTCCCCTGCTCCGTGAACCACATGTTCCCGTCGGGACCGGTTGTGATCGCGTACGGCTTCGCGTGACCCGCGAGGGCGAATTCGGTGACCGCGCCGGTTGGCGTGATGCGCCCGATCTTGTCGGCGGCCGGTTCCGTGAACCAGACGTTGCCGTCAGGCCCGTCGGCGATCCCGGAGGTGTCGGTCTCGATGCCGGTCGTGTACTCCGTGACGGTGCCGGCGGTCGTGATGTGGCCGATCGCACCGCCGCCGCCGTGCTCGGTGAACCAGAGGTCTCCGCCGGGGCCGCTGACGATGTCCCACGGCTTGCCGACGGAGACCGGGAACTCCGTGAACGTGCCGTCCGGCGCGACCCGCGCGACCTTGTTCTTCGCGGGCTCGGTGAACCAGACCTTGTCGTCGGAGCCGAGGGTGATGCCCTGCGGTGCGGTGGACCCGGACGGCGTCGGCCATTCGGTGACCACGCCGCCGGTGCTCATGCGGCCGATCTTGTTCTTGGAGGTCTCGGTGAACCAGAGCTGGCCGTCGGCGCCGGCGGTGACCTCCGACGGGGCCGAGTCCGCCGTCGTGATGGGGAATTCCGAGACCGACTGGGCTGCCTGCGCCGCGCTCGGAAGCGCGAGCAGGCAGCCGATTACCCAGACGAAGAGCCGACGGTGGGTAGTCATGTACCCGGATATCGGCAGACTAAGCCCTGAAAATTAACCCCGCCAGGCCCGGGGTAGGCCCTTTCGCGACCGCGGGGACGCTACGAGCTACAGACCCAGCTCGCGCGAGTAGCGGCGGGCGTAGTCCTTGCGCCGCTGGAGCACCTGCTGCACGTAGTCGCGGGTCTCGGGATACGGGATGGTCTTCGGGTCGAAAGCGTCAGGGCCGCCTGCCTGCCTGACCCATTCGTCCACGTGGCCGAAACCCGCGTTGTAGGCCGCGACCGCCAGTGCTGTGCGCCCGTCGTAGCGATCCAGCAGCCAGCGCAGGTACCAGGTGCCGTAGGCGATGTTGATCTGAGGCGTGCCGAGGTCCTCGAGCGTGAAGCGGATGCCGCCCGACTGCTTGGCGATGAAACGCGCCGTGTCGGGGGTGATCTGCATCAAGCCCCGCGCGCCGGCGACGCTCGTGCGATCGGAGAACTTCGATTCCTGGTAGATGATGGCGGCGACCAAGGCGGGGTCGAGGCCCTTCTTCTGCGACTGCTGGCGGATGACGTCCTCGTGCCGCAGCGGCAGGGTGATCTCCTGCACCGCGTGCTTGAGCGGGTTAAGGCCGATCAGGACGACGAGGCCGGCGAGTGCAGCGAGCGCCACCAGGAAGCGCAAGCGGCGACGGCGCACGCGGGCGCGCCGCACGGCCGCGGTGGGCTGGCGGCGGCTGGCCCCGGCGGCGCGGAGCCCGGCCGTCGAGGCCGACGCCCGATGTCGTTGTTGGCTAGCCGTGGGCACCCTGTCTCAGCTTCTCAAGCACATCCGACAGCTTGGTCTCCAACTCCTCAAGCGTCCCGTCGTTGCGGACGACAAAGTCCGCTTTTTGGGACTTTTCGTCCTGGGTCAGCTGGCGCGCCGTGCGCTCTGCGACGAGCTGGTGACCGCGGGCGGCGGCGCGCCCGGCGCGGACCTCCTCGTCGGCAACGACGACGATCGTCTTGTCGAACACGGATTCCATTCCCGACTCGAAGAGCAAGGGCACCTCGACGACAGCGGCGGGGCGATCCTTTACGGAGTCGCGGAAGTCCGCAATTCGGCGGCCGACGCGCGGCCACAGGACGCTCTCGAGCCACTCGCGCTTCTGGTCGTCGCCGAATACCTGAGAAGCCACCGCCGCGCGATCGATTTGGCCGTTCGGGGCCACGCCGGGCCCGAGCTCTTCTACCAGCAGATCGCGCACCTCGTCGCTGGCGAGCAGCTCGTGGGTGACCGCATCGGTCGACAGCGTGGCGGCGCCGAGGCGCTCGAGCGCCCGCAGCGCCTCCGACTTGCCGGCTCCGATGCCTCCGGTTAGGCCGATGAATCGGGTCCGCGCCATCTCAGCGCGGTTCGTTACGACTGCTCGGAATCCTCGGGCGCGGCGTCGGGCTGGACCTCAGCGGCAGCCTCTCCGACCTCGTCCGCCTGCTCGGCATCGACCGGCGCCGCATCCTCCGCGGACTCGGTCGGCACCGGGGTATCCGGATCGGACGCAGCCGGCGCATCCGCAGCGGGAGCGGGCTCCGCGTCAACGTCCGGCGCATCCGCAGCCGGTGCGGCCTCGGCCGGCGCATCCGCAGCCGGCGCATCCGCAGCCGGTGCGTCTGCAGCCGGCGCCTCTGCGGCCGGTGCCTCTGACTCCGGCGCCTGCAAGGCTGCGCGCTGCTCCGGGGTTCCGAACGCCTCTGCGGCGGCTGCCAGACCGGCTGCATGCTCGTCGACGGGGGCCTCCTGGCCGGCGAACACGTCGTCGGAGAGGCCGTAATCGGGAGCATTCGCGAGGTCACCCTCGGATACGTGCGCCTCAGGCGTCCCGGCCGGGACCGAGCGGAGCGGCAGGTTCTGCCCCTCCACGCGCTTGACCGACAGCGACAGGCGGCGGCGCTCGGCATCGATCTCGAGGATCTTCACCTTCACGTCCTGACCGGGCTCGACCACCTCACGCGGGTTCTCGACGTGGTGGTGCGCAAGCTCGGAGATGTGCACGAGGCCCTCGACGCCGTCGAGGATCTCGACGAACGCGCCGAACGCGACGACCTTCGTGACCGTGCCCTCGAGCTCGTCGCCCACGCGGTAGGTGTTGACGACCCGCTGCCACGGATCCTCCTGCGTCTGCTTGAGGCCGAGCGAGATGCGCTGACGATCGCGATCGATGTCGAGGACCTTCACCGGGACGACGTCGCCGATGTTGAGGATCTCCGACGGATGATTCACATGGCTCCAGGACAGCTCGGAGATGTGGATCAGGCCGTCGATGCCGTTCAGGTCGACGAACGCGCCGAAGTCGACGATGTTCGAAATCGCGCCCTCGACGATCATGCCCGGCTGCAGGCGGTCGAGGATCTCCTGGCGCTGCTCCTTGCGCTCCTCCTCGAGGACGGCACGGCGCGACAGGACCACGTTGTTGCGCGAGCGGTTGAGCTCGATCACGCGGCACTCGATCTTCTGGCCCATGAACTCGTCGAGGTTCTGGACGCGGCGGATGTCGACCAGCGACGCCGGCAGGAAGCCGCGCACGCCCAGGTCGACGATCAGGCCGCCCTTGACGACCTCGATGACGGTGCCG
>DATBDN010000110.1:0-63096 GCA_036269895.1 Thermoleophilaceae bacterium
GTGAACGAGTGGGACGAGCGTCGTCTCGCGAACGCCTTCCAGCGCTACGGCGACGAGCGCTTCGCGCGGCAGATCGCGCGCGAGATCATCCGGCGCCGCAGGAAGGCGCCGCTGGAAACGACGTCCGAGCTGGTCGATGCAATTCGTGCCGCTATTCCGGCGCCCGTGCAACGTCAGTTCGGCGGTGGCCACCCGGCGAAGCGGGTCTTTCAGGCGATCCGGATCGTCGTCAACGACGAGCTCGGCTCGCTGGACCAGGCACTCCCGCTGGCGTGGGAGGTTCTCCGTCCGGGCGGCCGACTCGGAGTCATCAGCTTCCATTCGCTCGAGGACCGTCGCGTCAAGCGCTTCCTGGCCGACCGCGGGCGTGGCTGCATCTGCCCGCCCGACCTGCCGGTCTGTGTGTGCGGCCGCACGCCCGAGGGCGAGATCCTGACCTCGCGCGCCGTGGCGCCAACCCCCGGTGAGGTTGCCCACAACCCGCGCTCGAAGTCGGCCAAGCTCCGCGCCGCGCGCAAGCTTGAAGTGGGGGCCACGGCGTGAGCCCACGCGCTGCCGCAGCAGCAGTGGCGCGCGGGGCCGCCGCGACCGTCCACGCTCCGCCGCGCACCCGCCCGACGCGCCGGCCGGCACCCGCTCGCCGCCGCTCGGGCGCGGTTGCGCAGCCGCGCACGCGTACACGCACCGCGCCTCGGCTCGACTTCGTCGCGCTGCTCGACCGGCTACTGCGCGGGCCGGCGTACATCGCACTCGTCGGCATCCTGCTGGCCGGCATCGTCTTCTTCAACGTCGACGTGCTCGAGCTGAACCACGGCATCGCGCACACCGACACGCGCGCGACCCAGCTCAAGCGCCAGAACGCCGCCCTGACGCTGCAGCTGGCGAAGCTCGGCTCGTCCGAGCGGATCCAGCGTGTGGCGCTCCAGCACGGGCTGGTTCTTCCGCAGCCCGGTGACGTGCGCTACCTGCGCGCCATCCCCGACGACGCCGCCCGCGCGCTGCGCGTGATGACCGCTCCCGATTCGAGCACCGCTGCGACCGTCGTCCCCGCTCCTGTGACCCAGCAGTCGGCCCCCGCCGGATCGGCGGCGGGCACATCCGTCCCCGCCACCACCACGCCGGTCACATCGACCACGCCGGCCACGACCGCACCCACTTCGACGACGGCGCCTACGTCTACGACAGCGCCCACGTCGACGACGGCGCCGGCATCCACCGCGCCTGCATCCACCGCGCCTGCATCCACCGCGCCGGCATCGACCGCGCCGGCCCCGAGCTCGACTGCGACGCCGGCCGGCGCCACCGCCGCTCCTGCAACGACGGCCCAGACGACGCCGTAGTGCGGGTTCTCAACCGCCGGATCGGACTCCTCTTCGGCCTCTTCCTGTTCCTGCTCGTCTGCGCGGTCGGGCGGGCGACGTGGCTCGCCTCGGTCAAGGCCGCCGACCTCAAGTCGCGCGCGTTGTCCCAGCAGGTCGCCGACATCGACGTGCCCGCGACGCGCGGATCGATCCTCGACCGCCACGGTCTCGACCTCGCGGTGTCGGAGGAGGCCGTCACGGTCTTCGCAAACCCCTTCCTGATCAAGAACCCCGCCAAGGTCGCCGCCACGCTCGCGCCGCTGCTCGGGGAGCCGCAGGGCGACGTGCTCCAGCAGATCTCGGATCCTCGCAAGGGCTTCGTCTACCTCAAGCGCAAGATGTCCGGCCCGGCCGGCCAGAGGATCGAGAAGATGAAGATCGCGGGCATCGGCACGATGGTCGAGCCGAAGCGGACCTACCCGCAGGGCTCGCTCGCCTCGCAGCTGATCGGCACTGTCGGCACCGACAACGTCGGCCTCTCGGGCGTGGAGCAGCTCTTCGACAAGCGCCTGCACGGCAGTGACGGCAAGCGCCGGATCGTGCGCGACGCGCTCGGCGATCCGGTCTCGATCGTCGACGTGAAGCGCGCCGAGCCGGGTCACGACATGAAGCTCACGCTCGACGCGACCTTGCAGGAGCGCGTCGAAGCGGTGCTGGCAGATGTGGGCCAGACGTACCGCCCTGCCGGCGCGACCGCGCTGGTCATGGACCCGCGCACGGGCGCGATCCTCGCCCTCGCGAACTGGCCGCGCGTCGACGCGAACGACATCAGCGGCGCGCCGCCGTACGCCCGGCAGGACCGCGCCGTCATGGCGGCCTACGAGCCCGGCTCGACCTTCAAGGCGATCACCGTCTCGGGCGCTCTCTCCGAAGGGCTCGTCACGCCTGACACCACCTTCGACGTCCCGCCGCAGATCCAGGTTGCGGACCGCACGATCAAGGACGCCGAGGACCACGGCTACGAGACGCTCAGCGTCGCCCAGATCCTGGCGCAGTCGTCGAACATCGGCGCGGTCAAGATCGGCATGCGGCTCGGGCCGACGCGCTTCGACAAGTACGTCCGCGCGTTCGGCTTCGGCAAGCCGACCGGCGTCGACCTACCCGGCGAGTCGCCCGGCATCGTGCTGCACCCGAAGCAGTACTCGGGCTCGTCGATGGGCAACATGCCGATCGGCCAGGGCATCGCCGTCACGCCGATCCAGATGGCGCAGGCCTACACCGCCATAGCCAACGGCGGGATCGTGCACCAGCCCTACGTCATCCAGGGCGACCAGAAGCCCGGTAAGCGCGTCATCACGCGGAGCACTGCGAACCAGGTGGCGAAGATGCTGCAGGGCGTGCTGGCGGCCGGCGGCACGGCGTCCGAGGCTGCGATTCCCGGCTACACGCTCGCGGGCAAGACGGGTACGGCGCAGAAGCCCGATTTGGTCAACGGCGGCTACTCGAAGTTCAAGTACGTGGCCTCGTTCATCGGCTTCGCCCCGGCGACCAACCCGCAACTGGAGGTCGCGGTGATGGTCGACGAGCCGCAGGGTGCGATCTTCGGCGGGGTGGTGGCGGCGCCCGCGTTCCAGAAGATCCTGTCGTTCGCCCTCCCGTACCTGAAGATCCCGCCGGGCTGAGCGGGGGCGCCTCCGACGCCCGCTATACCCTCACCCGCGATGACCCTCCGTGAGCTCACGGGCGGCCGGGCACCCGACGTCGAGATCACGGGCCTCGCCTATTCGAGCAACGACGTCGAAGCGGGCTCGCTGTTCTTCTGCGTTCCGGGCTTCCGCTCCGACGGACACGATTTCGCACCCGACGCGGTGGCACGCGGCGCCGCGGCGCTGGTGTGCGAGCGTCCGCTTGGGCTCGGCGTGCCCGAGGTGGTCGTCCCGAGCGTGCGCGAAGCGATGGGGCAGCTCGCCGCGCGCTTCTACGGTGACCCCACGCGCGAACTCCGAGTGGTCGGGATCACCGGCACGAACGGGAAGACCACAACGGCGTTCCTCACGCGCGCAATCCTCGAGGCCACCGGCACGCAATGCGGGCTGATCGGGACCGTCAAGTACGTCATCGGCGGCGACGAGGTCGAGGCCGTCCGCACGTCGCCCGAGGCCCTGGACCTGCAGCGCGCATTCCGGGCGATGCTCGACGGCGGCGATGGCGCCTGCGCCATGGAGGTCTCGTCGCACGCGCTCGAGTTGCGCCGGACCCAGGGCATCGAGTGGGCCTGCCGCATCTTCACGAACCTCACGCAGGACCACCTGGACTTCCACAAGACGATGGAGGACTACTTCCTCGCCAAGCGGCGGCTGTTCCTGGCCGGGGACGCGCCGTCGGTGGTCAACGTGGACGATCCGTACGGGCAGCGGTTGGCGGAGCAGGTCCCGGCGGTCACGTACGGGATCGGCGGGCGCGCTGACTTCCGCGCCGAGGACGTCGCGTTCGACGCGGGCGGCGCCCGCTTCACGCTGGTCGCGCCGAGCGGCCAAGCCGATGCGCGCATCCAGCTGCCAGGGCTCTTCAACGTGTCGAACGCTCTCGCTGCGGTGGCCGCATGTGTGCAGCTGGGCGTCTCGGTCGATGACGCCGTGGCGGCACTGGCGGGAGCCGAGCGCGTGCCCGGCCGGCTCGAGCCCGTCGACGAGGGTCAGGACTTCGCCGTGCTGGTGGACTACGCGCATACGCCGGACTCGCTCGAGAACGTGCTGCGGGCGGCACGCGAGCTGACCGAGGGAACGCTGCACGTGGTGTTCGGCGCGGGTGGCGACCGTGACCGCGAGAAGCGCCCGTTGATGGGGGCCGCCGCGGTGCAGAACGCCGACCGGGTGATCGTGACATCGGACAACCCGCGCTCAGAGGAACCGGGCTCGATCATCGAGCAGATCCTCGAAGGCACCGGCGAGCGCGTGGAGCACGAGGTGGACCGCCGGCGCGCGATAGCGATGGCGATCGGCAGCGCGGCGGCGGGTGACGTCGTTGTGATCGCAGGGAAGGGGCACGAGCAGGGCCAAGAGTTCGAGAACGGGCGCAAGGAGCCGTTCGACGACGTGACGGTGGCGCGCGACGCGCTGCGTACGCGCTTGGGCGCGGCCGCCTAGCCATGGATCTGCGAGCAGCCCGAGTGGCTGAGGCCGCGGGCGGCCGCCTACTGGCGGGGGATCCGGAGGCACCGGGCCCGCGCCGCGCGGTCCTGGATTCGCGTGCGGTGGGAGCGGGCGACCTGTTCGTCGGACTGCCGGGTCTCCACGTGGACGGAGGGGAGTTCGCGGAGCGCGCGCTGGAGGCCGGTGCCTGGGGCGTGCTCGTGGGCGATGCGCACGCCGCTCAACTGGATGGGGGCGTGGTCATCGCCGCGAGCGACCCGCTCGCCGCCTTGCAGTCGCTCGCGCGCGAATGGCGCCGCGAGCTCGGCTGCCCCGTAATCGGCGTCACCGGCTCGACCGGCAAGACCTCGACGAAGGACATCCTCGCGGCCGTGCTGCGCCCCCATCTGCGCACGCACGCCAACCGCGAGAACCTGAACACCGAGATCGGCCTGCCGCTGTCGCTGCTCGAGGCCGAGCGCGGCACGCAGGTGCTGGTCCTCGAAATGGCGATGCGCGGCGAGGGGCAGATCGCCGAGCTCGTCGCGATCGCCGAGCCGACCGTCGGCGTGATCGTGAACGTCGGGCCCGTTCACCTCGAACTGCTGGGCACGATCGAGCGGATCGCCGCGGCCAAGGCCGAGCTCATCCGCGACCTTCCGCCCGCAGCGACCTGCGTGGTCCCGCACGGCGAAGCCCTGCTCGCCGAGCATCTGCGCCACGACCTGAACACGGTCACCTTCGGCGACGGCGGCGACGTCCACCTCGTCTCGTTCGAGGACGGCCAGGCACGGATCTCGGCCCAGGGCGACCAGATCGAACTCGAGCTCCCGTTCTCCGAGCCCTACAACGTCCGCAACACGCTGGCCGCCGTGGCCGCCGCCCGCGCCGTCGGCGTGCAGCCCTCCGGGCCCGTGGATGTGCGCTTCAGCTCCCTCCGCGGCGAGCTCGTGGAGCTCGAGGGCGGCGTTGCGGTCGTCAACGACTGCTACAACGCCAACCCGATGTCGATGCGGGCCGCCCTGGACCACCTGGCGGAGGCACCGGCGCAGCGCCGCATCGCGGTCCTGGGCTGGATGGCCGAGCTGGGCCCCGACGCCGAGCGCTTCCACCGGGAGATCGGCGAGCATGCCCGTGCGCGCGGCATCGATCTGCTGATCCCGGTCGGCGACGACGCGGCGCGGCTCTACGCCGAGGGGTTCCTCGGACAGGTCGAGCGCGCAGCGACGCCCGAGGACGCCGGTCGCGTGCTCGAGCGCATCGCTCGCGCGGGCGACCGGGTGTTGATCAAGGGCTCGCGCTCCGCGGGCCTCGAACGGGTGCTGGGCTGATGATCGGGCTTGGTTCGATCCTGATCGCCGGGCTCGGCTCGCTGCTCATCTGCATGTTCCTCGGGCCGAAGTTCATCCAGGAGGCGCGCCAGCGCGAATTCGGCCAGCTGATCCGCGAGGAGGGGCCGGAGGGCCACCACGCGAAGGCCGGCACTCCGACGATGGGCGGGATCCTCATCTTCGTCGCGGTCACGATCCCGTTCCTGATCCTGGGCAACTACGACGCCGTCTCGCTGTCGTGCTGGGGGATCGCGATGGCGTGCGCCGGGCTCGGCTTCGTGGACGACTACACGAAGCTGACGAAGCGGCGCTCGCTGGGCCTGTCCGGCCGCTGGAAGCTGGTCGTCCAGGCCGTGCTGGCTCTGGCGCTGTGGTACGTCGCGAAGGAGCAGGTCCACCTGTCGAACGTGCTGCAGGTGCGCATCTTCGATGCGCAGATCGACCTGGGCTACTTCTATCCGGTCCTGATCTTCCTGGTGCTGGCCGGCGCGTCGAACGGGGTGAACCTGACGGACGGCCTCGACGGGCTGGCGGCCGGCTGCTCGGCGATCGTGTTTCTGGCCTACACGTCGATGAGCGTGATCACGGGCGGCCTCAACGACCTCGCGTTGCTTTCGGCCTGCTTCGTCGGCGCCTGCGTCGGCTTCCTCTGGTTCAACTCGTTCCCGGCCGGCATATTCATGGGCGACACTGGCTCGCTCGGGCTGGGCGGAGGGATTGCCGCCATGGCCGTGATGACGAAGACCGAGGTGCTGCTGCTGATCATCGGCGGCATCTTCGTGATCGAGGCGCTCTCGGTCCTGATCCAGGTGATCTCGTTCCAGCGCTTCCGCCGGCGCGTCTTCCTGATGGCGCCGGTGCATCATCACTTCGAGCTGCTCGCCTGGTCGGAGACGAAGATCATCCTGCGCTTCTGGATCGTTGCGGCGATCTTCTCCGCGATCGGCTTCACGCTCTACCAGCAGTCGATCCGCTGATGAAGCCGCGGCCGCCGCTGCCGCCCGGTCCCTACCTGGTGGTGGGACAGGGCCTGTCGGGGCAGGCCGTCGCCGGGCTGCTCGAGGACGCGATCACGGTGGCGACGGACGCGGAGGGGATGGCCCACCTCGACGACGTGCAGACGGTCGTGAAGAGCCCGGGCATCCGGCCATCGGTCGAGCTGATCAGCGTGGCGCGCCGGCAGGGCAAGGAGGTCGTCGGCGAGCTCGAGATGGCGTGGCGGCTGCTGCCCAACGAGTTCATCGCCGTCACCGGGACGAACGGGAAGACCACGACGACGGAGATGCTCGGTGAGATCCACCGCCTCGCGGGCGTGCCGAACGCGGTCGCGGGGAACATCGGCAAGGCACTGTCGTCGCTTGTCGGGGACGTTGATCCCGAGGCAGTCATCATCTGCGAGTGCTCGAGCTTTCAGCTGGCGGACTCCGTCGCGTTCGCGCCCGACTGCGCGGTCCTGCTGAACATTGACGCCGACCACCTCGACTGGCACGGCACCGTCGCGGCCTATCGCAACGCGAAGCACAGGATCTTCACGAACCAGGGCCCGGACGACGTTGCGATCGTCCCGCATGGCTACGAGCGCCAGGTCCGCGCGCGGCGGATCGAGTACGACCCGGCGGACCCGCACGCGGTTCGCCTGCGCGGACGCCACAACCTTGACAACGCGGGTGCGGCGCGGGCAGCCGCTCGCGCCCGTGGGATCGACGAGGACGCGATCGCCCGGGCGCTGGCCACCTTTGGCGGCGTGCCACATCGCCTCGAGGAGGTCGGGGTATGGGGCGGCGTCACCTACATCAACGACTCGAAGGCGACGAACATCGGGTCCACCGTGGTCGCGCTCGAGGCGGTCGGTCATCGCATCCGGGTGATCCTCGGCGGCGATGACGCCAAGGGCGAGGACTTCGGCCTGCTGCGCGACGACCTGGTCGCCCGCTGCCGCGCCGCCTACCTGATCGGGGAAGCGGGCCCACGGCTGCACTCCGAGCTGAGCGGCGCGCTCCGGCTGGTCGACTGCGGGACGCTCGACGTGGCGGTCGAGCGCGCGTCGCAGGACGCGCGCGAAGGCGAGTTCGTCCTGCTCTCACCGGCCTGCGCGAGCTACGACCAGTTCCGCAACTTCGAGGAGCGCGGCGACCGCTTCCGCGAGCTCGTGCAACGACTGGTCACTTAAGGGGGCTATAGCACCCTTAGGTGACCAGTCGGTGTCCGGAGCGGCCTGAATGATTCGGCTCGCCCGTGTCGAACGCACGCTTGATGCGCCGCCCGTCCAAGCGTGCTCGCCCGCTCGAATACACGCTGCTCTACGCAGCGACGCTGTTCCTGCTCGCGATCGGCGCGGTCATGGTCTACTCGGCCAGCTCGGCGACCTCGCTGCTGCGTGGCCCGGGTGACCCGTCCTTCTATCTGAAGCGCTACGTGATCTTCGGCCTGGTCGGCCTGATCGTGCTGCGCATCATGGCGACGCACGGGTTGAAGCTGGCGAAGACGTTCACGCCGCTGCTGCTCGTCGGCGGCTTCGTGCTGACCGCGGCTGTCAGGTTGCCTGGCATCGGCGTGAGCGTGAACGGCGCGACGCGCTGGCTGTCTGCGGGGCCGGTGCAGTTTCAGCCATCCGAGCTGCTGAAGCTCGCGCTGATCCTGTACGCGGCTCAGCTGCTCGCGGTGCGGCCGAAGTCGGTCCAGACGATCGAGGGGCTGATCAAGCCGCTGCTGTTGGTGGTTGGCGCGGCCTGCATGCTGTTGATGGCGCAGCCGGACATGGGGACGGCGATCGTCACGTGCCTGGCGGTCGGGTCGCTGCTGATCGCGGCAGGCGTGCCGAAGGAGAACCTGCTGAAGATCATCGGCGTGCTGGTGGTGCTGGCGCTGATCTTCGCCGTCGTCGAGCCCTACCGGCGCGCGCGCCTCTTGACTTTCCTGCACCCGTGGCAGGACCAGACGGGCAGCGGGTTCCAGTCGGTGCAGGCGATGATCGCGATCGGCTCCGGAGGATTCTTCGGTGTCGGCCTCGGCGAGTCGGTGCAGAAGATCTTCTACCTGCCCGAGGCGCACACGGACATGATCCTGGCGGTCATCGGCGAGGAGTGGGGCGTGCTCGGGATCACCGCCGTCGCGGGCCTGTTCGGGTTGCTCGGCTATGCGGGGCTGCGGGCGGCGAAGACCGCGAAGGACCGCTACGGGAAGCTGGTGGCGGCCGGCATCACCGGGCTGATCCTGTCCCAGGCGACGTTGAACCTCTTCGCTGTGATGGGAATGGCGCCGCTGACGGGCGTGCCACTGCCGTTCATCTCGTATGGCAGTTCGAACCTGATCGTCGTTCTCGCGGGTGCCGGCATCCTGCTGAACGTGGCGAGCGGCGCATCGGTGCCGATGCGCCAGCAGCGCGAGCGGCCACAGCGGAGCCGCGCCTCCCAGCAGCGTTCACGCCGGACGCGCTCGACGCGTGCCGCATAGCCTGCGGCGAATGGCCGAACGGGTTGCGATCGCCGCCGGCGGTACGGCTGGGCATGTGGTTCCGGCCCTGGCGATCGCCGACGCATTGCGCGAGCGCGGCGCTGACGTCCGCTTCCTCGGGGGCGAGCGGGCTGAGGCTGAGCTCGTCCCGGCGGCCGGCTATCCGTTCCATCCGCTGAAGGTGTCGGGCATCGATCGGCGCAATCCGCTGAAGGCGGCGCGCGCCGTCGGGCTCGCCTTCGGCGCGACCGCGGCCGCGCGCCGGATCCTCAAGGCTGAGCGGGTCGACGCAGTCATCGGCGGTGGCGGCTATGTCGCCGGCCCCGCGGGCGCCGCCGCGATCGCCCTTCGACTCCCGCTCGTGCTGACCGAGGCCGATAGCCACCTCGGCATCGCCAACCGCATCCTCGCTCCGCGAGCGCGCAAGGTGTTCCTGGCGTTCCCGATCGAGGGGCGCCGGCCGCCGCGCTACGAGGTGGTCGGCCGGCCCGTGCCGCGCGACACCGGCAAGGTTGGTCGCGATGCGGCGCGCGCTCGCTTGGACCTGCCGCCTGACATGCCGTGCCTGTTGATCTTCGGTGGGTCGTTGGGCGCGCGGACGATCAACTTCGCAGCGGTCGAGGCGTTCGGCGCGGCCGCTCCGTGCTCGGTGCTGCACGCCTCCGGCCGTCGCGACTACGAGGAGCTGCGCGCGCGCCTGGCCGAGCTCGGGTCGCCGCCGCACTACCGCCTCGAGCCGTACGTTCAGCCGTTCGCGGACGCCCTCGCCGTGGCAGACGTCGCGGTCGCACGCGCCGGCGGGTCGGTGTTCGAGCTCGCGGCGGCCGGCGTCCCGAGCGTGCTCGTGCCGTATCCGCACGCGACTGCCGACCACCAGGCGGGCAACGCCAAGTGGATGGCGGACGGTGGCGCGGCGGTCGTGGTGCCGGACTCTGAGTTGGACGGCCCGCGCCTGGCGCGCGAGGTCGGCGCGCTCCTGGGCGCGTCCGAGCGCGTCGAGGCAATGCGCGCGGCCGCCCGCAAGCTGGCCCGCCTCGACGCCGCCGATCGGATCGCGGATGAAGTCCTGCGGCTCGTAAGGTCGCCAGGGTGACTCCCTGGAGTGGCAGGCGGCTGCACTTCGTCGGCATCGGTGGTGCCGGGATGAGCGGGCTCGCGCTTGTCGCACGGCAGCTGGGCGCCCAGGTGACGGGCTCGGATCGAGCCGAGTCGTCGTACTCGAAGCGGCTGCGCGAGGCGGGGATCGAGCCGGTGATCGGGCACGACGCGGCCAGCCTGCCGGACGGCGCTGACGTGGTCGTCTCGACCGCGATCCCCGAGACGAACCCCGAGCTCGAGCGGGCGCGCGAGCGCGGTCTGCGCGTGCTGCATCGCGGGGACCTGCTGGCAGAGGTGGCTGCGCTGAAGCGCTCGATCGCCGTGGCCGGAGCGCACGGGAAGACCACGACCACGGGGATGTTGGCCCACGTGCTGCGTGCGACCGGCCGCGACCCGGCGTTCGTGATGGGCGGCGAGCTGCGCGAGGCGGGAACGAACGCGACCTGGGGGCACGGCGACTGGATCGTGGTCGAGGCCGACGAGTCCGACCGCTCGTTCCTGAAGCTTGATCCCGACGTGGCAGTGGTGACGAACATCGAGCTGGATCACCACACGACCTACGCATCCGAGACCGAGCTGAGCGCGGCCTTTGACGAGTTCGCGGCGAAAGCCGAATCCGTGATCGCGTGGAAGGAGGCCGCGCTGGCGGCCGATGCGCGGCGGTTCGGCATCGGCTGCGGCGATATGCGAGCCGAAGAGGTCGAGCTCCTGCCCGGCGGATCGCGGTTCTTCGTCGCCGGATCGGCGCGCGGGTCCGAGGCGGCAGGCGCTGCCGCGGGATCGGCGGGCGCAGCGGAAGCGAGCGGATCGGCAACCGACGTTCTGGACGAGCTGCGCGTTCCGGTCGAGCTGCGTGTGCCCGGCGAGCACAACGTCCTCAACGCGCTGGCAGCGCTCGCCGCCGCCGAGGTGGCCGGCGTATCGGTCGCCGACGCCGCGCCGAGCCTCAGCGGCTTCGGCGGCGCGGGGCGGCGATTCGAGGCGCGCGGCTTGACCGC
Organism: Thermoleophilaceae bacterium; assembly: GCA_036269895.1. Classification (GTDB taxonomy): domain Bacteria; phylum Actinomycetota; class Thermoleophilia; order Solirubrobacterales; family Thermoleophilaceae; genus DATBDN01. The sequence goes on from DATBDN010000110.1 coordinate 11,313, forward strand.
ATCCGGCGCGCGCGTCTTCGACGACTACGCCCACCATCCGACGGAGGTTCGCGCCACGCTCGAGGCCGCCAAGACGCTCGGCGGCAATCGGGTCGTCGCCGTCTTCCAGCCCCACCTGTACTCGCGCACGCAGCACCTGGCGAAGCGGTTCGGGAGCGCCCTCGCAGTCGCGGATGAGTCCGTCGTCGTCGACATCTACCCCGCACGCGAGCGCGCCGAGGATTTCCCCGGTGTCACGGGCTACCTCGTCGCCGCGGCGGCCGCGCACGCCGCTCACGGTCGGCGCGTCTGGTGGATCCCGTCCATGGACGAGGCGGCCGAGCTGCTCGCGAGGGAGCTGCGCGACGGCGACGTGCTCTTGACCCTGGGCGCGGGCAATGTCGACACCCTCGCTTCGAGGCTCACCTCGTGAATCCGCCGGCCGGCGTACGCGCCGACTACCCCCTCGAGCGGTTGACGACCATCCGCACCGGCGGTCCTGGCGACTGGTTCGCCCGCCCCGGGAACCTCGACGAGCTGCTGGACCTCCTGCGCTGGGCCGACTCCGAAGGCATCGAGGTAGGAGTGGTGGGGTCCGGCTCGAACCTGCTGATCAGCGATCGTGGATTTCGAGGACTGGTGCTGAAGCTGGACGAGGACCTGGCGACAATCGAGCAGCAGGGCCGGCGCCTTGTCTGCGGCGGTGGCGCGCGCCTGCCCCAGGCGGCGGCCCAGTCCGCCCGCGCCGGCCTATCGGGTCTCGAGTTCGGCGTGAACATCCCCGGCACCGTCGGCGGCGCCGTGAAGATGAACGCCAACGCCTACGGCGGCGACCTCTCGAACGTGCTCGAGTGGGTGCTCGTCGCGACTCCCGGGGGTGCCGATCGGCGAATCCCAGACGACCTCGGCTTCCAGTACCGGCGCTCGAACCTGAAGTCGCGCGAGGTGGTCGCGCGCGCCTCGTTCGCGCTCCAGCCGGCCGACCCGTCCGAGGTGAAGAGCACGCTTGCAGGCATGCGCGCCCAGCGGCGCGAGGCGCAGCCCTCGGGCATCAAGACCTTCGGGTCGACCTTCAAGAACCCCGACGACCCCCGATCCGACGGCCGCTCGGCCGGCGTCCTGCTCGACCAGGCCGGCTGCCGCGGCCTGCTGGTGGGCGGGGCACGCTTCTCGGAGAAGCACGCCAACTTCGTGGAGAACATGGGGGAGGCCACCACTGCCGACGTCGTCGCGCTGATGGCCGAGGGCCGGCGCCGCGTGCGCGAGCAGTTCGGCGTAACGCTGGAGCCTGAGGTCCAGGTGCTGGGCGAGGTCGACACGCGGGGGATCTACGAGTGAGGACGGCCGCCCTGGCCCTGCGCTCGGTACCGCGCGCGGCGCTGGCGCTGCCGCCTGCCTGGCGCCGTCGCATCGTGGTCGCGCTGGCGGCCGCGGCGGTGCTCGGCTCGCTCTACTGGTTCTGGTTCCGCGACTCGTCCTTCGCGCGTGTGAAGGAGGTGTACGTCATGGGCGTGGACGGCCCGCAGGCGCGGGCGATCCGCTCGGCGCTCGAGGACGCCGGCCTCGGCATGACCACGCTCCACGTCCGGACGCGCGACCTGCGCGGCGCCGTCTCCGAATTTCCCGTCGTCCGCTCCGTCACCGCCCAGGGCAGCTTCCCGCACGAGCTGACGATCCAGGTTGACCTCAACCTGCCCGTCGCGATCCTCCAGACGCCCAGCGGGCGGAAGCCGGTCGCGGCGGACGGCCTGCTGCTTCCCGACGTCCCGGCCGCGGGGTCGCTGCCGACGCTCCAGACCACGGCGGCGCTTCCAGAGGAGCGCGTCACCCAGGGCCGTCCGTTCGACCTGGTCCGCGTGGTCGGCCTGGCGCCGGCGCCGCTGCGGCCACGCATCAAGAACGTTCGGTACCGCCCCGGCGTCGGGCTCGTCGCCACGCTCACGGCCGCGCCCGAGCTGCGCTTCGGCGATGCCTCGCGGCTGCCCGCGAAGTGGATGGCGGCCACTCGCGTACTCGCTGCGCCGGGTGCCCGCGGCGCGTCGTACATCGACCTGCGCCTGCCCGACCGACCGGCTGCCGGCGGGCTGCCGACGACGTCCGTGATGCCACTTGCACCCGCTGGTTCTGCGGTTCAAGCGGCTCCTGCGGACCCTCAACCCCAGGTTCAGACTACGCCCCAACTCTCAACGCAGCCTTGAGGGTTGTCCTGCACGAATCCGTGCCGCACGTTGACACATTCGCCAAAAAGTGCCTACAGTGGCCGGAAATCCGGCTCTCATGCAGGGAAGAAGAACCTTTGAGCATGACTTGAGATCCGGACGGAACGGTCAGACAGACCCGGGAACAACACGCACATGGACCTGAGCTTCGGAGGACGACGAGAAAGCGGCGGCTACCTGGCCGTCATCAAGGTCGTCGGTGTGGGCGGCGGCGGCACCAACGCGGTGAACCGCATGGTCGACGCTGGCCTGAAGGGCGTGGAGTTCATCGCGGTCAACACCGATGCTCAGGCGCTCCAGATGACGGACGCCGATGTGAAGCTCCAGATCGGATCTGAGCTGACGCGGGGTCTGGGCGCAGGCGCGAACCCGGAGGTCGGCTACGCGGCCGCCAACGAGAGCCGCGACGACCTCAAGGAGGCGCTGAAGGGCGCCGACATGGTGTTCGTCACGGCCGGCGAGGGCGGCGGCACCGGCACCGGTGCGGCCCCCGTGATCGCGGAGATCGCGAAGCACGAGGTCAACGCCCTTACGGTCGGCGTGGTCACGCGCCCGTTCACTTTCGAGGGCGCCAACCGCCAGCGCCAGGCCGATGAGGGCATCCGCCGTCTCGGCGAGATGGTCGACACCCAAATCGTCATCCCGAACGAGCGGCTGCTGTCGATAGTCGAGCGCCGCACAACCATCCTCGAGGCGTTCCGCGCCGCCGACGACGTCCTCCGCCAGGGCGTCCAGGGCATCACCGACCTGATCACGATCCCCGGCCTGATCAACCTCGACTTCGCCGACGTCCGCACGATCATGCATGACGCCGGATCGGCACTGATGGGCATCGGCTCGGCCAGCGGCGAGAACCGCGCCGCGGAGGCCGCCAAGACCGCTATCTCGAGCCCGCTGCTCGAGACCAGCGTCGAGGGTGCCACCGGCGTGCTGCTCAACATCACCGGCGGCTCCGACCTGGGCCTGTTCGAGGTGAACGAGGCGGCCGAGATCGTCCAGAGCGCCTCGGCCGGCGACTCGAACATCATCTTTGGCGCGGTAGTCGACGACGCGCTCGGCGACGAGGTCCGCGTGACCGTGATCGCCACCGGCTTCGACAAGCGCGGCCCCGGCGGCCGCCTGTTCGACCGCGAGGGCGGCCCGAAGCGGCGCGACGTGGTCATGGATGACCGCCAGCGCTCGTCGCTGGAGATCCCGGACGACGAGATCGACATCCCGGAATTCCTGAAGGACTAGGAGCCCGCGGGCGGTACGGGCAGCGCCTTCGGGCTGCCTAGGATTCGTCCGACACGAAGTCGGACGAGGGAGAGTCATGAGCAGGGTCGCGGTCCAGGATCAGCAGCTGCTGATCGGAGGTGAGTGGAGCGACGCCGAGGGCGGCGCCACCTTCGACAAAGCGAATCCCTACACGGGCGAGACCGTGACCAAAGCGGCCGCGGCCACGCCGGCGGACGCGCGGCGCGCGGTGGACGCCGCTGCGGCGGCGTTCCCCGAGTGGGCGGCGCTGCCGCCCTCACGGCGCCGACAGCTGCTGATCGCGGCCGCTGAGCTGCTGGACGAGCGCGCCGAGCAGATCGCGGCGACGATGGTGGAGGAGTGCGGCGCCACGGTCGGCTGGGGCATGTTCAACTGCGGCCTGGCCGGCGGCATGCTGCGCGAGGCGGCGGCGCAGGCGTACCTGCCCGGAGGCGACGTGATCCCCTCCGACGTCCCGGGCCTGGCCGCGATGGCCGTGCGCCAGCCGGTCGGAGTGGTCGTCGGGATCGCGCCGTGGAACGCGCCCGTCATCCTGGCCACGCGCGCCGTCGCCACGCCGCTGGCCTACGGCAACACGGTGGTGCTGAAGGCGTCGGAGGAATGTCCGCGCACCCATGCCGCCGTCGCCACGGCAATCGCCGACGCGGGCGTACCGGCCGGCGTGATCAACCTGTTGACGAACGCACCGCAGGACGCGCCCCAGGTGGTCGAGGCGCTGATCGCGCATCCGGACGTGCGGCGCATCAACTTCACCGGCTCGACGCGGGTCGGCCGGCTCATCGCTCAGACGGCGGCGGCGAACATGAAGCGCGTGCTGCTCGAGCTGGGTGGCAAGGCGCCGATGGTGGTGCTGCCGGACGCCGACCTCGATGAGGCCGTGAACGCCGCCAATTTCGGCGCCTTCATGAACTCGGGCCAGATCTGCATGTCGACGGAGCGGGTGGTGGTCGACCAGTCGCTGGCGGACGAGTTCGGCCAGAAGCTGGCGGAGCGGGCGGCGTCGCTACCGGTGGGCGATCCGTCGGATCCCGGCACCGTGATCGGGCCCGTCATCAACTCGAGCGCGCTCGAGCGGATCATGGAGCTGATCGAGGACGCGAAGACGAAGGGCGCGCGCGTGCTGGCCGGCGGTGAGGCCGATGGGCCGTGCATCAAGCCGACGGTCCTGGCCGACGTGACGCCCGACATGCGCATCTACCACGAGGAGTCGTTCGGGCCGGTCGTCGGACTGGTGAAGGTGAACAGCCGAGACGAGGCGGTTGAGGTGGCAAACGACACCGAGTACGGCCTCGCGGCGGCGGTCTTCAGTCGCGACGTGCCGGCGGCGATGGACGTGGCACGGCGGATCCAGAGTGGCATCTGCCACGTGAACGGGTCGACCGTCCACGACGAGCCGCAGATGCCGTTCGGCGGCGTCAAGGCCAGCGGCTGGGGGCGCTTCGGCGGCCAGGCGGCGCTCGAAGAGTTCACCGAGCTGCGCTGGCTGTCGGTCCAGCGCGGCAACCGGCAGTACCCGATCTAGCCGTCAGCCCCAGACTTCTTCGGCCGTCTCGACGATCAGGCGCAGCTTCGCGATCTGGTCTTCGCGCGTGAGCTCGTTGCCCTCCACCGTCGAGGAGAAGCCGCACTGCGGCGACAGGCAGAGCTGGTCGATGTCGACGTACTGAGTCGCTTCCTCGATCCGGCGCTTGAGCGTGTCCTTGTCCTCGAGCTGCGGCCGCTTGGTGGTGACGAGGCCCAGCACGACCTGCCTGCCCTTCGGGACGAAGCGCAGCGGCTCGAACGTGCCCGAGCGCTCGTCGTCGTACTCGAGGAAGAACCCGTCGACCTCGAGCTGGTTGAAGAGCGCCTCGGCCACGAAGTCGTAGCCGCCCTCAGCGACCCACGACGAGCGGAAGTTGCCGCGGCACATGTGGGTGGTGACCGTCATCCCGTCGGGCCGCTCGGCGAGCGCCTCGTTGATGTGGCGGACGTAGATCTCGTGCTGGTGCTCTGCATCCCCGCCGATCTCGCGTACGTGCTCGCGCTGCTTCGGGTCGTTCAGGTAGGCGAGACTCGTGTCGTCGAACTGAAGGTAGGTCACCCCGAGCTCGCCGAGCCGGCGCACCTCGTCGCGGTATGCGGTCACGAGGTCGTCCCAGAACTTGTCCATGTCCGCGTAGACCGACTCGTCGATCGAGGCACGGCCGCCGCGGTAGTGGACCATGCTCGGCGACGGGATCGTCAGCTTCGGCGTCTGGCCGTCGCTCGTATGCGACTTCAGGTACTCGAATGCGTCGCCGAAGATCGTGTGCTCGAGCTTGATCCGCGCGTCCACGTGCATCGACGGCGGCGCGAACTCGATGTCGCCCTGGGCGTTGTGGAACTGAACCTTGAGCGAGCTGTCCATGACCTGCTCGACGCCGCCGAGCTGGTAGATGAAGTCCATGTGCCATGAGGCGCGCCGGAACTCCCCGTCGGTCGCGGACTTGAGGCCGACGTCCTTTTGCAGCTGAACGACCTCGGCGATCGCGGCGTCTTCGACCTCGCGCAGCGCGTTGTCGTCGATCTCGCCGCGCGCGTGCTTGTCGCGCGCCTCGAGCAGCTGCGGCGGCCGCAGCAGGCTGCCGACGTGGTCGGCGCGGAATGGGGGAGTGGTTCGTGCGCTCATGTGCCTAGGCGTACCCGGACAGGTCGCCCTCGATCCGCGCGGCCGTTGCCCGCAGCGGCGGCAGCAGTTCGCGGCGGATGCCGTCGAGTGTCCTGCGCGTGGCGTGCGCCGACACGTTCACGGCCGCGACGGCACGACCGCGCTGGTCACGCACCGGCACGGCGACCGAGCGCAGCCCTTGCTCGAGTTCCTGGTCGACGATCGCGTAGCCCAGGCGGCGCACGCGCTCGACCTCGGCGCGGACCGCATCAGGCGTCGTGAGCGTGTTCATGGTCAGCGGCTCGAGTGCCGCGTGGTCGAGGAACGCGTCGAGCTCGTCGACGGGCAGGTCGGCGAGCAGCACTCGTCCCATCGAGGTGGCGTAAGCGGGGAAGCGCGTGCCGACGGCGATCGCCACGGTCATGATGCGGCGCGTCGGCTCCCTTGCCACGTAGACGATGTCGTTGCCGTCCAGGACCGACATCGACGACGACTCGTGCACCTCTTCGACGAGCTCACGCAGGTGTGGCTGGGCGAGTTCGGGCAGCGTCAGACTCGACAGGTAGGAGTGGCCGAGCTCCAGCACGCGCGGCGTGAGCGCGAAGCGGCCGCCTTCGGCCCTGACGTAGCCCAGTTCCTCGAGCGTCAGGAGGAAGCGGCGTGCCGCGGCGCGGGTCAGGCCGGTGTCGCGCGCCACCTCTGCCAGCGTCAGCCCCGGCGCCGGCACGCTCAGCGCCTTGATCACCGTGAGGCCCCGGCCCAGCGACTGGACGAAGTCGCGCTGGTTGGCCACGGTCGTCAGGGCTGCTCCTCCTCGAAGACGAGGCGGGCGATCGCGAGCGCGCTGTTGCCGGCGGGCACCCCGGCGTAGACGGCGGTGTGCAGGAACACCTCGCCGATCTCCTCGGGCGTCAGGCCGTTGCGGCGGGCGGCGCGGATGTGCATCTCGAGCTCGTGGTCGCGGCCGAGGGCGGCGAGCAGCGCGAGCGTCAACGCGCTGCGGGTGCGGCGGTCGATGGTGTCGCGGCTCCAGACGTCGCCCCAGGCGAAGCGCGTGATGGCTGCCTGGAATGGCGCGGTCATGGGCGTGGTGGACGCGATGGCGCGGTCGACGTGTTCGTCGCCCAGGACCTCGCGGCGGACGTTCATGCCTCGCTCGTACAGAGGGTCGTCGCTCATGCCGGCTCCTTCGTGTCGAGGTGGTCCAGGATCAGGTCGAGCACCACCGCGGGCTGCTCGACGTTCGCGATGTGGGCGGCGTGGACGAGCTTCAGGCGCGCGCCCGGAATGCCCTCGGCGATCACGGCGGTGTGCTCCGAGACCGGCGCCGCGTTGTCGCGCTCGCCGCCGATGACGAGCGTCGGGGCCTGGATGCCCGCCAGGTCGGGGCGCAGATCCATCCGCGCGATGGCCTCGCAGCATTCGGCATAGCCGTCCGGCGGCGAGGCGGCGAGCATGGCGCGAAGGCGCGCACGGATCGCCGGATGCGTCTCCGCGAACTCGGGCGTGAGCCAGTTCTCGACGACGGCGTCCGCGACGACGTCGACGGTGCCCGCCTCACGCACGGCGCGCGCGCGGTCGTGCCAGCGCGACGGCGGTGGCATGAAGGCGGAGCTGCAGCAGACGACGAGCCGGTCGATCCGCTCTGGCGCATGCGCGGCCAGCCACATGCCGGTCATCCCGCCAATGGAGACGCCGGCGAAGGAGACACGGTCCAGCTCGAGCCGATCGAGCAGGGCCAGCACGTCTCGGCCAAGGTCGGCGATCTCGTATGGGCCGGGAGGCGACGGCGAGGCCCCTTGGCCGCGGGCGTCGTAGCGGAGCAGGCGAAAGCGCTGCGCGAGCGCGGGTGCCTGGGGGTTCCACATGGACATGTCGGTTCCGAGGGAGTTCGCCAGCACCAGCGGCGGGTCGCCGGGTTCGCCCTGGATGCGGTACGCGAGTTCGCACGCCGTGCGCGTGTCATTCGTCTTCAAGGCGAAACTCGGCTTTCTGACGAACGAACCTCGCACGCCGTGCGCGCGTCATTCGTCTTCAAGGCGAAACTCGCCTTTCTGACGAACGAACACGCGCACGTCGCGGGTTTCTGGTAATTCCCGTCATCTGGCGTCGCCTCTGTGTGCGGCCAGGATCGCGTCCACCAGCGCGCCGGCGCTCCCCAGGTGCGTCTCTGGATCGGCGGCATCTTCGATGCCCGCTTCGGCCGCTGCTGCCAGGTTCTCGCGCATTCGCTCCGTGTCCACCTCCAGCCGCTCGAACAGATCGCGGCCCCATGCGGCGGACGAGCCGGCCAAACGCAGCAGCAGCGTCAGCGTCTCCCACTCGGCGTGCCAGCCGCCCGCGCCGCGCTCGTGCTCTTGCAGCATCGCTGAGTGCAGCGTCGCCGCCAGTCCCGGCGCCCTCTCCGCGCATGCCACCAAGGCGACTGCGGAGACCGGGTTCTGCTTGTGCGCCATCGCCGACGATCCGCCTCGGCCCTCGCCACCCTCGCGCACTTCGGCGACCTCGCTCTGCGCGAGCAGCGTCACGTCGCGACCGATCTTTCCGAGCACCCCCGTCAGCAGCGCGAGCATGTCGCCCAGCACGACGATCCGCGCACGCTGCGTGTGCCACGGTGCGAGCGGCGGCGGGAGGCCGAGAGCGTCCGCGACCGCAGTCGCCACCGCCTGACCGTGCTCACCGAACACCGCGAGGTTGCCCACGGCGCCGCCGAGCTGCACCTCGGAGAGGTCGATCGCGGCCTCCGCCAACCGCCCGCCTGCGAGGTCGAGGTCCGCCAGCCAGCCCGCGGCCTTCAGGCCAAAGGTGGTGGGCATGGCCTGCTGCAGCAGCGTCCGTCCGATGATCGGCGTGTCGCGATGGCGCTCCGCGAGCCCCGCGCACAAGTCGGCGGCGGCGATCGCGTCCGCGCTGATCGCCGGCAGCGTCCGCGTGAGCACCAGGATCGCCGCGGTGTCGATCACGTCCTGGCTGGTCGCGCCGACGTGGACGTGCTTGGCGAAGTCGCCGCCAACGCGAGCCCGAAGGCGCTCGAGCATCGGCATGACCGGCGTGCCGCTGGCGGCCGCCTCGCGCCCGATCTCGCCGACGTCGTAGAGGGACGCGTCGCAGGCCGCGGCGATTGCCTCGGCCGCCTCGCTCGGGACCAAGCCGACGGACGCGCACGCCCGCGCCAGCTCCGCCTCGAAGTCCAGCATCGCCTGCAGCCAGGCGCGGTCGCTGGTCTGTGCGGCGGCATCGCCGCGTGCGAACACGCCCGCGAACAGGCCGTCAGATGGCGAAGAAGACAGTCTCGCCCTCTCCTTGCAGGCGGATGTCGAAGCGGTAGGTGCCGTCACCTGAGGGCTCGGCGATCAACGTTCCGCGCCGCTCGGCGGGGACGTGCAGCAGTACGGGATCGGCCGCGTTCGCCTCCTGCTCGTCGCCGAAGTAGATGCGCGTGACGCAGCGGTTCAGCATGCCGCGCGCAAACACCGACACCGCCAGGTGCGGCGCCTGCTCGGCGCCACCCGGCCCGGCGACGCGGCCGGGCTTGAGCGTGACGATCTCCCAGCTGCCGTCGCCGTCCTCGAACCCCGAGCGCGCGAAGCCCCGGAACTCCGCCACGCCCGACGGGCCGCCGTGCTCGCGCAGGTCCGGGAAGCGGCCCTCCGCGTCGGCTCCCCAGGTCTCGATCAGAGCGTCCGGCACCAAATCACCGTGGCCGTCGTAGACCATCCCGCCGATGCGGATCGCGCCCGATGCGTCCGGATCGACCGCGTGCGGGCCGGCATCCCACGGCAGGCCGATCGCGAAGTAGGGGCCGACCGTCTGCGACGGCGTTGTCCCGAAGATCAAAACGCCTCCTCGAACGGCGTCTGGCCCGGTCCCCGCAGGTAGATGTCCCACTCGTACGCGAGTGAGAAGTTCGGGACAGTCTCGTGGATCGAGAACGACGCGATCATCCGCTCGCGTGCCTTCGGATCGCGAACCGCGTTGAAGATCGGATCGAACTTGAACAGCGGATCGCCCGGGAAGTACATCTGCGTGACGAGCCGCTGCGTGAAGGCCCGGCCCAGAAGCGAGAAGTGGATGTGCGCCGGCCGCCAGGCGTTGTGGTGGTTGCCCCACGGGTACGGCGCCGGCTTGACCGTGGTGAACGAGTAGCGCCCGTCGTCGTCGCTGATGCAGCGCCCGGCGCCCGAGAAGTTCGGGTCGAGCGGCGCGGCCCACTGGTCCCACTTGTGGCGGTAGCGGCCCGCCGCGTTCGCCTGCCAGATCTCCACGAGCGTGCCCCGCAGCGGCTTGCCCTCGGTGTCGAAGACGCGCCCGGTCACGGTCATGCGCTCGCCGATCGGCTCGCCGTCGTGCTGGCGCGTGAGGTCGTTGTCCCCGGGTGTAACGCGCGACGGCCCAAGCTGCGGGCCCGTGATCTCGGTGATCGTTTGCGGCAGGTAGATCAGCGGCTCCGTCGGATGCCGCAGCGCAGTCGACTTGTAGGGCGCGTAGTCGAGCGGCGGATCCGCCTCGCCTTCGCGGACGTAGGTCAGCGGCGTATCGGCGACGGGCGCATAGATCTTGCGCGCCTCGGGGGCGGTTGCCACTACGCCGCCTCCAGCACGACAGCAAGGCCCTGGCCGACGCCAATGCAGATGGCCGCCACCCCGACGCCCCGGCCGCGCCCACGCAGCTCGTGTGCCAGCCCGCCCAGCACGCGCACGCCGGAGGCTCCCAGCGGATGCCCGATGGCGATCGCGCCGCCGTTCGGGTTCACCTTCTCAGGATCGAGGCCGTCCCAGTCCGCGATGTCGGCCAGGCATTGCGACGCGAACGCCTCGTTCAGCTCGACCACCTCGACATCGTCCCATCCGGTTCCGGCGCGACGGAGCGCCGTGTTCGCGGCTTCGACCGGCCCGAGCCCGAACACGTCGGGATCGACTGCAGCGGTGCCGCGCGACACCACCCGCGCGAGCGGCTCGACACCAAGCGTCTTGACCGCCTCTTCGCTCGCCAGCAGCATCGCGCCGGCCCCGTCGTTCAGCGACGACGAGTTGCCGGCCGTGACAGTGCCGTCGGCGACGAACGCCGGCTTCAGCTTTGCGAGCTTCTCCAGCGACGAGTCCGGCCGCATCGTCTCGTCACGCTCCAGCTCCGTGTCCGGGACCGGCACCACCCAGCTGTCGTAGAAGCCGTCGTCCCACGCTGCGGCTGCGTGCTGGTGGCTGCGCAGGGCAAACTCGTCCTGCGCCTCGCGCGAGATGCCGTAGAGCCCGGCGAGCTTCTCGGCGCTCTCGCCCAGCGAGATCGTCCATTGGCCCGGCATGTTCGGGTTGACCATGCGCCACCCGAGCGTCGTCGAGTGCAGCTGCTCGTGACCGCGCGGGAATGGCCGCTCCGGCTTCAGCAGCACCCACGGCGCGCGGCTCATGGACTCGACGCCGCCGACCACCACGACGTCGGCGTCGCCTGTCTCGATCGCGCGGCTGGCCTGCATCGCCGCGTCCAGGCTCGAGCCGCACAGGCGGTTGATCGTCGTGCCCGGCACGCTCGTCGGCAGCCCCGCGAGCAGCGCCGCCATACGCGCGATATTGCGGTTGTCCTCGCCGGCGCCGTTCGCGTCGCCGTAGACGATGTCGTCGATCTGCTCGGGGTCGAGCGCGGGCGTCCGCTCGAGCAGCGTGGCCAGCACGTGCGCCGCCAGGTCGTCCGGTCGCACGCTCGCCAGCGCCCCGCCATAGCGGCCGAACGGGGTGCGGACGGCATCGACGACGTAGGCCGCGCTCAACGCCCCACCAGCTCGCGCAGCGCGTCGAGTTCCTCGTCGGTCGGCGCGTCGCTGCGCACCAGCATGTCCGAGACACGCAGGTCCCAGCCCGTGCGGTCCCAGACCTCGCTCGCCGTGACGTCGTCGTGCACCTGCGTCAGCACCAGCTCGCGCGTCTCAGGGTCTGGCTCGAGCACGCCCAGGTCGGTGATGACGGCGGTGGTGCGCTCCCCGCTCGTCGTCTTGAAGTCGAGCTCCTGGACGAACGTTCGCTTGTCATGCGGAGCGATCACCACGACCTCGCCGCAGCCGATCGCGATCTCCGGCGCGCCGCCGGCGCCGGGCAGTCGCACCTTCGGGTGGTCGTAGTCGCCGATGACGGTCGAGTTGAGGTTCGCGTAGCGGTCGATCTGAGCTGCACCGAGGAAAGCCACGTCGATGCGCCCGGTCTGGATCCAGTAGTTGAACATCTCCGGCACCGAGACGACTGCGTCGGCGGTGGCCGCCAGCTCGCCGTCGCCGATCGACAGCGGGATGCGCGTCGGCTTCGCGCCGATGGTGCCCGACTCGTAGACCAGGACGAGCTCGGGGTTGTGGACCGTGCGGGCCAGGATCGCGGCCGTGCTGGGGCGGCCGACTCCGATGAAGACACTCTTCTTGCTCGCCAGCCGCCGCGCCGCCACGACCGTTTGCAGCTCACCAGGCGTCACGCTGATCACGCTCATCCCGCCACGTGCTCCTCCATCCAGGCCGTGAAGCGGGCGCGGTCACGGCTTATCTCGTCCCAGGCGCGGTAGAAGTCATTGTCCCGTTCGCTGATGTCCATGCTGTACGAAGGTCGCGAGCCGCCCGGCGCCTCCGCGACGGCGTCGATCACCCAGCCCGGGATGATCACGCCGCCGGGCCGCGGCTCCAGCTCGTCGACGATCCGTTCGACAGTGACAAGTGCGCGCTTCGAGGCGAGCACCGCCTCCTTCTGCACGCCGGGGATCCCCCACAGCTGCACGTTGCCGCCGCGGTCGGCCTCCTGTGCGTGGACGATCGCCACGTCCGGGCGCAACGCCTCGACCGCGGCCAGCTCCTCGCCGGTGAAGGGGCATCGGATCATCTTCACATTCGAGTGCTGGAGCAGGTCGGTGCCCGCGTAGCCGCGCAGCACCCCGAACGGCAGGTGTGCCGCCCCGGCCGCGTAGCGGTTCGCCATGCCGGCGTGGCTGTGCTCCTCGATCTCGATGGGGTGGGGCCAGTCGTTCTCGATCGCGTCACGGAAGCGATGCAGCGAGCCGACACCGGGGTTGCCTCCGTACGAGAAGACGAGCTTGCGCCCGCAGCCGACGCCGATCATCTGGTCGAAGACCACGTCCGGCGTCATCCGGATCAGCTCGAGGTCACGGCGCCCCTGGCGGATTACCTCATGGCCCGCCGCGAAAGGGATCAGGTGCGTGAAGCCCTCGAGCGCCAGCGAATCGCCGTCCTCGACGAGTTCCGCGACCGCCTCGCTCAGGCCGACGATCTCAGCCATCGCATCGTTCGCTCTGCGCACACCTGCACACCATGCGTACACACCGTACCGCGAATGCCGCGGGATGGGGCACTGATAGCGTCCCGGCTCGTCGTTGTCCTCCGCCGCTGAGACGCTTCGCCGCACGCCGCTCTACGACCGCCACGAGGCGGCCGGGGCGCGCCTCGTGCCGTTCGCGGGCTGGGAGATGCCGGTGCAGTACGACGGCATCCGGGCCGAGCACATCGCGGTGCGCACGAGCGCCGGCCTGTTCGACGTGTCGCACATGGGCGAGATCGAGACGCGCGGGCCCGACACGGAACGGTTCCTGCAGCGGCTGCTCAGCAACGACGTGACGAAGATCGCCGACGGCGGCGCGCAGTACGCGCTGCTGTGCACGAGCGACGGCGGCGTGCTCGATGACCTCTTCACCTACAGGCTCGCGCCCGACCGCTTCCTGACCGTCACGAACGCCGCCAACCATCAGAAGGACCTGGCGTGGTTCCAGCGGCACGCAACGGGCTTCGACGTCGATGTGCGCGACGCGCTGCCCGACTACGCGATGCTCGCCTTGCAGGGTCCGGACGCGCGCGGGCTCGCGCAGCCGCTGATCGACGGCGACGAGCCGCCGCGCATGCGTGCGGTCGAGGGGCGGATCGCCGGGCGCCCGGCGCTCATCTGCGGCACGGGCTACACGGGCGAGGACGGCCTCGAGCTGCTGCTGGCGCCGGGCGACGCCGGTCCCGTCTGGGACGCATTGGTCGACGCCGGGGCGAAGCCGGCGGGGCTGGGCGCGCGTGACACGCTGCGCCTCGAGGCGTGCTTCCACCTGTACGGCAACGACCTCTCAGAGGACCGGAATCCGATCGAGGCGGGTCTCAAGTGGGCCGTCAAGCTCGACACGGACTTCATCGGCGCCGATGCCCTGCGCGATCTCGAGCCGACCCAGCTGCTCGTCCCGTTCGCCTTCACCGGCCCCGGAATCCCGCGGCCGGGCAACGACGTCGTGATCGACGGGGAGGTCGCAGGCGTCGTCACCAGTGGCACCATGTCGCCCTGCCTCGATTACGGCATCGGCATGGCGTACGTTCCCGTTGCCTCCGCCGAGCCCGGCACGCCGATCGAAGTCGACGTGCGCGGCAAGCTGCGGCCGGCAGAAGTGCGGAAGAAGCCCCTCTACTCAAAGGACACATGAGCGACGAGGAATATCCAGACGGCCTCCTGTACCACTCGGAGCACGACTGGGCGCGCGTCGATGGCGACACCGCCACGCTTGGCATCACCTGGTTCGCACAGGATCAGCTCGGGGAGCTCGTGTTCTTCGACCCGCCCGAGGCCGGTACGCAGATCCAGAAGGATGCCGCCTACGCCGAGGTCGAGTCGGTCAAGGCCGTCTCGGACGTGATCGCTCCGCTGTCGGGCGAGATCGTGGAGACGAACGAGGCGCTCGGCGATACGCCTGAGAAGGTCAACCAGGACCCCTACGGCGAGGGCTGGCTGGTGAAGATCCGGCTCTCGGACCCGGGCGAGGCGGATCAGCTCATGGACGCCGCCGCCTATCGTCAGCACATAGGCCGCGGATAACCCCGCGGCCCTGAAAAACGCCGCCGAATGAGCAAGTACACCTCCGTCACAGAAGAGGACCGTCGCGAGATGCTCGCGACGATCGGCCTGTCCTCGATGGAGGACCTGTTTGCCGATATCCCTGCGGGAGTGCGGCTCGAGCGCGAGCTCGACCTGCCGGCGGGCATGGCGGAGCAGGAGGTCTACGAGCACCTCGCCGCGCTCGCGGCACGCAACCGCCACTCCGACGAGGAGGTCACGTTCGTCGGTGCGGGCATGTACGACCACTACGTGCCGGCCATCGTCGACGCGGTCATCCTGCGCTCGGAGTTCCTGACGCCCTACACGCCGTATCAGCCCGAGGTCTCACAGGGCACGCTGCAGGTGATGTTCGAGTTCCAGACGGCCATCTCCGAGCTGACCGGGCTGCCCGTTTCGAACGCCTCGGTCTACGACGGCCCATCGGCGGTTGCCGCCGCGGGCTACATGGCCAAGCTGGAGAACCGCCGCGGCAAGTTCGTGATCTCGCGCGGGGTTCACCCGCACTCGCGCGCCGCGCTCGCTACGCATGCCGCCGGTTTCGGCTCGACAGTTGTGGAGACGCCGTTGGACGACGCGGCTGCGACCGACGTCGAGGCACTCGCAGCGGCGGTCGACGACGACACGGCTGCCGTCTTCATCCAGCAGCCGAACTTCCTCGGGACCGTCGAAGAGCTGGGGCCGTTGGCCGAGGCGGCCAAGCGAACGGGCGCGCTGCTGGTGGTCGCCGCCGATCCGCTCACGCTCGGCATCCTCGAGCCGCCGGCGTCGTTCGGCGCCGACATCTGCGTCGGCGAGGGCCAGTCGCTTGGCAACCGTCTTGACTTCGGCGGACCGTCGTTCGGGTTCTTCGCAGCGTCCGACGAGTACATCCGCCGCATGCCTGGTCGGATCGCAGGCGAGACCGTCGACGTCGACGGCCGCCGCGGCTTCGTGCTGACGCTGCAGACGCGCGAGCAGCACATCCGCCGCGAGAAGGCCACCCACAACATCTGCACCGCGCAGGCGCTGAACGCGCTCGCGGGCACCGTGTACCTGTCGTGGCTCGGCAAGCAGGGGCTGGTGGAGCTCGGGCACCTGATGCTGCAGCGCACTCACTACGCGCGCGAGGCACTGGGGCTCGAGAAGATCAACCCCGGTCCTGTTGTGCGTGAGTTCGCCGTCCGGGTGCCGGATCTCGACTCGTTCGAGGAACGGGCGCGGGAGGCGGGCGTGAATCCGGGGTACCGCCTTGCGCGCGATTACCCGGAATATCCCGATGGCCTCTTGGTTGCCATCACCGAACGACGCACCAAGGAGCAGATCGATCGCCTTGCGTCCCTTGTCCATGCGGAGGTCGCTGCATGAGCGCCTCGACGAACCCGCGCGCCAACGGCGCGGCTTCGGATCCGGGCGCCGCTGGGACGGGTGCCGGCACGGCTTCGGATCCGCGCGCCGGCGCGCTCGGGGCATCCGCTGGGATGAACCCCCGCGAGGGCGAGAACACGCTGACGCTCTACGAGAAGTCGCGTGCGGGCCGTCGCGCGTTCGTCGCACCGGAGCTCGGCGTCCCCGATGTCGCAATCGAGGAGCTGCTGCCGCAGTCGGCGATCCGCAGGGAGCCTGCCGAGTTGCCCGAGGCCAGCGAGCCCGAGATCATGCGTCACTTCAAGACGCTGTCGACGAAGAACTTCGACCTCGACACCGGCTTCTATCCGCTCGGGTCGTGCACGATGAAGCACAACCCGAAGCTGCACGAGCGCGTGGCTGCGCTGCCCGGGCACGCCCGCCTGCACCCGATGCAGGAGCCGCGCTACGCGCAGGGCGCCCTCGAGCTGATGTGGAACCTGCAGGAGGCGCTGGCAGAGATCAGCGGCCTGCCGCACGTGTCGCTTCAACCGAGCGCCGGCTCCCATGGCGAGCTTGCCGGGCTGCTTCTGACCCGGGCGTATCACGAGGCCCGCGGCGAGCAGCGGCACAAGGTCCTGACGCCCGACACAGCCCACGGCACGAACCCGGCGACCGTGACGATGGCGGGCTACGAGGTCGTGAAGATCGGCACCGCCGAGGACGGTGGCGTGGACCTCGACGCGCTGCGCGCGGCGGCCGACGAGGACGTCGCGTGCCTGATGCTGACCAACCCGAACACGCTCGGGCTGTTCGACCGCAACATCGAAGAGATCGCGAAGATCGTCCACGACGTCGGCGGCACGCTCTACTACGACGGCGCGAACCTGAACGCGGTCATGGGACTCTCGCGGCCCGGCGACATGGGCTTCGACATCGTCCACTTCAACCTGCACAAGACCTTCACGCAGCCGCACGGAGGCGGCGGCCCGGGCGCGGGTCCGATCGCCGTGTCAGAGCGGATCGAGCCGTTCCTGCCGGTGCCGCAGGTGGTGCGCCGCGACTCGTCCCAGAACGGTGCAGACGTCGAGTTCGCACTCGATTACGACCAGCCGCAGTCGATCGGGAAGATGCGCGGCTTCCAGGGCAATTTCGGCGTCTTCGTCCGCTCGTACGCCTATATCTGCTCGCTGGGCGCCGAGGGCCTCAAGGAGGTCTCGGAGACGGCGGTGCTGAATGCCAACTACCTGAAGGCGCGTCTGGCTGAGGTCGACGACCTGCTGCCGATCGCCTACGACCGCACGTGCATGCACGAGTTCGTGCTTTCGGGGCGCGGGGCAAAGGACAAGCTCGGCGTCAAGACCCTTGACATCGCGAAACGGCTGCTCGACTGGGGCGTTCACCCGCCGACCGTGTACTTCCCGTTGCTGGTGGACGAGGCGCTGATGATCGAGCCGACGGAGACCGAGCCGAAGGAGCGGCTGGATTACTTCGCCGACGCGGTCAAGGCAATCCTCGAAGAGGCCGCTGACGATCCCGAGATCGCGAGGAACGCGCCGTACACCACGCCGGTGCGCCGGCTGGACGAGGCTACGGCTGCGAAGCAGCCGATCGTGCGCCAGCCGCGTGCTCGCTGAAGAGCGCGACGCAGTACAGCGGCAGCACCCACGGGATGTAGAGGTAGAACCAGTGCTGGAGCGGCAGCTGTGCCGCCACCAGGACAGCCGCGCTGAACGCGGCCACCTGGGCCAGTGAGCGGGCGCCGCGTGGCACGAACATGAGAACGAGCGGCAGGGCCAGCGAACCAGCCTTGAGCAGCGCCTGCAACCAGTCGAGCGATGGGTGTTGGGACCAGATCGAGAACGGCGAATGCCGGTGCAGCTGGAAGCCGATCGTCGTGTCGTAGAACTCCTTGAAGCCGCCCGGCGGCAGCAGCGGGATCAGCGAGACCACCGCGACGGCCGTGGCCGCGACCAAGCAGATGGCGGCGCGCCTCCAATTCATCCGGCCCGTGCCGCGCGCGAGCACCGGCAGCACGAACCCCGGCGCGAACTTGGCAGCTGCGGCGGCGCCGGCGAGCCCGCCACGCAGGAGCGGCGAGCGAAAGGCCACGAACGTCCAAACGAGGAGTGCGGCCACTAGCCCGTCGTTGCTGCCGCAGACGACGGCGAGCGCGGTGAACGGGCACGCCGCCCATACCAGCGCGAGCGTCCAGCCGAGGCGGAACTGGCGCCCGAGCACGACCAGCCCGGCCACTGTGATCAGCTCCCAGACGATGCCCGCCGCCTCCGCCGCCGGTGGGTAGGTCTGGCTCTCGTGGAACGGCCAGATCAAGACGAACGGGATGTAGAGCAGGTACGCGAGCGGGCCGTAGGTGTCGAAATGGGCGCCGCCGCGGGTGTAGAGCTGGAGGCCGTCGAGGATTCGCTGCGCGCCCGCCGCGCTGCCATAGCCGATGTCACTCACGAACGTGTCCGCCAGCGTCAGCCCGACCCGCAGCGCGACCAGTCCGAGGGTCAGCGCGATCACGGCGCGAGCCGGCAGCCAGGTGATGGGGCCGCCGCGTTGGCGCGGCCCCAGTCCCGCCAGGAGGCTCCTTGCCACGAGGTAGACGAGCGGCGGATACACCAGCGGAACCGAGGCGCTCAGGTTCCCCTTCATCCAGAACGCGTACGAGACCCCGAGCAGCGCGATCGCGGCGAGGTCGAGGTGCAGCAGGCGGAACGGGCGGCGGCGGTCGAAGAAGGCGAACACGAAGATGAGCGTGAGCGGGATCCAGAGCCAGACGGCGTTCAGCTTGCGTTGCGCGAAGCCGCTGGCGGGCCCGCGGGCGAGCGGGAACTCGGCGCGATCGCCCAGGAACACTCTCAGCACGCGGCCGCTGAGGATGTCGATGTCGACCTCCGCGCGGGCGGCTTCGCTCGAGCCCAGCAGCACGACGTAGTGGTCGCCATCCACCGACACGGTGGCGCGCGGCGCCGGCACCGACGCGAGCTCGGCCCGGACCTGCGGGAGGCGGGTCGCGATCGCGACGGCCTGGTCCTTCGAGATCGCGGCCTCGGCAGGCGACGCGGCAAGCAGGCACAGACCCGCGATCAGCAGGGCCAGGCGGAGGCGGGGCACGCGCGGCAGGCTACGGGCGGTCGCGGGCAGATCGGCTCGTTAGGCTCGGACGCATGTCCGTCTTGATCTACGGCGACACCGTTCGCTCACCCACACTGCGCCATGAAGTCCCCGTCGCGATCGGCGACCCGTTCCTCTATCTGGAGTCGAACGGCACGCGTGCCGTGACCGCGAACGCGCTCGAGCGACCACGGCTGGAGGCGGCTGGTGACCTCCAGGTGATCGGGCTGGAGGAGCTCGGCTGGGACGAGCTGATCAAGAGTGGGCGGCCGCGCTGGGACATCGAGTTCGAGGTCGCGGCTCGTGCGGTCGAGAGGTTGGGTTTGCGTGCCGCCGATGTCCCGGCGGAGTTCCCGGTCGCCTTGGCCGATCGCCTACGGGAGCGCGGGATCGAGGTTCGCGCCGCCCATGAGGAGTTCAGTCGGCGCCGGCGCGTGAAGAGCTCGGCGGAGATGGCGGGGGTCCGGCGTGCTCAGGCTGCGGCCGATGCGGCGATGGCGCGCGCTGCCGAGATGCTGCGCGGTGGTGGATCGCTCACCAGCGAGGTCGTCCGCAACGAGATGATCGCCATCTGCCGTTCGCATGGTGCGACGCTCCCGGCGGACGTGATCGTCGCCTCCGGTGCCGCCGGAGCGGTGGGCCATGACCCCGGCTCGGGGCCGCTGGGCGAGGGCGAGCCGATCATCATCGACATCTGGCCGGTCGACGACGAGTCCGCTTGCTACGCGGACATGACACGCACGTTCGTGGTCGGCCAGATCAGCGACGAGCTGGCCGAATGGCACGCGCTCACGAAGGAGGCACTCGAACGCACGCGCGAGGCGGTGCGACCGGGCGCCCACGGCCGCGAGATCTACGACATCGCCTGCGAGGTCTACGAGAAGGCGGGGATCCCGACGCAGCGCACGAAGGCGGAGGGCGAGGTGCTGCGCGACGGCTTCTTCCACGGGCTTGGGCATGGCGTCGGCCTTGACGTGCACGAGGACCCGGGGCTCGGCCGCTCAGGCGACGAGCTGCTCACCGGCGACGTGATCACGCTCGAGCCGGGCACGTACCGGCAGGGCTACGGCGGCGTGCGCCTCGAGGACCTGGTGCTCGTGACTGAGGACGGCGGAGAGACGCTGACGAACTTCCCTTATGAGCTGACGCCGTAGCCGCACGGGTACCCTGCTTCGCCCCGTGAGGATCTTCAGTGGAATCCAGCCGACGGGGCGCAAGCACCTCGGCAACTACATCGGCGCCATCCGGCAGTACGTCGAGGGCCAGGACCGCGGCGACCCGGCGATCTACTGCATCGTCGACCTGCACGCGATCACGGTGCCTTATGAGCCCGCTGCGTTGCGGACGGCGGTTCTGGACACGACGGCGATGTTGCTGGCTGCAGGCCTTGATCCGGATCGCTGCATCCTTTTTCGACAAGGGGATGTCCATGAGCACACGGAGTTGTGCTGGCTGCTGACTCCGGTCACTGCGCACGGCGAGTTGAACCGGATGACGCAGTTCAAGGAGAAGTCGGCGAAGCAGCGAGAACTGGTCTCGGCGGGGCTGTTCCTCTATCCCGTCCTGCAGGCGGCCGACGTGCTCGCATACCGGGCGTACGAGGTGCCCGTAGGCGAGGATCAGCGCCAGCACATCGAGCTGATGCGCAACATCGCGATCCGCTTCAACGAGCGCTTCGGTGAGACGCTCGTGGTTCCGGAGCACAAGATCCCGGAGGTGGGCGCGCGGATCATGGACCTGCAGTCGCCCGGAGACAAGATGTCGACGACGGCCGCGTCGGAGCAGGGAACGATCTACATCCTCGACGACGACAAGACGATCACGAAGAAGATCAAGTCGGCGGTGACGGACTCGGGTTCAGACGTGCGTGTCGCACCCGACAAGCCCGGGATCTCGAACCTGATCGAGATCCTGGCGGTCATCCGGGGGGTCGACCACGCCACGATCGAGAGCGAGTTCGACGGGCAGCAGTACGGAGGCTTCAAGCAGGCGGTGGCAGACGCGGTGGTCGACTACCTGCGCCCGATCCGGGAGCGCTACGACGAGCTGCGCCCGGACGAGGCGGAGCTGCAGCAGACGCTGGCAGAAGGAGCAGCCCGAGCGCACGAGCTGGCGTCGGAGACGCTGCGCGACGTGCGCCACGCGATGGGCGTAGGGGGCGAATAGGCGCAAGCGTCCTGCTTAGACCACCGTATGGGTGGTCACGACAGGACACTTGCCTCGATTGCTGATCGACAGCACGGCGTCGTCGGCCATCCTCAGGCTGTGGCCGCAGGTGTTTCCGCGCGCTCGCTCGAGAAACGGCTCGACAAAGGGAGCCTTATCCGGGTGTATCCGGGCGTCTACCGGGTGGGTCACATCGCGCCAAGCATGGAGGCGGACTACATGGCGGCCGTCGTCGCGTGTGGTGAGGGGGCGGTTCTGAGCGGACGGGCGGCTGCGCAGCTGCTCGGCCTGACGCAGGTGGCGCCGGCGCCGGAACCAGAGGTGACGACCCAGACCGAGCGGCGGATTCCCGGCATTGCGACGCGCCGGGCGCGCCGAGGCAATCGACGCGACGCCATGACCTGGAAGGGGATCCCGGTCACCACGCCCGCCCGGACCCTCGTCGACTCGGCCGCGGCTGTTTACGCCGGAGAACTCGCCCGCGCAGTCCATGAGGCGGCCATCCGTCATGGCACGACACCCGCCGATATCGAAGAGGTCCTCGGCCGAAGGCCAACGAGTCCCGGAGCTCACCGTCTGCGGGAAGTCGTCCACGGCGACCAGGGAAGGCTCCTCAGCCACCTCGAGCGGGCTTTCATCAAGCTGCTCCGACGAGCCCGTCTGCCGCTGCCGGTTACGAACCCTCCTGCGGGTGGTCGCCTTGTCGACTGTCGTTGGCCGCAGCAGATGCTCACGGTCGAGCTCGACGGCTACCGCTACCACGCCTCGCGCCACGCATGGGAGAAGGATCGAGCGCGCGAACGAGAGGCGTATGCGCGCGGCGACCAATTTCGTCGCTACACCTGGGGCGACGTCGTCGAAACCCCGGACCGAACAGTCCGAGAACTCCGAAGCGTCCTGTCCTGACCCCCCATAGGGTGGTTCAGGCAGGACACTCGGCGGGATCCGGGGTCGTCGGGGAGTCCGTCTAGCCTCCCCGGGGCATGCAGCTCGCATCGCTCGATCTGGACCTGGAGGTCTTCCAGGGGCCGTTTGACCTTCTGCTTGCACTCGTGCTGCGCGAGGAAGTCGACCTGCTCGAGGTCGACCTGGCCGAGATCGTCCTCACCTATATCGACCACCTCGAGTCGACCGGGGAGCTCGACCTCGAGGCCGCGACCGAATTCCTCGTGCTGATCGCGGCTCTGCTCGAGCTCAAGTCGCGCATGATGCTTCCGCGCGACGAGGAGGAAGGCCTCGACATGCCGCCCGAGGAGGCGGCGGATGAGTTGCTCGCGCGGATGCTCGAGTACTCGCGTTACCGCTCGGCGAGCGCCTGGTTGCGCGAGCGCCTCGAGATGGAGCAGGGCTACTGGTATCGCTCGGCGCCGCTGCCGCCAGAGCTCCGCCGCGTGTCGGTTGAACTTGCGAATGCCTCGTACAACCCCGAGGTCCTGGCCAGGGCGATCGGCGGCCTGCTGCGGACGCCCCCGAGGCTCGACATTGGCCACATCGCGCGTCCGCGCGTCTCCGTGGGCGAGCGCCTTTCCCACCTGCGCGGGCTGCTCGGCCGGCGCGGGCGCTTCAGCTTCGACGACGCCGTGAAGGGCGGCGACCGGCTAACCGAGGCGGTCACGCTGCTCGCGCTCTTGGAGCTCTACAAGCAAGGGGAGGCGGTATGGGAGCAGGAGGTTCCGTTCGGGCCCATCACGATCACAGTCGCGGACGCGTTGGCAAATCCACCGCACGCCGCAGGCGTCGCGTCCGCACCCGCCGCGATCGCGCCCGTATCCGTCGCTACGGGAGCCGAGCGTGACTGATCCCGGCGATGCGAAGGCACAGATGAACGACGCGACTGAGGACAGCGCCTCGCCGGAGCCGAGCGCAGCGGAAGAGCCGAGCGCAGCGGAAGAGCCGAGCGCAGCGGACGAGCCGAGCGCAGCGGACGAGCCGAGCGCATCCGAGCCGCGCGCAGCGGAGGAGCCGACCGCACCGGAAGCGCCACGCGCACCGGAAGCGCCACGCGCATCCGGCCTGCCAGCCATCGTCGAGTCGTTGCTGTTCCTCTCGCCCGATCCGGTGAAGGAGGCCGACCTGGCCGAAGCGACGGATGCGGAGCTGCAGCAGATCCAGGAGGCCCTGGAGCTCCTCCAGCAACGCCAGGGCGGCCTCATCCTGCGCGAGATCGGCGGTGGCTGGACGCTGGCGTCAATCCCGGAGGCCGAAAAGCCGGCGCGCCGTCTCCTCGCCAAGCCGCGCACGCCCCCGCTCACGCAGGCTCAGGCAGAGTGCCTCTCGATCGTCGCCTATCTGCAGCCGGTGTCACGTCCGGAGATCGCCCGCATCCGTGGCGTGGCGTCCGAGTCCGCCGTCGCGACCCTCGAGGAGCGCGGCCTGATCGAGGACTGCGGACGCTCACAGTTCGGCGCGATCCTCTACCGCACGACCGCCCTCTTCCAGCGCCTGTTCGGCCTCGCCTCGCTCGATGCGCTGCCCGACCCTGCAGCCTTCGACCCGAGCCCCGAGGAAGAAGGCGAGCTGCGGGAACGCCTGCTGCGCGCGGGCGAGGTACGCGCCGGCGGTCCCGCCGCCGCGGAAGGCCAGGATCCGCTGCCGCCGCCGGCGATCGAGGCAAGCGGACCGATCGAGGCACCCGAGCCGGACGAGCCGGACGAGGACGCGCCGCCGACAGCCGAGTCGTTCGCCGGCGGCACCCATCCCCGACCGGAACGCGGCGAGACCGAGCCAGCCGCCTAATGCCCTCCTTCCTGGAGCATCGCGAGATGCTCCAGCTCTGGGCCGAGCTGCCCGGACTCGAGCGCATCGAGCACGGCGCCGCGCTCACCTTCGACGACGGCCCCGATCCGGACGCAACACCGGAGGTCCTCGACGCCCTCGACGCCGCGCAGATCCACGCCACCTTCTTCCTCGTGGGCGAGCAAGTCGAGGCGCATCCCAAGCTCGCCCAGGAGATCGCTCAGGGCGGCCATGACGTCCAGGCCCACTGCTTCGACCACACGCACCACCAAGACGTCACGGACCCGGCACACGACTTGTGGCAGACCATCGAAGCGATCTTCAAGGCGACCGGGGTCGCCCCGACGATGCAGCGCCCGCCATACGGCCGCTTCACCCCGGCGTCCCATGAAGCGTGCCTCCAAGCCGGGCTCGAGCCGATCTACTGGTCGGCGTGGGGCGAGGACTGGGAGGACTTGGCACCCGACCGGATTACCGACTTCGTCACGCGCGATCTGTCGGATGGCGTCGTCATCCTGCTTCACGACTCGGCCCGCTACGCGCACCGTCCGAGTGCGCGAGCGACGGCGGCGGCGATTCCCGCGATCGCCGCCGCAATGGCCGAGCGCGGACTGATCGGGCGCCCCATAAGCGCCGCTCGTGCCTGATCCAAGCAACCGTTGTTAGGAGCCCGTGGCGCCGTCCGCTAATAAGACGTAAGTGGACAGGCGCAACTGGATATTGCTGCTTGCGCTCGCAGCGCTGTGGGGTGCCTCGTACCTGTTCATCAAGATCGGCCTCGACGACCTGTCGCCGGCCGGCGTCGTCTTCACCCGCACCGCACTCGCCGCGCTCGTGCTGCTGCCGTTCGCGATCAAGAGCGGCGGCATGGCGCCCCTGTGGCGGCGCGCGCATTGGCTGATCGCCCTCGGCGCGATCCAGGTCGCCGCCCCATTCCTGCTGATCAGCGCCGGCGAGCGCCACATCGCGTCGTCGCTCGCGGGAATCCTGGTCGCCGCGGCGCCGATCTTCACCGCAATCTTCGCCATCTGGCTGGACGACAGCGAGCGTCTGTCGACGCTCGGCGTAGCGGGCGTCGCGGTCGGCATCGTCGGCGTCGCGCTGCTGCTCGGCGTCGACCTCGGCGGCTCGAGCTCCGCGCTGCTGGGCGGCCTGATGGTGGTGCTGGCGAGCGTCGGGTACGCGATCGGCGGTTTCGCGCTGAAGCGCTGGTTCACGGGCTACCAGCCGCTGGCCCTTGTCGCCGGCACGATGTCGGCGAGCGCGCTCATGACGCTGCCGCTGTTCCTGCTCGACCTTCCCGAGCACGTCGGCCTCGACACAGTCGGGGCCATGTGCGCGCTCGGCCTCGGCGGCACCGGCATCGCGTTCGTCATCTACTACACGCTCAACCGCGAGATTGGCCCGACCCGCACCTCACTGGTCGCGTACATCGCGCCGGTGTTCGCGCTCGTCTACGGAGTCACCCTGCTTGACGAACCGTTCACGGCGACAACCGCGATCGGCATCGTGCTGATCGTCGGCGGCTCGTGGCTGGCGGCCAAGGCGCCGGCTCGCGCACGCGCCAAGGATCAGAGCACTTTTGTTACAGGCGTCAAGCCCGTTACAAAAGTGCTCTGATCCCTTTTGTTACGCCGCGGCCTTCGCGGCCAGCTGGCCACACGCCGCGTCGATGTCGCGGCCGCGCGTGAGACGCACGGTCGCCACGACCCCGCGCTGCGTGAGCGTCTCCTTGAAGGCCTCGGTCGCCGCGCGCGTTGATCCCTGGAAGCCGCCGTCGGTGGGGTTGTAGGGGATCAGGTTGACCTTGAACGCGTTGTGGGGCTGCAGCAGGTCCGCCAGCTGCACCGCCTGCGCGTAGCGGTCGTTCACGCCGTCGAGCATCACGTACTCGATGAAGACCTTGCGCTTGCGGGCGGCGTGCCACGCACGCACCGCGTCCATGACGTCGGCCAACGGGTAGCGGTCGTTGACGGGCATCAGCTCGGAGCGCAGCGCCGGGTCGGCGGCGTGAAGCGAAAGGGCGAGGCGCACGTTCGGTGTCGAAGGGTCCGCCATCTTCTCGATGCCCGGAATCCAGCCGACGGTCGAGACGGTGGTGTGGCTGTTCGCAATGCCGATCGCCGGCAGTCGCTCGCAACTGGCAAGCACGTTGTCGATGTTGATCAGCGGCTCGCCCATGCCCATGAAGACCAGGTTCGTGACCGGTTCCTTGCGGCGGAAGTGCAGAGCCTGGTCGAGGATCTCCGACGCGGTCAGGTTGCGGCCGAACTTCATGGCGCCGGTGGCGCAGAAGGTGCACGTCAGCGGGCAGCCGGACTGACTCGACACGCACAGCGACCGGCGCCCGTCGCGATAGCGCATGAGCACGGCCTCGACCGCTCGACCGTCGTGGGTGTGGAAGAGCGCCTTCTCGGTGCCGTCCGCGGAGAACGCCTCGCGCTCGACCGACAGGCTCGACAGCGGGACGGCGGCCTCGAGCGCAGCACGAAGCTCCGCCGGGACGTTTGTCATCTCGGCATACGAATCGGCGCCGCGCGCGAGCCAGTCCCAGATCTGAGCGACCCGGAACCGGGGTTCGCCGCGCTCGGCGAGCGTCTTTTCGAGTAACTGGAGGTCCATCTCTTTCCCCAAGTCTCGCAGCGGTGTGCGACCCTTCCGTCGTGCGCTTCGCTTCACGTACCGGGCTGACGATGCTGCTGGCCGCTCTGCTGGCCGCTCCACTCGCCCACGCCGCCGGCCCGACCGCCACCACCGCCGCTCCGACGATCCAGACACAGCCGCAGCCGGCCCCAGGTTCTGCGTTCGGCCCGCTGCAGCCGCAGGTCGACCAGGCGCCGCAGACGCAGACGACCGTCACGTCCACGAAGCGCGCCGGCGACGAGGGCACGGGCCACAGCACCCTGGTGTTCCTATCGCTGGTGGCGCTGCTGATGATCGCGGGCGTCGGCTGGTTCATCTGGTACGAGGGCCGCAAGACCCGCAGCGCCGCCAAGCGCCGCCGCCAGCGTCACCGCATGCGCTCCGGCCGCACGCCGCAGCCCGCGGCAGCGGCAAGCGGCGCTCGCCGCGGGCCCCCTCCGCCGCCGCGCAAGCGCCGCGCTCAGGCCGCGAAGCGCAAGAAGCGCTGAGACTCGCCAAGTACCTGGCGCACTCAGGCGTCGCCTCGCGCCGCGCGGCCGAGCAACTGATCCGTGCCGGGCGCGTCGGGGTCGGGGACGAGGTGGTCACGGATCCGGCCCGCGACGTCGACGAGACCAGCGGCGTGCTGGTCGACGGCGAGCGGGTGGCGCCCGAGGCGCTCGAGGTCCACATCCTCAACAAGCCAGCGGGCGTGGTCGCGACGGCGCGCGACACGCATGGCCGCCGGACGGTGACGGAGCTCGTGCCGAGCGGGCGCCGCCTCTATCCGGTCGGCCGCCTCGACGCGGACACGACCGGGCTGATCCTGCTGACCAACGACGGCGAGCTGGCGAACCGGCTCACGCACCCTCGCTACGAGGTGCCGCGCACCTACCTCGCTCGAGTCGAGGGCGGCGCAGTGCCGGAGCACGCGCTGCGGAAGCTGCGCGAGGGCATCGAGCTGGACGACGGGATCACCGCCCCGGCGAAGGCGCGGCAGATCGAGCGAGGGGTCGTGGAGATCACGATCCACGAGGGCCGCAAGCGGCAGGTGCGGCGCATGTTCGACGCGATCGGGCATCCGGTGGTGGAGCTGACGCGCATCGCCTTCGGCCCGCTGCGGCTCAAGGGCCTCGCGCCCGGCCGGCACCGGCGCCTGACAGCCGCGGAGGTGCAGCGGCTAAGCGACGCGGCGGCGGCGCGGCGCTGAATGGACGACGGTTGCGAGAATCGCCCGCATGAGGCTGCGAGCCCTGCGCGGCGCGATCACGGTCGACACGAACACGAGCGATGCCATCCTCGACGGCACCGAAGAGCTGCTGCGCGCCATCCTCGAGCGCAACCAGCTTGACGGCGAGGACCTCGTGAGCTGCATCTTCACCACGACCGACGACCTGAATGCGGAGTTCCCGGCCGTGGCCGCGCGGCGGATCGGCCTGTCCACCGTGCCACTGCTCGGCGCGCGCGAGATGAACCGGCCGGGAGCGCTCGAGCGCGTCATCCGCGTGCTGGTCCACTGCTATGCGGACCCGGAGCGCCCGGCCCAGCACGTCTACCTGCGCGACGCTGTCCAGCTGCGCCAGGACCTCCAGGGGGCACAGTGAGCATCGAGTTCGCGGCACGCATGCGCGAGGTGGCTCCGTACCCGAAGGCTGCGACCTACGCGCACGGAGGCGACCTGGTCAAGCTCGCGTCCAACGAGACCCCGTGGGCGCCGCATCCGGCCGTCCTCGAGGCGATCAGCGCGACCGCCGGCAGCCTGCACCGTTACCCAGACCCCGGCAACACGCAACTGCGGCGGCGACTGGCCCAGCGCTACGACACGAACCCTGAGCGGATCACGCTGGGGAACGGGTCGTGCGACATCTTGCTCGGCGCCGCGCAAGCGCTGCTCGAGCCGGGGGCGGAGATCGTGTACGCCTGGCCGTCGTTCTCGATGTACCCGCACCTGGCGGCGCTGACCGGCGCGCGTGCGATCACGGTTCCGCTCACCGAGGACGGCCGGCACGACCTCGAGGCGATGCTGCGCGAGATCACCGCGGCCACGCGCATCTGCCTGGTCTGCAACCCGAACAACCCCACCGGCACAGCGCTTCCGCTGCAGGAGATCGCCGACTTCGCGAACGAGCTGCCGCGGCACGTCGCGCTGGTCGTCGACGAGGCCTACGTCGAGTTCAACGTGCTCCAGGACCCCGACGACTCGCTGGACCTGCTGAAGCACCACAACAACGTGGTGCTGCTGCGGACCTTCTCGAAGGTCTACGGCCTGTGCGGGCTGCGCGTGGGCTACGCGCTGTGCCCCGAGAGCTTCCGCGACGCCGTCGACCGCATCCGCCAGCCGTTCTCCGTGAACGCGCTGGCGCAGGCCGCGGCGGCCGAGGCGCTTCTGCACCAGGACGAGGTGGCGCGGCGCGTCGAGCGGACGGCCATCGAGCGGCTGCACGTGGAGTCGGAGCTCGATGACCGCGGGCTGGCCGTGACGCCGAGCCAGGCGAACTTCAGCTGGGTCGCCGTCGACGACGAGGAGGCTGTCCTGACAGGCCTCGAGAGCCGTGGCGTGATCGTGCGCGGTGGCGACGCGCTCGGCGGTCCCGGCCATCTGCGTGTGACCTATGGCACGCGCACGGAGAACGACCGTTTTCTCGCCGCTCTGGACGATGTGCTACAAGAGAAGTGATGCAGCACCGCTGGACCTATACCTGGCGATTTACCAACTAGCGCTCGGACGCTTGGTTCCGGGCGCACGCACGCTGCCGCCGTAAGGAATCGCCAACCGTAGGAAGAAAGAATCGGGTCCAGATGATGATCGTCATGAAAGAGTCCGCCACGGCCGACCAGGTCGAGGCGATCGTGCGCCAGGTGGAGCAGGTCGGTGCGAAGGCACACATCTCGCGCGGCGAGTTGCACACCGTCATCGGAGCGATCGGCGACCGCGACCACGTCGCGAACCTCGAGCTCGACGGCTTCCCCGGCGTCGACCACGTCGTCCCGATCACCCGCCCGTACAAGCTCGCGTCGCTGCAGTTCAAACGCGAGGAGTACTCGATCTTCGACATAGGCGGCCGCAGGATCGGCGGCGAGCACTTCATGATGATCGCCGGCCCCTGCACGATCGAGTCGCGCGATCAGATGCTGAGCGCTGCCGTGGCCGTGAACGAGGCGGGCGCCCAGCTGCTGCGCGGCGGGGCGTACAAGCCACGGACCTCGCCTTACAGCTTCCAGGGCCTGGGCGAGGGCGGCCTGCGGCTCCTCGCGGAGGCGCGCAAGGAGACCGGCATGCCGGTCGTGACCGAGCTCATGGACGTGCGCGACCTCGAGCCGATCCTGGACGTGGCGGACGTGATCCAGGTCGGCGCGCGCAACATGCAGAACTACACGCTGCTCACCGAGATCGGCCGCGCCGGGCGTCCGGTCATCCTCAAGCGCGGGCTGTCAGCGCAGCTCGAGGAGCTGCTGATGGCGGCTGAGTACGTGCTCAAGGAGGGCAACGAGCAGGTGATCCTCTGCGAGCGTGGCATCCGGACGTTCGAGTCCGGCTACCGCTTCACGCTCGACCTGATGGCGATCCCGGTGCTCAAGCAGCACACGCATCTGCCGGTAATCGTCGACCCGTCGCACGCGGCGGGACGGCGCGACCTGGTGCTGCCGATGTCGATGGCGGCAGCGGCGGCGGGCGCTGACGGGATCATCGTCGAGGTCCACCCGGAGCCCGAGCACGCGATCTGTGACGGCCCGCAGCAGCTGCGGACGGCGGAGTTCGCCGACTACCTGCGCCAGGTCGAGGCAGCGGCGGCACTGGCGGGCAAGCGGGTCCCCGAGACGGTCTGACGCATCGCGGCCAATAGGCTCGCGGCATGCGGATAGCGGTTCTCGGCGTCGGCCTGATCGGCGGCTCGATCGGTCTGGCGGCGCGGGAGCGCGCGCGTGCCGAGGTGGTCGGGTGGGGGCCGCGGCGCAAGACGCTCGAGACCGCGCTCGCGCTCGGCGCGGTCGACCGGGTCGCGCCCAACGTGGAGGACGCCGTCGCCGACGCGGATGCGGTGTTCGCCTGCGCGCCCGTCGAACTGTTGCCGGAGCTCGTCGCGCAGGCGCTCGCGGCGGCGGGTCCCGACACGGTCGTGACGGACGCCGGTTCGACCAAGCGCAACCTCGTCGACGCCATCGACGACGAGCGCTTCGTCGGCGGTCATCCGATCGCAGGCGCGGAAACGGCAGGCGTCGAGAACGCCCGCGTCGACCTGTTCGACGGCGCCGCCTGGTACCTGACGCCGCGCGCGGATACGTCGGGAATCCTCTTCGAGCGCCTGCACCGCCTGCTCGTCGCGTTCGGCGCGCGTCCGAGCGCCATCGACGCGCAGACGCACGACCGCATGCTCGCGGCGGTCTCGCACCTGCCGCACGTGCTGGCGAACGTCCTCGTGACCCAGGCCGC
Source organism: Thermoleophilaceae bacterium (assembly GCA_036269895.1). Classification (GTDB taxonomy): domain Bacteria; phylum Actinomycetota; class Thermoleophilia; order Solirubrobacterales; family Thermoleophilaceae; genus DATBDN01. Next base: position 42,648 of record DATBDN010000110.1, read on the forward strand.
CTCTGACGTGGCCGACGACGAGCCGCTGCCGCGTACGGGACCAAGCTTCCGCGACGTGACTCGCGTGGCAGGGGCGAACTCGGAAGTGTGGACTGGGATCTACCTGTCCAACCGCGATGCGATCGCCTACGAGGTCGACGCCGTGATCGAGCGCCTGGCGGCCGTGGCCGACTGGTTGCGCAGCGCGGATGCGGAAGCGCTGCGGACCTGGAACGACAGCGCGCGCGAGGATCGTCGCCGCTTGCTCGAGGCGGGGCTGCAGGGCGGTTCGGTCACCGAGATGAGACTTTCCGTCCCGAACCGCCCGGGTATCGTGGCGCAGGTGGCCCTGGCGCTCGGAAAAGCGGGTGTGAACATCGCTGACATGGCGTTGTCGCCGGCTCCCGACATGCGCTCGGGCTCGATGACGCTCTGGATCGCCGGGGACGACGACGCTGAGCGCGCAAAGCAGTTGATCGTCGAGCTCGGCTTCCCGGCGGCCGTCGTCGAAGCGTGACCCGCTTTCAGGCGGCGGGGCCTCTGCGCGGCACCCTGCGCCCGCCCGCCGACAAGTCGATCTCGCACCGGGCGGCGCTGTTCGGCGCCATGTGCGACACGCCCGTCGCGGTCCGCAACTACCTATACGCGGAGGACACGCTCTCGACGCTCGACGCGCTGCGTGCGCTCGGCGCGGCGGTGGAGATGCAGGCGAACGAGCTGGTCATCCGGGGCGTGGGGATGCGGGCGCCGCTGACGACGACCAACGAGCTGCTCGATGTCGGGAATTCCGGGACGCTCATGCGGCTCTTGCCCGGGTGGCTCGCGGGTCAGCCGGGTGGCCGCTGGACGCTCGACGGCGACGCTTCGATCCGGCGCCGGCCGGTGGACCGGGTCGCGCGGCCGCTCGACCTGATGGGCGCGCGCGTCGGGATGTCGCCCGGAGGCAGGCCGCCGTTCACGGTCGAGGGCGCCGAGCTCACCGGAATCGACTACGTGTCGGAGGTCGCGAGCGCTCAGGTCAAGTCGTGCGTGCTGATCGCCGGCCTGATGGCGCACGGGAGCACGAGCTTCACCGAGCCCACGCGCAGCCGCGACCACACCGAGCGCTTCCTGGCGGGGGCGCGCGTCCCCTTCGAGCGCCATGGCTCGACCGTGCGCGTCTGGCAGTGCGACGAGCTCGAGCTGGAGGACATCGACGTCCCGGCGGACCCGTCGTCGGCCGCGTTCTTCGTGGCGGCGGCGTCGATCGTGCAGGGGTCGCGAATCGTGCTCGAGGACGTGGGGCTCAACTGGACGCGCACGGCGTTCTTCCAGATCGCGCAGCGGATGGGTGCGGTCGTTCTGGGCGACCTGGAGTCGCCCGGGACCGACAGCCCGGACGAGCCGATCGGGGAGGTCGACGTGGCGAATGCGCCGCTCGTGGCGACGGAGGTCGGGGGCGGGGAGGTGCCGCTTGCGATCGACGAGCTGCCGTTGGTGGCGCTGCTCGGCGTGTTCGCCGACGGCGAGACGGTGGTGCGAGATGCCGAGGAGCTGCGGGTGAAGGAGACCGACCGGATCGAGTCCGTGGTCCACGGATTGCGCGGCCTTGGCGCCGAGATCGAGGCGACCGGCGACGGCTTCGTGGTCCAAGGGACGGGCCGGTTGCGAGGCGGCGTGTTCGACTCCCGCGGCGACCACCGTATGGCGATGCTGGGAGCGGTGGCCGGCCTCGCCTCCGAAGAGGGGGTCGAGGTCCAGAACATGACCGCCGCCTCCGTGTCGTATCCGTCGTTCGAGTCAGATCTGCGCGGGCTTCTGACCGCCGCATAGCCTTGGCCGTCATGGTCGTGGCCATCGATGGGCCGGCTGGTGCCGGCAAGAGCAGTGTTGCGCGGGCGCTCGCAGAGGCGCTTGGCTTCACGTACCTCGACTCCGGGGCGATGTACCGCGCTGTCGCTCTTCAGTCGGCGCGCAGCGGAAAGCCGGCCGCCGAGGCCGCTCGCGCGCTCGACACGGAACTGCTGAGCAGCCCCGACATCCGCACGCCCGAGGTCTCCGAGGCCGCGTCCAGGGTCGCGACCGATCGCGCCGTTCGCGCCGCCCTGGTCGAGCGCCAGCGCGAGCTCATGAGCGACGGCGACTGGGTCGCAGAGGGCCGCGACATCGGCACGGTCGTGGCTCCCGATGCCGCGGTCAAGGTGTTCCTGACCGCTGATCCGGCCGAGCGGGCGCGCCGCCGCGCAAGCGAGATCGGCGCCGACCCCGAGGTCGTGCTGCGCGACCAGGCCCTGCGCGACGAGCAGGACCGCACACGCGAGCACTCCCCGCTGCGGCCCGCCCCCGGCGCCATCGAGGTTGACACGACCGGCCTGTCGATCCCCGAGGTGGTCGAGCGCATCGTGGGCCTGGTCGACGAGGCACGCTGATGGCGCTGCCGAAGGTCGCCATCGTCGGCTATCCGAACGTGGGCAAGTCCACGCTCGTGAACCGCTTGTCCGAGAGCCGCGAGGCGGTCGTCCACGAGCAGTCCGGCGTCACGCGCGACCGCAAGGAGATCGAGACCGAGTGGAACGGCCGCCGCTTCCTGCTGGTGGACACGGGCGGAGTCGACCTCGAGGACGAGGACGATCTGGCGCGGTCGGTGCAGGCCCAGGCGCGTCACGCCCTGTCGGAGTCGCAGGTCGCGGTGCTCGTCGTGGACGCTCGCGCCGGCCTGCGCTCGGGCGACGACGATCTCGCCCGCGAGCTGCGTCGTGCCGACGTCCCCGTGCTCGTCGCCGCCAACAAGATCGACAGCGCGAAGTCGATCCCCGACGCCGCCGAGTTCTACGGGCTGGGCCTGGGGGACCCGATCCCGGTCTCCGGAGTCCAGGGGCTCGGCACCGGCGACCTCCTGGACAAGATCGCCGAGGCCCTCGAGGAAGCACCCGAGCCCGAGGACGAGACCGACCTGATCCGCCTGGCGGTGATCGGCCGGCCGAACGTCGGCAAGTCGTCGCTCGTCAACCGCGTGCTCGGCGAACAGCGCGTGATCGTCTCCGAGCTGGCCGGCACCACTCGCGACGCCATCGACACGCGCTTGGAGATCGAGGGTCGCGCCGCGATGCTGGTCGACACGGCGGGCCTCCGCCGCCGCACGAAGGTCGCCGGCTCGGTCGACTGGTATGCCCAGTTGCGCTCCGAGCGCGCCGCCGAACGAGCCGACGTCGCGATCGTCATGTGCGACGCGTCTGAGGGCATCACCACCGAGGACATGCGCATCGCGGACCTCGCGATGCACAAGCACTGCGCGACCGTGATCGCCCTGAACAAATGGGACGTGAACGACACCGACCTCGAGTTCGCGAAGGCGCGCATCAAGCAGAAGCTGCGCCAGCGTCCGCGCGTACTGACCGTCTCGGCGAAGACCACCCGCGGCGTGCGCCGCCTGCTGCTCGAGGCGATCGGGCTGGCCGACCGCGCCCGCACCCGCATCCCGACTACCGAGCTGAACCGTTTCCTGGCCGACATCCAGGCCGCGCGCCAGCCGCCGAACGTACGTGGAAAGCGGCTGAAGATGTACTACATGACCCAGTTCGAGGAACGCCCGCCGCGCTTCGCGATCCAGGTCAACGAGAAGGGTGCCGTCACGCGCGACTACGCCTTCTTCATCGAGAACAGGCTGCGCGAGCGCTACGGCCTGGAAGGCGTGCCGCTCATCATCGACTTCCGCACGAGCTCGTAGGCCCGCGGATTACCATTCCGCCCGCTGAGTGCGGGTACTGACTGTCAACGCGGGTTCGAGCAGCCTCAAGCTGGCGTTCGTCGAAGACGGAGCGCGCACCGCTGACCAGACGGTCTCCGCGCGCGGTGAGGAGCTTGACACCAGCGCCGTCGCGCGCTTCGCCGCGCGCGGCTTCGACTGCTCGTCGCACCGGATCGTCCACGGTGGCAAGCGCTTCGCGTCAGCAACGCTGGTGGACGGGGAAGCCCGCGAGGCACTGGGCCGGCTCGTCGACCTCGCGCCGCTGCACACGGCGCTGGCGCTGAAGGCGATGGACGCGCTGCGCGAGCTCGACTCGGAGTCGCCGGCGGTCGCCTGTTTCGACACTTCCTTCCACGCCACGCTGCCGCCTGCGGCGCGCACCTACGCGCTCCCCTGGGAGTGGATCGAGCGCTACGACCTGCGCCGTTACGGCTTCCACGGCCTGAACCACGGCTACGTCGCGCGCCGCGCAGCCACGATGCTGGGGCGGCCGCTCGGCGAGCTGCGGATCGTCTCGTGCCATCTGGGCGCCGGCGCGTCGCTCTGCGCGATCGCGGGTGGGCGGTCGGTCGACACGACGATGGGCTTCACGCCGGTCGACGGGCTCGTCATGGCCACGCGCTCGGGCGCCGTCGACCCCGGGCTGCTGGTCTGGCTCCAGCGCCACGGGGCGGTGACGCTGGACGATCTCGACAACGCGCTCGAGCACCGCTCAGGCCTGGCTGGCCTGAGCGGCCTGTCAGGCGACATGAAGGAGCTGTTGGCCGCCGTCGACTCGGGCGACGAGCGGGCGCGGCTGGCCTATGACGTCTATATCCACCGCCTCCGCTCGGAGATAGCAGCCATGGTCGCCGGTGCGGGCGGCATCGACGCACTCGTGTTCACCGGGGGAGTGGGGGAGCATTCCGCTCGTGTGCGAGACGACGCGCGCCGGCGGCTGCCGCTCATCGAGCGCGCACAGGTGCTCGTGATCGAGGCGCGCGAGGACCTCGAGCTGGCCAGGCAGGCGACGGAGCTGCTGTCTGCCTCGAAGTAGTACGGCTGCCGGAGCTAGTCGGCGCCGGTCGGCGCGCGGAGTTTCTGGGGATGTCATCGCGCGTGTACCCTTCCTCGGCTCATGAACACGCCCGTACTATCAGACAACGAGTACCTCTTCACCTCCGAATCCGTCACGGAGGGGCACCCGGACAAGGTTGCGGACCAGATTTCCGACGGCGTCCTCGACGCGGTCATGCGCGACGATCCGACCGGCCGTGTGGCGTGCGAGACGCTCGTCAACACCGGGCTCGTGGTGGTCTCGGGGGAGATCTCGACCACGACCTACGTCGACATCCAGGACGTCGCGCGCGAGACGATCCGCAAGATCGGCTACACGGACGCCGACCTTGGCTTCTCGGCCGACTCCTGTGCCGTCATCAACGCGATCGACAAGCAGTCGCCCGACATCGCGCAGGGCGTCGACCACGCATACGAGGCACGTACCGACGCCTCCGACGACGACGAGCTGGACGTCGCGGGCGCGGGCGACCAGGGCATGATGTTCGGCTACGCCACGCGCGAGACCGAGTCGCTGATGCCGCTGCCGATCTCGCTGGCGCACCGCCTGGCGGAGCGCCTGGCTGCCGTCCGCAAGACCGAGACGATCAACTACCTGCGTCCCGACGGCAAGACCCAGGTCACGGTCCGCTACCAGGACGGCAAGCCGGTCGAGATCGAGAAGCTCCTGATCTCGACCCAGCACAAGGAGGGCGCCGAGTCGCTCCTGCCGGACGACCTGTGGGAGCACGTCGTCGAGCCGATCCTGCCGAAGGACATGTACGACGCGAAGAAGCTGCGCCGTAACTTCCTCGTCAATCCCACCGGCCGCTTCGTGATCGGCGGTCCGGTCGGCGACGCCGGCCTGACCGGGCGGAAGATCATCGTCGACACCTACGGCGGCATGGCCCGCCACGGCGGCGGCGCCTTCTCGGGCAAGGACCCGTCGAAGGTCGACCGCTCGGCCGCCTACGCGGCGCGCTATGTGGCGAAGAACGTGGTCGCTGCCGAGCTGGCCGACCGCTGCGAGGTCCAGGTCGCCTACGCGATCGGCGTGGCGCACCCGGTATCGGTGATGGTCGAGACGTTCGGGACCGAGAAGATCGCTCGCGCCAAGATCGCGCAGCTCGTGAACGAGCGCTTCGACCTGCGCCCCGGCGCGTTCCGCGAGTACCTGAACCTGCACCGGCCGATCTACCAGAAGACGGCGGCCTACGGCCACTTCGGCCGCGAGGACCACGACTTCACCTGGGAGAAGACCGACAAGGCAGCCGACCTGCGCCGCGCCGCGGGTCTCGAGCAGGCCGCGGCTGCCCAGGCCTAGCGCGTCCGGTCACCCGCCTACGGTGGCGGGCGTGATCGCGAAAGTCGAACCGCTCACGTCTGCGCGCTCGCTGCGTGGGCCGTTCGACTACGCGCTGACGGGCGAGATGTCGGCCGTCGGGGTTGGCAGCGTGGTGATGGTGCCCTTCGCGCGGCGCCAGGTGCTGGGGGTGGTGGTCGAGCTGGCCGACCGCAGCGAGCTGCCCCCGGAGCGCCTGGCGACGCCGCTGCGGGCCCTCGAGGCCGACGTACCGCCCGAGCTGGTCCGGCTGGGCCTGTGGGTGGGCGAGGAGTATTGCTCGACCCCGGCACGCGGGCTGGCGCTTGTGCTGCCCCCTGGCACCGGGACGGGCGCCAAGCAGCGGGCGCGGCCGCGCACGGCGCTGACCGCCTCGATCACCGATGAAGGTCGCCGATCGCTTCAGCAAGAAGCTCGGCTGGGCGTGGCGCAACAACGAGTGTTGGAGGCGCTGGCCTCCGCGCCGCTCGCGGCCGCCGACGCCTGCCGCGCCGCCGGCTGCTCCCACGACACGCTCAACCGACTGGCCGCTCGCGGCCTGATCGCGCTCGACCAGGTGCGAATCCGGCGCGCCCCGGAGGCGGCGGGCATCGGCTCGGGGCGCAGCGACGGCGCCGCCCTCACGACCGCGCAGGCGGCTGCGGTCGCCCGGATCAAAGCCGCGCTCGATGCCGAGGCAGGCGACCGGCGACTGTTGCTCCACGGCGTCACCGGCAGCGGCAAGACCGAGGTCTACCTGCGCGCGGTTGCCGAGACCCTGGCGCGCGGGCGCAGCGCGATCGTGCTCGTGCCCGAGATCGCGCTCACCCCGCAGACGGTCACCCGCTTCCGCCAGCGCTTCGGCGAGCAGGTCGCCGTGCTGCACTCGAGCCTGTCGCTCGGCGAGCGCTACGACGAGTGGGACCGCCTGCGACGCGGGGACGCCCGTGTCTGCGTCGGCCCGCGGTCGGCTGTGTTCGCCCCGCTCACCCAGCTCGGGCTGATCGTGGTCGACGAGGAGCACGACCCGTCCTACAAGCAGGACGGCGACCCGCGCTACGACGCCCGCCACGTCGCCGAGCGCCGTGTCGGGCTGGCCGGCGCCGTCCTCCTGGCGGGCAGCGCAACGCCACGGCCCGAGACGCGGGTGCGCCTCGAGCGCATCGAGATGCCCGAGCGGGTCGACGGCCAACGCCTGCCGCCGGTCGAGATCGCCGGCATGGCGGGCGTGAGCGGCGCGCTCCACCCGCGCACGCGCGACGCGCTCGAGGAGGTGCGGGAGCGCGGCGAGAAGGCGATCATCCTGCTGAACCGCCGCGGCTGGTCGAACTTCCTGCAATGCGGCACCTGCGGACGGGCCTGGGGGTGCCCCGACTGCGACGTGACGCTGGTGCTGCACCGGGCCGCGGGGCGCATGGCCTGCCACCACTGCGGCCATTCCGAGCCGATCCCGGGTTTCTGCCCCGACTGCGGCTCGATGTCGCTCTCGCGCCACGGCACCGGCACCGAGAAGCTCGAGGACGAGCTCGCGAGCCTGGTGGCACCGCTGCCCGTCTTCAGGCTCGACTCCGACACCGCAGGCGAGCGTTCCGCGGTGACACGCATCCTGTCGCGCTTCGAACAGGCTGAGTCCGGCGTGCTCGTCGGCACGCAGATGGTGGCCAAGGGACACGACTTCCCCGATGTGACGCTCGGCGTAGTCCTGGACGCCGACTCGACGCTGCGCTTCCCGGACTTCCGCTCGGAGGAGCGCACATTCGCGCTGGTCGCGCAGCTGGCCGGACGCAGCGGTCGCGGCCGGCGCGGTGGACGCGTGCTCGTGCAGGCGCTCGATCCGTCAGCGCGCGCCCTGCGACTGGCCGCGGCGCACGACTCGGAGGGATTCCTCGAAGGCGAGATCGCGCGTCGGCGGGCGCTGCGCTACCCGCCGTTCGGGCATCTCATCCGGGCCGTCTGCCTGTCGGAGGAGGCGGGTCCCGAGGTCGAGGCGGCCGCCGCGTTGCGTGCGCTGATCGCGCTCGACGACGCCCAGATCCTGGGTCCGGCGCCGCTTTTCCGCGTGCAGGCGCGCGAGCGCTCGCAGCTGGTCGTCAAGGCGGGCGACCGTGCCGCGGCCGTCCGGGCGGTGCGCCACGCCGTCGAGCAGGTGTCCAGCGACCGCCGGCACAAGGGGGTTGCATTCGCCGTAGATGTAGATCCTCAGTAGCGAGCTTGCCTAAACTCGGCACTGTGACCGAGGAGCACCTGGACGATGTAGTGGAAGTCGCGCCGGACGCCGACGAGGAGCACGGCCCGCACGAGGCTCTCGACCCACAGGTAGCCGCGCGTCGTGCGGCCGCTCTCACGCACATTCGCCGCTTTGGCGATCCGGTGCTGAAGAGCCGCGCAGCCCGCGTCGATCGCTTCGACTCCGCCCTGCAGGACCAGGTGAACGGCATGGCCGCGCTCATGCACGATGCGCTCGGCATCGGCCTGGCGGCGCCGCAGATCGGCGTGTCGCAGCAACTGCTCGTCTATCGCGTCGGCCCCGATGGGCCGGTCGTCGCGCTTGTCAACCCCGAGGTCGAGTGGACGAGCAGGGATGCCGAGGATGCCGAGGAGGGCTGCTTGTCGATCCCGGGCATCCTCGTGGACGTCGAGCGCCCGGTGCACGTGCGCGTGCGCGCCCAGGACGAGCACGGCGGGCAGCGTGTGGTCGAGGCATCGGGCCTCGAGGCGCGCGTGATCCAGCACGAGATCGACCACCTGAACGGCGTCCTGATCCTCGATCGGACGACGAAGGACCAGCGCCGCGACGCGATGCGCGCCTTCCGCGACGCCGAGCGCGAAGCCGCCTGAGCCGCTCCGCGTCGCGTGACGCATGCACGCATCGCCACGCCCGCTCCTGGGTACGGCTGGCGAATGGGTATCGAGGACAAGATCAGTGGACGTGTCAAGCAGGCTGCCGGCGACCTCCTGGGCCACGACGGGCTGAAGCGCCAGGGCGCGCAGGAGGAGCGCAAGGCGGACGCCGAGTCAGAGGCTCGGCAGGCCGAGGCGCGCGCCGAGAAAGAAGCACGCCGCGCCGAGGCGCGTCGCGAGGACGCCGAGCAGCGCGCCGCCGCGGCAGCCCGTCAGGAGTTCGACAAGGCATCGGCGGAGATCGAGCGCGACCAGGTCCGCGTGCAGGCGGCCGACGCGCGCGCCGACCAGAAGGCAGCCGAGGCTCGCGAGCTCGAGCTGAGGACGGACCCGCTCGAGCTGGCCGACTCCACGAGCCACGAGGAGCTCTACGAGGAAGCGCGCCGCCTGGGGATCCAGGGCCGCTCGGACATGTCGAAGGACGAGCTGGCCGCGGAGATCACTGCGCGGAAGTAGGTCCGGCTGCGGCGTCTACGCTGGCGCCGTGCGCACCGTCTACATGGGCACATCGGAGTTCGCGGTGGCCGTCCTGCGACGGCTCGCCGCGAGCCCGCACGTGCCCGCTCTCGTCGTCACGCGGCCTGACAAGCCACGCGGGCGCGGGCGGAGAGTTCAGCCCCCGCCGGTGGCGCAGGCGGCGCGCGAGCTTGGGCTCGAGGTCTTCCAGCCAGCATCGGTGAACTCCGAGGAGGGGCGCGCTCGGATCAGTTCGGTCGCGCCCGACGAGGTGTTGATCTGCGCCTTCGGCGCCTTGATCAAAGAGCCGCTGCTGTCGGAGCACCCAATGCTCAACGTGCACCCGTCGCTGCTCCCGCGGTGGCGCGGCGCGGCGCCGATCGAGCGGGCGATCGAGGCCGGCGACGAGCTGAGCGGCGTCACCATCATGCGGCCGATCGCGGAGCTGGACGCCGGGCCGACCTGCCTGCAGCGCGAGGAGCCGGTCCGCCCGGACGACGACTTCGGCACGCTCGCGCCGCGGCTGGCGGAGCTGGGCGGGGAGCTGCTCGTGGAGGTGCTCGACACGCGGCCTGACTGCACGCCGCAGCCCGAGGAGGGCGTGACGATCGCGCCGAAGATCGAGCCGGAGGAGCGGCGGCTGGACCCGGCGGCCGGGCCACAATCGCTCGTTCGCAGGGTGCGGGCGCTGAATCCGCATGTCGGGACCTGGATCGAGCTCGACGGCGGCGAGCGCTTGGGGGTGAAGAAGGCGCGAGTCGCATCCGAATCGGCCGCGCCGGCTGAGCTGGTGGCGGTAGGCGGGCACCTCCTGTGGGGATGCGCAGGCGGCGCAATCGAGCTGCTCGTGGTGCAGCCGCCGGGCGGGCGCGCAATGGAGGCCGCGGATTTCCTGCGCGGCCACGGCGCCCGGCTCGTGCGCCGTGGATAGGGCAGCGGCCGCCCGCATGCGACCGAGCCAATGACCGCGCGCGAGGTCGCTTTCCGTGTCGTGCGGCGGGTCTCCGACGGTGCCTATGCCGACCGTGCCTTTCGGGCCGAAGCCCAGCGGGCGCGGCTTTCGCCTTCCGATCGCGCCTTTGCGCAGCAGCTCGCCTACGGGACGGTCCAGCGGCGGCTCACCCTCGACCACGTCATCGGGCGGCTTTCGGATCGACCGCTGAGGAAGCTCGATCCACCGCTCCTCGACGCACTGCGCATCGGCATCTATCAGCTGTTGTTCATGGATTCCGTGCCCGATCACGCGGCAGTCGCCGAGACCGTCGAGCTGGCGAAAACCACGAAGGGAGCCGGCTACAAGTTCGCGAACGCCGTCCTGCGGCGCGCCACACGCGAAGCGCGCGACGCGTTCGCCCGGCTCGACGACCACGATGCGGAGGGGGCGGCCATCCTGCACTCGCATCCGCGCTGGCTCGTCGACCTCTGGTGGAACGAGCTCGGCCCGGAGCAGACGCGCGCGCTGCTCGCGGCGGACAACCTTCCGGCCGAGGACGCAATTCGTGTCAATACACTTGTCACGACTCCGGACGCAGTTCGACCGCAGATTCCAGCGTCCCACGGCGACCCGCAGCTGCCCGAGGCACTCGTACTCGACGCCGCCTTCGACGTCGAGGGCTCCGGCCTCTTCAAGACCGGCGCAATCACCCCGCAGTCGCGCGCCTCGATGCTCGTGGCGCGCACACTCGACCCCCGGCCCGGGGAGCGGATCCTCGACATGGCGGCCGCTCCCGGCGTCAAGACCACCCACGCCGCCGCGCTCGCAGGCGGCCAGGCGCAGATAGCGGCCGTCGAGCAGAACCTCGCCCGCGCGGACGAGCTGCGCGCAAACTGCGAGCGCATGCATGTCACGCCAGTCGAGGTGATCGTCGAAGATGGACGACAGGTGGTCGGTAACTTCGATCGAGTGATGCTCGATGCACCCTGCTCCAATCTGGGGACCCTGGCGCGGCGCCCGGACGCCCGCTGGCACAAGACGCCGGCGCAGATTGCCGAGCTCGCCGAGCTCCAGTCGGAGCTGCTCGACGCCGCTGCAGGCGTCACCAAGCCCGGCGGGGTGCTCGTCTACTCGGTCTGCACGATCTCTCCACAGGAGGGCCCGCTGCAGGCCGATCGCTTCCGCGAGCGCCACCCCGAGTTCGCCGAGACGTCGAGGCGGCAGACCCTCCCGCACGAGGACGGCACCGACGGCTTCTTCATCGCCCGCCTGGAGCGGACCGCGTGAGCGCCGACGAAACGCCGACAGTCGGCAGTGCCGAATGCCCGAACTGCGGCGAGCCCTGGCTGCGCACCACCAACCTTCCGGGGCGCTTCCGTTGCGTCTACTGCCTGCGCCGCTTCGAGCTGCGCTCAGAGTGCCCGAACTGCGGCATGCATTCGACGATCGCGCGCGTGATGGACACCCGCAACGTCACCTGCAATCAGTGCGGATCAAGCCTGCTCAGGCCGGTCTCCTAAGGAGGCGTGTTTGACGTCTGACCGACCCGGAACCGCACTAGAGGACCGCAAACAACCGTAGGGAGGGTCCGAATGCCGGCTAAGACGACACGCCCGGACGGAAGTAAGCGGGTGCCCAGGGACGAAGCTCTGCGGCGCCTGGCCGAGAAGAAAGTCACGCCTGCGTACCGCGCGCCGCGTGGCAACGCCGAATTGGACCGCGACGCGCTGAACGTCTCAGTCGGCGCCTCCGAGCGCTTGCTCACCCACTAGCGAGCGGCGGTACAGCCCGTACAGAAGAGCGCAGAGGAGGCCGGCCGCCCCGAGGTAGCCGGCCTCGAGCTGCAGCACGCGGTCGTCGAACCCGGGCAGCAGCAGCCAGACCACGAACGCGACCGCCGTCACCGCCCACGCCACCGCCGCCTGCTTTGCCTGCGCGTGCGCCAAGGCAGCCTGGTTGAGCGTTGCCGCCGACAGGTAGAAGCCCATGCCCGCCGCGATCATCACCAAGCCGCCGCGCGGATAGTCGAAGTTGCCTCCGAAGGCGATGCGCATGATCGTCGGCCCCAGCACCGCCATCGCCAGCGCGACCGCGCCCGAGAACAGCGCGATCGCCATGACGGTCACCTGCACGCTGCGCCGGAACGGATCGGTCTCCCCGGTTGCGCGGAGGGTCGTGAGGTGGGGCAGGATCGACGTCTGAACCGCCTGGAACAGCTGAAGCGGCGCCCGGGCGATCAGCAGCACGTTGAAGGCGAAGCCCGCCAAGGCCGACGCCTGCGCGGCGGGTGACTCCGTCGCCTTGATCAGCAGCGGCCCCGCGTTGTAGATCGCCTGCTCGCAGAGCATGATCAGCAGCACGGCGATCGCGAAGCCGGCGCCGTGCGAAAGCGTGAACTCAGGCTCGCCGCCCTGCTCGCCGCCCGCGGCATCGAGCGTCGCCGCCTCGCGCGCCACGTCTTCGGCTCTCATCGCCGAGCGCGAGCGGAGGTGCCCGCCGAGCGCCCACGGGACGACCGTGAGCGACAAAAGCGGAGCGGCCGCGATGCCCATCGCGGTCACGTTCGCGCCGGAGGCGATCCCGACCGCCACCACCAGCGCAAACATGCAGCGCGCGACCGACTCGATGAAGACGAGGCCGCCATAGAGCCCGAACATCCGGCTCCCCGCCAGGAAGCCGCGGGCGAAATACGAGGCCGCGTAGGCGAGCACCGCGACGACCAGCACCCAGTAGAGCGTCGTCTGGCCGTCGAAGAGCTTGTCCTCGATCGTCGTGCGGAACACGAGCGCCAGCACCAGGAACAGCACGCCCAGCCCGAGCTGGATCGTCGCCGCCACCCGCAGGTGCTCATTCCCCGTCTGCCCGCGGGCCGCCCGATCGGCGATCGTCCGCGACAGCAGCTGCTCCACCGGCCGGTAGAGCACCGACACGACGATGAAGACCGCCGACCACAACAGTGAGATACGCCCGTAGTCGTCCTTCGGCAGCGAGTGCGACGCCAGCGCGAAGTACGCGTACGTGATGAGGCCGGTGACGCCGATCCCCACCGACAGGATCGCCGCGCCCTTGCCATACGAGCGCGTATCGGCGCTGGACTCAGCCGATGCGGACAAGCACCATCGTCCACGGGAAGGGCGAGCGGATCTCCTCGACCGTGCCGTGGCGCGAGAGCATCGAGACGAAACTGCGCTTCGACCAGTGGTTGATGTGGCCGGGCGTGTTTCCGAGGTCCTTCAGGTACGCCCCGCGAGCCATGTTGAGCCCGCGCCACAGCGGCTCGCGCGGCACCGAGACCAGCACCCAGTGCTTCGCCACGCGCGCCATCTCCGACACCGTGCGCTCGGGATCCGGGACGTGCTCCAGCACCTCGATCGCAGCGGCCATGTCGAACTCGTCGTCGGCGAACGAAAGGTTGGTCGCGTCCTCGACGCGGTACTCCAGGTTCGCGCGCCGGCGCGTCTCCCACTCGGCCCGCAGCTTCGGGTCGTCCAGGTCGATGCCGACGATGCGGCCGTCGCCCAGCTTGTCCGCCCACTGCTCGGTGAGCACGCCCTCGCCGCAGCCGACGTCGAGGATCGAACGCGGGGCCGCCTTCTGCCACAGCTGCTCGAGAGTGGACTCGAAGCCCGCCATCAGTCGCTTCACGACCGGGTTCGTCGAGCCGTACTTGTCGTAGGTGTTGCCGGTCGGTACCGGCTCCTGCGTCACGCCCGTCACAGTCCGACTGTCTCCCTGTCTGGCTTCCCCGTCGCGGGGCCGGCATCGACGCCGGTCGTTGGCTCCGGCGTGACCTCCGACTCGATTCCGGGCTCGTAATGCGAAGGCTTGACGCCCAGCTGCAGCTCGACGCGTCGGACCCGTTCGAGTGTGCGCTGCTGAAGCGTGCGCATTCCCGCCAGGATGTCGCCCATCACGCCCAGCGCGGCGAGCTGCACCGCGGCGATCACGAGCACCGCTCCGACGATCACCGATTGCAAGTGGCCGCTGCCGTGGCCCTCGATCAGGATGATCAAGTAGCGGATCCAGATGACGGCCGCCGCCAGCCCGACGACGATCGCAGCGGTCATGAACACGCGCAGCGGCTCGTACATGGCGTAGATCCGGAAGATCGCCAGCGCGTTGCGCCGCACGTAGCCCCACATCGAGTGGCCGAACAGGCGCGATGGCCGGTCGACCCTGCGCGCGTTGATCGGCGTGTGGTCGACAGCCACGAGCATCTTGCCCGCCTGGATCACGGACTCGAGCGTGTACGTGTACTTCGAGACGACTGTCACCTGCAGCGCCGCCTCGCGGTTGTAGGCGCGGAAGCCGGAGGTGGTGTCGGGGACGTCGGTGCCCGAGGCGCGCCGCACGACGGCGCTGCCGAAGCGCTGCAGCCGCTTCTTCAGCGGCGAGAAGTGCTCGATCGAGTCGATCACGCGATCGCCCACCACGAGGTCCGCCTCGCCCCGCAGGATCGGCGCGACCAGCTTCGGGATGTCGCGCGCGTCGTACTGGTTGTCGGCGTCGGTGTTGACGATGACGTCCGCGCCGAGCTTCAGCGACGCGTCGACACCGGCCTGGAAGGCCGCCGCGAGCCCCTTGTTGTTCGTCAGCCGCACGACGTGGTCGACGCCGTGCGCGCGGGCCACGTCGACCGTCCGGTCGGTGGAGCCGTCGTCGATGACCAGCCACTCGACCTCGTCGAAGCCGGGAACCGTGCGCGGCAGATCCCCCAGCGTCGCCGGCAGTTGCTCCTCCTCGTTGAGGCAGGGGATCTGAATGATCAGCTTCATGCGCCGGGCTATTGTGGCGGGTCGCTCGCAGGGCTTTTCGATGGCGCTCGCAGAACCACGAACAAGAGGACGCGGAGCGCGCTTTGCCGCGCGCGCCGAGGCCCTTGCCACGAGACGAAACGCCACCTTAGCCGCCGTCCTGGCGGGCCTCGTGGTTCTCGTGCTGTTCTTCGGGCTCCGGACCTACCCGAATTACGACAGCTACTACCAGCTGCTCTGGGGCCAGGAGCTCGCCCACGGCCACCTGCCGGACTACAACGTCTTCCGCGCGCCGACGCCGCACCCGCTGTCGGAGCTCGTCGGCTTCCTGCTGTCGCCGTTCGGCCTGGCCGCCGACCGCCTGCTCGTGCTGCTCACCCTGGTCGCCTGGGTGGGTCTGCTGTGGGCGATCTATCGCTTCACCAAGCACCTGCTCGGCACGCTCGTGGCGGCCGTGGCCGTGCTGGTGATGCTCACGCGCACCGACCTGGAGTTCTTCGCGCTGCGGGGCGTGGTGGACATCTGGTTCCTGTTCTTCGTCTTCACCGCCGCTGCGCTGGAGGTGCACCGGCCGCGCCGCGGCATGCCGGTGATGCTCTTGCTCGTGCTCGCCGGCCTGCTGCGGCCGGAGGCCTGGGTGCTGGCCGGGCTCTACGTGCTGTGGCTCTTCCCTCAGAAGGGCATCCGCGGCATCTGGCCGTACGTGCTGCTCGCGGCGGCCGCGCCGGTCCTGTGGCTGGCATGGGACTGGATCGTCACCGGCAAGCCGCTGTACTCACTCAGCTCAACGCGCGAGACGGCCGGCGAGTTCCAGCGCAACCGCGGCGTCGTCGCGGCGGTCAAGAGCGTGCCCGACTACGTCGGTGCCAACGAGAAGATCGTGAACGTCGTGATCGGCGGCTTGGGCTCCCTGGGGGCGCTGTGGATGCTGCGCCGCCGGGCGTACATGCCGCTCGCGCTGATGGCCATCGGCCTCGCCACCTTCCTCGCCATCGCCGCCGCCGGCCTGTCGGTGATTCCGCGCTACCTTGCGATCCCGTCGATCCTCTTCAACCTGGGCGTCGCCGTGGGGCTCACAGGCTGGCTCGTGGTGAAGGAGCCGCGCCGGGCCCACCGCCTGTTCGTCGCGCTGTTCGTGTTCACGCTGCTGGTCGGCGCCTGGCGCACGATCCCGTACTCCAAGGACTTCCGGAAGCTCCACGGCCAGGAGAACTTCGTCAGGGGCCAGCACACGGCCTTGAAGGCGATCCTGGACGACCCGAAGGTCGTACCGCTGCTGAACACCTGCAGGCCGATCACCACGCCCACCCACTCGGCGATCCCCGTCGTGCGCTTCGAGACCGGGCTGCCGAAGGAGGCCTTCCAGGCCTCGATCGCCCAGGCGCGACCGCCCGGGCACGGCCTGCTGCTGATCGGCAACACCTTCAACTTCGAGCCGAGCGCGGCTCGCTCGACCTCTGGTGTCTCGGAGCGCTCGGCGCGCAAGTGGTGGTCGAACTACCCGCTGTCGACGTTCAGGTTCGTCAGCGGGAACTCGCACTGGCGGGTCTACAAGAACTGTTGAGGACGCTGTTCCTGCACGGGCTCGCCGGCCACGGCTCGGAGTGGGACGAACTGCAGGCGCGATTCCCGGCGGAGGCGCCGGACCTGCGCCAGTACGGGACCCGGGACGACTACGTGGCCGACGTCGTCGGGTGGATCGGCAGTGATCCGGTGCTGCTGATCGGGCAGTCCCTTGGCGGGCACACGGCCATGCTCGTGGCGGTCCGCCACCCGGAGCTGGTCGAGCGACTGGTGGTGATCGAGGCCTCGCCTGAACGCGACCCCGGGGCGCGCGACCGTGCGCGCACGTTCTTCGAGGCGAACCCGGGCCACTACGGCGAGCCGATCGACGCCGCGAGCGCCGCCGCCTGCCTGGACGAGATTGCCGAGCGCGATTTCTGGGACGAGTGGCGCAGCATCAGCTGCCCGGTGCTAGTCGTGCGAGCGGAGCACGGCGGCCATGGCGCGGGCGTCGTCGAGCGCATGACGCGGGAGAACCCGCACGCGCGCTCAGTCGTGATAGCCGAAGCCGGGCACGATGTCCACCTCGACCAGCCCGGCGCGCTCGCCGATGCGATTCAGGAGTGGTTGAGCACCTCGGCGACGTAGCTCCGCCGGACCTGGTCCGGCTGCAACAGCATCCAGGCCTCCTCGTTGCCGCTGCGCTCGAGCACGTCACGCACGTAGCTGCGCCGCACGTCGGTCGGCTGCATCAGCATCCAGCGCTCCTGCGGCGCGGTGGCGCGCCTGGCCGCGGCTCGCCGCACCGCGGCGGGGCCGAGCAACACGCGCTTGACGACCCAGGGAGGTGGCGGGCTCACGACTTGCAGTTGCGCAGGTGGTGCATTTCGATGAACGGCCCGGGGCGCACGAAGGCGGTCGGGTAGTAGTCGAAGGACATGTCGAAGTTGAAGCCTGGGCGGTCGGCACCCGCTCGCCACGGGTCGAACAGCTCGGTGCGGTCTGATTCCCGGTTCAGGCGCTGGTAATAGCCGATCGCGCCGGGCAGCTTCGCCTCGAGGCCGCGCTGCTTCTGGTGGCTTGCCGCGACGACCCAGCAGTAGCCGCCTTGGCGGTAGGTGTCGATCAGCGATGGATCGAGTTTCTTCTCGTAGGCCTGGAACGGCGGCTTGATCGGATAGAGCCGGTAGCGCTCCGGGCCGGCACGGTTCGGTCGCGCGAGCCAGCCCTCGGGCACGAACGGCTCCACCACGACGCCCCTGCCGGCGGGGATGTTGGCGAAGATCCACTGCTGCGCCAGATAGCGCGTGTCGTTGCGCGCGAGCACGGCGTCCACGCGGATGGTGGCGGCGAGTCCCTGCACGAGCATCAGCACGGCCACGCCCGCGACGGCCCACGAGGCCCAGCGCCGCCCGCGTCCGATCCAGTCGGCCGCGCGGATCGCGCCGTAGCCCGCGAGCAGGACGATCGCCGGGTAGGCAGGCATGAACCAACGGCCGAAGTGGCGCGCCTGGCCGCCGAGGAACAGGAACATGAAGATCGGGAACACGACGAGCACGAGCCCGCGCTTCCAGTTCTCGCGCAGCACGAGAACACCGCCGCCGAGCGCCGCGATGGCCGGCACCCAGCCGAGCCCCCACGTGAGCGTCCAGAGGTAGTAGAGCCAGCCCGGAGTGTTCGACTGCCCGAGCTTGGCGGCGCCGCCGGCAGTGGCCGACTGGTTCGCGACCTGGTGCTTGAAGGTCGAGAAGTCGGCGATCGCGTAGGGGTTCAGGATCAGGAACGCGACCCCGAATGCAATGCCCGCGGCCACTGCGGGCATCAGCAGCCGCAACACCCGCCGGTCGCCGTCCCACCAAGAGATCAGGAGCGCGATGCCAAGCGGCAGCAGCATCGCGCCGGCCGTGTACTTGACGGCGGTCGCCACCCCGATCGCCGCCCCGGCGGCCGCCCACTGCCAGGTTCGGCCGCGCTCCCAGGCGATCGCGATCATCGCCAGCGCGACCGCCACCGGCGCCAGCGTGACCGCGTCGTTCAGCGCGAGCTTGCTGTAGAAGGCCGGCAGGAACCCGAACGCGATCAGCGCCGCCGCGAGCAGCGCGACCCGCATGTCGAACCAGCGCGTTCCAGCCCAGTAGACAAGCGCCACCGACGCGGTTCCGATCAGCGCGACCACGACGCGCGCGGTCTCGTAGGCCGCGGTCGGGTTGGCGGCGAATGCGTGGCGGAACCCCGCGCCGTGGAACCGCAGGCGGAAGACCGCGTAGAACACGTACGTCAGCGCCGGCGGGTTCTCGAAGTAATGCGGGTTGAACGAGCCGCCGAACATGCGCACGGCGACCGGCACGAAGTGGAACTCCTCGTCGCGGTTGTAGACCCACGGCAGCCCGTAGCGGATCGACCACAGGCGCAGGCCGAGTGCCGCGAGCAACAGGCCGGCGAGCGCCCAAACGGTCGGGCTGATGCGCCGCCGGCGCGGCGCGGGCGTCAGGAGATCCCGCCCGGCAGGTGCTCGGTCTTCTTCAGGGGTCCGTACTTCTGTTTGCAATGGCGGAGGCGGTAGATCGTGATTTCGGGGCCAGGGCGGCGGAACGCCGCTGGGTAGTAGTTGTACGAGAAGTCGAAGTCGAACCGCGGCGGCTTCGCCCCCCGCTTGTACGGCGATGCGTGGTAGACGACCTTCGACTGGCGAGCGAGCTCGTCGTAGTACGCAAGCGCCTTCGGCAGCTTCGCATTCTGCGACCGCCCCTCGATCAGGCTCATCGTCATGACCAGGCAGAAGCCCGTCTGACGATAGGCGTCGATGTATTCGGGCTTGAGCAGCGAGGGGTATTGGATACGCGTCTCGGCCTGGTGCTTGGCGAAGCCGCGGACGAATGCCTTGCGGTGACCGGATTGGCCCTGCTCGCGGTAGTAGCGCGCCGGCACCCCCGGTTCGATGACGACGCGAAGCGAGTCCGGATAGTGGGCGACGAGCCAGTCGCGTGCAAGCTGCCGTGTATCGATCCGCCCGAGCACTTGCATGCTGCGGGCATCGGCAGCGAAGCCTTGGGCGATCGTGACGAGCACGAGGATGGCCAGCGCTCCGGCAGCGACGAGCCCGGGGCGCGCGGCGGAGGCAGATCCGTGCCGTGCGCGCATCCGCGCCCAAAGCCCGGCCAGCGCCGAAGCGGCCTGCGCCAGCGCTGCCCCCGCCAGCAGCACCAGCACGGGGTAGGCCGGCAGCAGCCAGCGGCTGAAGAAGCGCGCCTGAAGCGAGAGGTAGACGATAAGCGCAAGCGGGAAGATCACGAGGATCAGTCCGCGAACGACGTCGCGGCGGAACTCGAGGAGCGCGCCGGCGAGCGCCGCCAGCGCCGCCACCCAGCCAATGCCCCACGTCAACGTGCCGAGGTAGTAGGGCAACCCAGTCGTGTTCTGCCCGACCTTGCCGAAGTCGCCCGCGGTCGCCGCTTGTGCCGTGAGCTGCCGATGGGCATCCCCGAAATCGAGGAAGAAGTACGGGTTCGTAAGAAACAACACCACGATCGTGGTCAGCGCCGCGACGAGTGCGCCGGCTGCGACGCGGCCAAGCGCGGGGCGGCGGCCGCGCACGAGCGCCGCGACCGCCGCTACCGCAAGCGGCAGCAGCACCAGTCCGGCCGTGTACTTGAACCCGATCGCGAGGCCCGCACCGGCGCCAGCGACCAACCACGAACGCATGCGGCCGTCCTCCCAAGCGCGCACGGAGCCGACAATCGAGACTGCCACCGGCGCGAGCACGCCGATGTCGGTGACCGCGATCCGCGAGTACGTCACGGGCAGGAACGCGAACGTCAGCAGCGCCGCCGCCGCGACAG
>DATBDN010000111.1:0-13100 GCA_036269895.1 Thermoleophilaceae bacterium
TGGGGCGCCGGGACCGCCGCGACCTTCGAGTCGTCGGCGGGCCGGCGCGTCTTCGGAGTGTCGATCCGGCGACGGCGGCGGAGCGTGGTCAGAACCAGCAGCGCCGGCACGGCGAGCAGCAGCAGGGCGAGCGCGACGAGCCCCCTCGGGGCGTCCGCCATGCCGCCTCCGCCGGCCGGCGTCTGGCTCCGGTCCGCAGGCTGCGCAGCGGGCTGCGGCTGTGGGGCTTGGCCGCGCGCCGCCGAGCGCTCGTTGCGGACAGGCTTGTGGGCATGCCCAGAAACGGGTGGTATCACCGCTGTGCGAGCGCGAATGAGCGCCAGCGTCCGCAGCTTGACCACGCCGTCGGGCCGGATGCCGTGCTTGATCTGGAACCACTCCACCGCCGCACGCGTCTGGGGTCCGAAGAGACCGTCGACTGGACCGGGCCTGAAGCCCAGGTTCCAAAGTCCCCTCTGGACCTCGCGCACCCGGTCGGAGCCGCCGGCCCGGTCGAAACCGGTGCCAAGGCGGACGGGTCCTGCGGACCAGCCGGCCGGGAAAGAAGTCTGCGTCGACACGGCTTCACCCTGCGGCTGGGGATCCTGAATCGCGCGCCCGTGCCAGCTCGCCGATACCGGCGGAGCAGAAGCGTTGGCTGCGGATGGGACCAAAACCGCCAGCAGGAGAAGCATCAGAACGGCGATGCCTGAAAACGCGCCCAGCCGGCTCGTCGCCCTCTGCGAGGGAGTCGCACGAAGTCGCGGTGGCGCGAATGCCATGCCCGCCAAGTACCCCACGAACGCGCCACACGGCCACGGCCACAGGCGAAATCACCTGTCGCCTCCCCTGGTATCGACGCGAGACGTGCGTGATACCAGCGAAAGTGCACTGACAGCCGCCCATTCAGCTCCGTACTCCGGGGTTATGCTCGAACGAACGAGCTTCCGGGGGTGGTTCGGTCCGAGCATGAAGACGCCGCAGCGACGCCACATGACGGTGATGTTCTGCGACCTGGTCGACTCGACGCCCCTGGCCGAATCGCTGGACCCGGAGGACTTCCGCGAGGTCCTGACGGACTATCGGCAGGTCTGCCTGCAGGCCGTCGAGCGCTTCGGCGGCTACACCGCCGTCTACGCAGGCGACGGCATGACCGTCTACTTCGGCTACCCACGCGCGCACGAGGACGACGCCCAGCGGGCCGTTCACACCGGCTTGGCGATCCTTGACGAGATGGCTGGGCTGAACGCGCGGCTGCAGGACATGTTCGACATCTCGATCCAGGTCCGCATCGGCGTCCACAGCGGAGTGGTCATCGCCGAGGAGCTCGGCGGCGGCGCGGGCGAGACGCACTCGCAGCTCGACGTCTCCGGTGAGATGCCCCACATCGCGGCCCGGATCGAGTCGATCGCTCCGCCCGGCTCAGTCGTGATCAGCGACGCCACCCACGAGCTCGTGGTGGGCTTCTTCGACACGGAGCCGCTGGGCGAGAAGGCGCTCAAGGGCGTCTCGCGACCGATCGGCGTCCACCGGATCCTCGGCCCGACCGGAGCCGTCGGCCGGCTCGAGGTCGCAGACACCCGACGGCTCACCCCGGTGATCGGCCGCCGCGCGGAGCTGACGCGCTTCGCCGACGCCTGGCAGCAGGTCCAGAGCGGCCAGGGCGTCATGGCACACGTGACCGGCGAGGCTGGTATCGGCAAGAGCCGTCTCGTGCACGAGCTGGTCGAGGCGCTGCGGCCAGAGGTCGGCGAAGTGCAGAGGTGGCAGTGCTCCGGCCACCACCAGAGCACCTCCCTCTACCCGGTGATAACGCACCTGGAGCGCGTGCTCGACCTGCGCCGGACCGACGCCCCGGACGCTCAGACCATCGCGCTCGCGCGAGCCGTCGCCGAGGCCGGGATGGAGCCGGACGAGGCGGTACCGCTACTGGCTGACCTGCTGTCGGTGCGCGGCAGCCACGACCTGGCGCACGGGCTGACGCCACTCGACGCGAGGACCGCGAGCTTGCGTGTACTCGAGTCGCTGCTGGTCACGAACCCCGCTCGCCATCCGCTGCTGCTCGTGATCGAGGACCTGCACTGGGCCGACCCGACCACCGTCGAGTTGCTCGGCCGCATCGTCCGCGCGCTCCCGAAGCTCCCGGTGCTGTGCGTGCTCACCTTCCGCAGCGAGTTCCGGCCACCTTGGGCACGCGAGGAGCCCGTCCTCGAAATCCCGCTCGGCCCGCTTGCGCCCGCCGAGGTCCGTGCGATGGTGACAGCGGCAACCGGAGGTGATATCGACCCCACGGTCCTCGACTGGGTCGAGTCGACCGCCGACGGTGTGCCGTTGTTCGTCGAGGAGATGCTGAAGGCCGGCCCCGCGCCCGAGGTCAGCGTCGTGCCCCCGACGCTCGAGGGCCTCCTGACTGAGCGCCTCGACCGGCTGCCGGAACTGGCGGACGTGATCGACCTCGCCGCGATTCTCGGCCGCGAGTTCGACCGCTCGCTGCTGGCGGCCCTAGCGCCGTCCGGCGTAGCGGACCTGGAGCCGGCGCTGGTCCAGCTCGCCGCGGAGGACGTGCTGCGACCGGTCGACGCCGCGCCGCTTCGATGCGAGTTCACCCACGGCCTCCTGCAGGAGGCCGCCTACTCGCGCATCCTGCGCCGCCGCCGCCGTTCGCTGCACAGCCGCGTGGCCGACACGCTCACGCGTGGCTTCCCCGAGGTCGTCGAACGCGAGCCCGAGGTGGTCGCGCACCACTGGGCGTCGGCCGAGGAGCCGGCCCGAGCGGTGGGGTTCTGGCACGCCGCTGGGACGCGCGCGCTCGAGCGCGCGGCCTACCTCGAGGCGGCGGACCATTTCCGCCGCGGCCTCGAGTCCCTCGACGCCACGGCGCCGCAAGCCGCGGACGGCCTCGACCACATCGACTTCCTCACCCATATCGGCGCGTCACTGCAGGCGGGCATGGGCTACGCCGCGGCGGGCGTCGACGACACGTATGCGCGGGCCAGGAGCGCGTGCGACCGGCTCGGCTGCGACGACCGGCTCGTGCCCGTGATCCGCGGCCAGTGGATGTTCCACCTGCTGCGCGGTGAGTACGTGACGGCGCTCGAGCTCGCGGATCAGATGCTTGCCCTAGGCGAGCGCGACGACCCGCGCGCCCTCGGCGAGGGACACCTCGACCGCGGTCTCGTCCACATGTACCTGGGCAACTTCGATCTCGCGCGCGTGAACCTCGAGGAGGCCTTCAGCCGCTACCTGCCGCCCGACCCGGCCGACCGCGTCTACGAAGCCCTCGGGGACGCGGCCGTCGGCGCGCTTGCCTACCTGGCTGTCGTGTTGTGGAACCTCGGCTATCCGGACGAGTCGCTCGAGCGCAGCAACCTGAGCCTCGAGCACGCCGAACGCAACGGCGGCCCGGTGACCCGCGCCCAGGCGTGGGGCATGCGCAGCATCCTCCACCTGAGCCGCGTCGAGCCGCTCGAGCTCGGCCGGTGGATCGCAAAGACGCACGCGCACAGCGTCGACCATGACCTCGGCTACTGGCGCCCGATGTCGTCACTTCTCTCAGGTTGGATCCAGGGCCGCGCCGGCGCGCTCGAGCATGGCCTGGCGCGCGTGCAGGAGAGTCTCGACGCCTACCTCGCCTCGGGCTCGAGGCTCGGCCTGCCGCACTTCCAAATCCTCTACGCCGACCTGCGCCGCGCCTCCGGCGACCGCGAGGGCGCGCTCGACCTGCTGCGCTCCGCCGAGGAGTACATCGAGGAGACCGGCGAGCGCTTCTCGGAATCCGAGCTCTTCCGCTTCAAGGGCCGCGTCCTGATGTTGGGAGAGCGGCCCGACCCAAATGGCGCCAGCCGCGCCTTCGAACGCGCGATGAGCGCTGCCCACGACCAGGACGCGAAGCTGCTCGAACTGCAGGCCGCCACGCGGCTCGCGGAACACCAGAACAACATCGGCGAGCCCGTCGCTGTGATGGACCGAATCGAGACGCTCTGCGACTGGTTCGGCCCGGCGTCCCAGCTCAGGGACGTGTTGCGCGCACGCTCGCTGCCGACTTCGGAGACGATGGCCCGATGAACGCAAACCCGCCCCATGTCGCCGTTGTGGGCGGCGGCCTCGCCGGTATCACCGCCGCGCTACGCCTCGCCCAGCGCCACTACGACGTGACCCTCTACGAGCAGAAGCCGGTGCTGGGCGGCAACCTCGCCTCTCGCCCGACCGACTTCGGCGTCGACCTGGACGTGTACCCGCACATGTTCCTGAGCTGGTACCACAACTTCTGGCGCATGCTCCAGGACGCCGGCGTCAGGCGGGACGAGGCGTTCGCGCCACTCCACAGCGTCAAGCAGCTGAAGAAGCCCCGGTACCCGGGCGACTTCCCGGCCTACGCCGGCCTGACCGACGGCTACTCGCCGAAGCACACGCTGCGCAACCTGTTCTCAGGGGTGGGCCCCCCGTCGGACATGTTCGTGTTCTGGTACTCGGCGATCGACCTGCTGGCGGAGCGGTTCAACCCGACGATGAACCTCGACAACGTGAGCGTTACCGGCTTCCTCGAGGCGCGTCCATACATCACCGAGCGCGCCGTGGCGGCCTGCGACAACTTCATCACGATGGTCTGGGCGATCCCCGCGTATCAAGCGTCGGCCGAGGACTACCGCGAGTACCTCGCCTACTCCGTCTCCAGTTACAAGCCGCCGTCGCTTCTCGCGAAGGCACCGGCGTCCGAGGCGGTCATCGCGCCGCTCGAGGCTGCGCTCGAGCGGGCGGGTGTGGAGATCTGCAGGTCGAAGGAGATCACGGGCATCTCCTGCGACGACAACGGCGTCACGCAGATGAAGATTGGCGACGCGGACTCGGGGGAGGAGGAAGCGAAGCCGGTCGACGAGCTGCTGCTCGCCCTCCCGCCGCTCGCCCTGTCTGCCGTGATGCGCCAGCCCGCGGAGGAGGGCGGGACGCCGGTCGTCAAGATCGCGCCGAAGCTCGCCGAGCTCAAGCGCCTGCACAGCCAGCAAATCCCGATCGTCCACGTTTGGTTCAAGGACAAGCTCAAGTACATCCCGCCGGACCCGGTCGGCCTTTACAGGTCGGATCTCGCGCTGGCCTTCACCGACGTCTCGCAGCTCTGGACAGGCTTCCCCGAGTTCAGCGAGCACACCGTGCTGTCCGTGTCCGCGTCCAACCCCTACGGCTTGCCGGGCACCGGCGACGAGGACGACGGCTTCGCCATCATCAAGGGGCTGAGCGACTACCTCGGCTTCCCGCCCGGGGCGCAATGGGGCGACTCCCCCGCCATCCGCTGGGATCGCACCGTCTACGAGTCGAACGCCGACTCGCAGTTGTTCATCAATGAGACCGGCGTGGACGCCTGGCGCCCTGACGCGCGCGCCGAGGGCGTGCCGAACCTCTGGTTCGCGGGGAACTTCTGTGCCAACCGCATCGGGATGATGACGGTCGAGTCCGCTGTTGCGTCCGGCCTCGAGGCCGTCCGCGCGATCGTCGCGAAGCGCCGCCTCGGCACGCCGCCCGACATCGTCGAGCCGAGCGCCAGCTTCGACGCGTTGTCCGTGTGGCTGCGCTACGTCTACGGGCCGTATGCCATGGGCGCGAGGGCGATGTCGGAGGGCAGCGACATGCTGCGGACGTTCCTGCGATGCCTCGGGCCGAGCCGCAGTCGCGGGCCGGGATTCGGACCCGAGGCCTAGCGCCGCGACAGCTGACGCACCTGGTCGACCAGCACCAGGAGCGGCTCGGGATCGCCGGCGAAATGGGTCGCCTCGGCGCGCGCCGAGTCGGCGATGCGGTCCAGCACCTGCTCGGCCTCGTCGAGCTGTGCGCGGCAAGCGTCGGCGAGCGTCCCGAGTCGGCCAGGGTCATCGTCGTCGATCAGGAACAGCTCGCGAATTGCCGGATCACGAATCGCGAGCGCCGCGGGCAGCGTGAGGATCCCGTCGCGGATGTCCTCGTCGCCGCCGCCGCCGAGCGCCTCGAGGCCGCGCTGGTCCCCCACGTCGTCGCACCCGTGGTACAGCACGCCCAGCAGGTGGCCGTACGGCCGCAGTCGCTCCGAGCGGCCACCGAGCACAGCGCAGATCTCGAACATCGAGCCGGTGTCCTCGCCCGCGATCCGGCGCCAGTCTTCGACGCCCAGCGGCTGCCGCCGGAGCCGCCACTGCAGGCACTCCGCCGCACCGAGGCGACGCAGGAGCTCGGACAGGTGGCGGATCGAGAACGGGTCGCCGGCGACCGCGTCGAACGCGTCCGCCACCAGGTAGCCGGAAGCCATGAGGGCGGTCAGGCGACCGAACTTGCGCTCAACCGTCGGGATACCGCGGCGCTCGTCCGACTCATCGAGCACGTCGTCGACGATCAACGACATGTTGTGCATCAGCTCTATCGCAAATGCGAGCTCGACGGCCTCGGACGGGGGCGTGTCGTGAACGGCCCGGTGGCAGGCGAAGACGGTGACGGGCCGGAAGTGCTTCGGTGTACCGGCGAACGCCCAACTCAGCGATTCGCGAAGCTCGTCGTCCGTCGCATTCAGCCACTCGGCGATCCGGTCGCGCAGCCGGTCGACCTCAGTGGCCACCCCGACCTGGGTGATGACGTCGTCGCTGGCCTCGAGGGTGCTGGTCACAGCTTGACCCGGTACGCGCGGCGCGAGCGCGCTCCGGCCATCGGCTCCGGTCGCGTTGCGGTGTCGAGGTCGTCGAGCCCGCGCCGCAGCTCTCGCGACGACAGGTCTGTCGACTCGCGCGCCAGCGCAAGCAGATCGTCGCGAAACGCCGACTGCGCCCGTGCGTTGCCACCGACGGCCGCCAACAACGCAAGTTGGGCCAACTGGGGCGTGCGCTCCATCAGCAGCTCCAGCTGACCAGCTACCACCCGGATGGCCGTCGCTGAGGAGACCAATGACCCGGTGGTGAGCATCCGTGGGACGTCGAGGCGACTCAACGGGCCGCAGGCTATCGGCTGGCGGGCGAAGCGAAAAGCCGTGATATGGGTTGATATGAACGTGGCCCTTCGGAGAACCTGGTGGCTCCTGCCCTGTCTGCTCAGCGCGGCTGTGGCAACGACGCCCAGCGTGGCGGCACCGGCACCCGAGAAGACCGTCGTGCTGTCGAACGAGCGCACCAAGACGCTTTCGGCACGCGTGCTGTACGCCGGAGTCATTCGCACGCAGCCGAGCGGAAGGGCGCACGTGATCGGCCGGCTGAGGCAGCTGACAGAGGAGGGCTACCCGGAGGTCTACCTCGTGCTGCGGGCCTACACCGATTCCGTCGGTCGCGAATGGACGCAGATCCGCGTCCCAGGCCGCCCCAACGGCCGCGTCGGCTGGGTCATTCGCGACTCACTCGGCTCATTCCGGATGACGCGCTGGCAAATCGTGGTGAACCGCCGCACGCTCCGGATGACCGTCTTCTGGAACGGCCAGCGCCGCTGGCAGCGCCCGGTCGGGATCGGCAAACCCAGCACCCCCACCCCGGGCGGCCGCTTCTGGATTCGCGAACGGATCAAGGTCGGCAGCCCGAAGTCGCCGTACTGGCCGTACGCGCTCGGCACCGCCGACTACTCGACACTCAGCGAGTGGCCCGGCGGCGGCGTGGTCGGCATCCACGGTGACTGGAATCAGCCGCAGCTGATCCCGGGCCGGCCGTCGCACGGATGCATCCGCATGCACAACGGCGACGTCGCCTGGCTCGCGCGCCACGTCCCGGTCGGGACGCCGCTTCGGATCCTCTGAGCCGCTAGAAGATCTGCGTCAGGACGAGTACGACGAGCAGCACCGGGATGCTCATCACGGCAATCGCGACCCCAGCCAGCGTCCATAGAACGGGGCGGAACGGGATGCGCTGCACACGAACCCGTGCGAGCAGCAGCGCGCCGGCTGCCCGCGACGCAAACGACGCGCCGCGTTGACTCATCAGCGCGTCGCGGACCCGCTCTTCCCAGCGCCTGGTCATGAGCTTCGCCTCGCGGCGCGCACTGAACCGGTACCACGAGAGCCGCCTGCGGCGGCCGCGCCAGTACTCGAGCGACTCCATGCCATCCCTCAGATCCACCGTGCTCATCGCACGTGATCTTCGCAGGCGGTGTCAGCTCGTGAGTCAGAACCGGCCGGTGGCCGTGGCAGCCACCGGCCGGCTCGCTCACCCGTCCTAAGCGATCGCGACGGAGAGGGTCGCCGTGTTACCGGCACCGTCGACGATCGTGACCGTGGCCTCCCCAGACCCGGCGGGGCGGGTGACGCTTGTGCCATCGGCGCTCGTGCCGTCGGCGAACGTCCAGTGGGCGGCGACGACGTCGTGCTGGCCGGCGATCGCTCGGGCGGTCAGGAGGACGTTGTTGCCGTCCTTCGCCTTGTGCTGATCGACGGCCGCCGACAGCGGCGCGTCGATGCGCACCATCTGGGCCCAGCGGTACGTCTTGCCGAGGTTGTCGGTGACGCTCGCCTGCACTCGGTACGTGCCGACCCCCGGGAACGTGTGCGTGAAGCGCGTCCCGCTCGGCTGCACGTCGGTCGTGCCGTCGCCGAAGTCCCAGCCGATCTTGCCGTCGTTCTGCGCGACGTCAGTCGACCCGATCGAGGTCGAAGCCGAGCCGGCCTTCTGGGCCTTCTTGGACGTGCCGTAGAAGCTCACGGCAGGATCGGCAGTCTCGACCTGGTTCGAATAGAACTGGATCGTCGGCTCGGAGAACGCGTTCGGATTGTCGAGCTCCGCGTACGGGTGCTCGGCGTTCGGCGCGAGCCCGAGGGCCGTGCCGGCTGCCTGGATCGCATCGACGTTGTCCTGGGCGAGGTGCGAGCCCACGTTGAAGCGGACGAAGTCGCTCTGCGCGATCTGCGCGGCCGGGTAGACGCCTGGGCGCTGGTCCCAGTAGTAGCCCAACTGGTCGCCGGCGTGGTCGATGATGTGGACGCCGCGGATGCCCTCCGCGCCGTCGAACATACGCTGCACCGCCGAAGTGACCTCGTCGAAGGCCTCACCGGGCGCGGTCGCGTACACCTGGTCGCCGACGCGGGCGACGGTGGCCGTCGTGCCGAGCGTCGTCGGCGAGACGTACCACGGCGCCGTGAGCGAGCGGTCGATCGTGAAGATCCCGCCGACAGGGCTCCAGTCCCACGTGCCGGCACCGTTGTTCGACCCGGGCTCGGTCAGCGGGCCCGGGCAACCGACCGGGCCACCGATGTGGTTGCACGACATTGCCGCGAGCAGCCCCTGGTTCTCAGCGGCGGTCTGCAGCGCCTGCGTGTTCGCCCCGAGCGTGGTGTCCGTGATGCGATGCGCCTTGGTGAGCGCGCGGAGCAACTGGTTGGTGATGAAGCGGCCCTGTTCGCCGACCTCGTCGTAGGTCGGATCGGCGCCGATCGACTCCTGGCGGCCGAGCGTGCTCTGCGCGATCACCGAGGTGCCGCCGAGCAGCTGCGCGAGCCGGTCGCGCACCCAGCCGGGATAGTCCGCGCTGAACTGGTGGTCGGGATTGTCGCTCGAGGTCGGGTTGTACTGATCGACGTGCGTGGGCACATCGGCGTAGGTGGCGATCGTCGCGCCGGTGCCGGGCTCGCGCGCCCAGAGGATCGGCAGGTCGGTGTCGACCGTATAGCCGGCCATCTGGTCTGTGCCCTGCACCTGCGAGACCAAGCCCTTGATCGAGCCGGTCGCGCTCCAGAGCTCGGCCTCGCGGGCGTTCGACTCGGCGTCGAGGACGGCCTTGACAGCGGCCTCCTTGATGCGGTGCAGGTAGGCGGGGTCGGTGTGGCCCCAGATGCCCATGATCGTCGGGGCGGCGTGGTCGTGGGTCGCCGAGACGACAACGTTCGCCGGGTTGACGTCGTAGCCGCGAGCCTTCAGAGCCGCAGCCGCTTCGTCGCGCGCATCCTGCTGGCCGTCGCCGACGTTAGGCGACTGGTACGCAGCGAACCAGCCCTGCGAGTCGACCGAGACGAACGTAACGGCCTGCTTGCCGTGCCCAACGAAGAACGCGCGGACCTGGAGCGGGTCGTGCGCGCCGTTGTTGACGATGTAATTGGCGCCGTAGCCGCCGATCGGCATCGGCTTGTCGGGAGTGATGTCCTCGACAGCGGTGCCGACGCGGAACAGCGCGTCGTCCTTCTTCGGCGCGTCGGCAGGCTTGTTGTCGGGCGCGGGCTGCTCCGGAGCTGGCGCGTTCACCGGTGCGTCGGGAGCGGACTTGGGCGCGGGGCAGTTCGATGCGTCCAGCGCGAGCACGCGGTGGTCTCGCACAACCGTGACGTGCTTGCCGTGACGGATGCTCATGCGGACCTCGAGATTGCGAGCCGCGCAGCCCCGCAGGCGCGCGATGCCGCTGCGCGTCAGTGCCACCGCGGTGCGTGTGCGCGTTGCGCGCGAGAAGTCGACCCCGCGGGCGCGAGAGACCAAGTGGTGGTCGGCGTACAGCTTGATGGTCGCGTGGCTGTGCGCGGGCGCGACGACGTTGACTACCGCCGCGTGTGCGGACAGCAGGGCGGCCTGGTTGGAAGTTGCGAGGTTGGCCTTGGGCGCGGGTGCGGCGGATGCCGCTGACGCGCTGACAGCCCCGATGACTAGCGCCGCCGCGGCAACCGATGCCACGGCAGTAGGACGGCGTTGAAGCACTGGTCCCTCCTGGGGAATCGCCGCGCCGCTGATCAGCGCAGCAGGAATCGTTTCCCGAGTCATCGGCGCCCCGGATGGCGGGCCTCAGAGGACGCGCCCCAAACTTGTTGTGACGCGTCACAATCGCCCTATGGAGGCTGCCGTCTCCCAGCTGACGGCACTCGTGGCCCGCATCGACCGCGTCGACTTGGCGCAGATCCTGCTCGCCGAGTTCACGGCGGAGATCCCCGGCTACGCCCGGCTGCCCGAGTCGGTGATCCGCGGACAGGTCCTGCAGGTGATCCGTGACAACGTCGATCTCTGCCTGGACTGGGTCGCGGGTGGCGGACCACCCGAGGCCGAGCGCTTCGAGGCCTTCCGCTCGTCGGCAAAGAACCGCGCGACCGAGGGCATGCCGCTGGAGGATTTGCTGAGGGCCTACCGGATGGGCGGCACCGCCGCCTGGCGAGTGATCGTGGGCCAGGCAACGGGCGACGAGCGCGACGAGTTGCCGCATGCGGCCGAACTGATCATGGACTACCTCGACCAGGTGTCCGGCGTGGTCGCGGCGGCGTACCTGGAGGAACGGCAGCATCTGGTCTCCGAGCAGGAACGCGGCGTGCGGGCGCTGCTCGACGCGCTGCTCGGCGGCGGCACGCTCGACGCGCGTCAGCACGAGACGGCGGCGCGGCTGGGCTTTCCGGTGCACGGCGAGCTTGCGGCGTTCGCGGCAGCGGTCCCGGGCGAGGGCGCGACTACGCACGCGCGGGCAGCCGCTGCCCTTCGGACCATCGGGGCGCTCGCGCTCACGGAGGGAGACCGCGTCGTGGGGCTGGCGGTTCCCGGCCAGATCCTCGCGAACGCGCTGCCGGCCGACGCGGTGGCGGTCGTCGACGACGGCGTTCCGCGTGCAGAGCTGGCGGCGAGCCTCGTCGACGTGCGGCTGGGCATGGAGATCGCACTGCGAGGCGGACGGCCCGGGATCATCGAGCTGCGCGAGTTGGCGCTGGACCTGCTGCTCGCCCGCTCGCCGCGCGTGGCTGCCGGCCTGCGCCAGCGCATTCTCGGCCCGCTCGGGCCGAAGGACGGACCGTCGCGCGGAGACCTGCTGCGCACGGTCGAGATCTACGTCGCGCTTCGCCGCGATCGGCAGGAGGCGGCGGACCGCCTCCACATCCACCCGAACACGCTCGACCACCGCCTGCGACGAGCGCGCGAGCTGACCGGGCTGGACCTCGACGACCCGAAGGACCTGGCGACGATGGTCCTGGCCTTGCACGAGCCACGATGACGAGCAGTTCGCTGTCGTAGAACTACGTGCATGGCGACCAAGGAGGCAACGACCATCGACGCCGGTGGCCGCGAAGTCCGCGTGACGAATCCGGACCGCGTGATCTTTCCCGCCACCGAGCGCACGGCCGACGTCACGAAGCTCGACATCGTCGAGTACTACGTGGCGGTCGATGACGGGATCATGCGCGCCCTGCGCCGGCGTCCGACGACGTTGGAGCGCTGGCCGAAGGGCGTCCATCCGGGGATGGTGATCTCGACCCGCGACTGGAGCGGCGGCGACGCCTTCTTCCAAAAGCGGATCCCGAAAGGGGCTCCCGAATACGTGCAGACGGCGACTATCGCTTTCCCGTCCGGCCGCACCGCCGACGAGATCTGCCCCAGCGAGGTCGCGGTCGTGGCCTGGGCAGCGCAAATGGGCACGATCACGTTCCACCCGTGGCCGGTGCGCGCCGACGACGTGGACCATCCCGACGAGCTACGGCTCGATCTGGACCCGCAGCCCGGGACGGACTTCGACGACGCCGTGCGCGTCGCTGCGACTGCTCGCGAGCTCCTCGCGGACCTCGGCTACGTCGGGTTTCCCAAGACGTCGGGCGGCCGTGGCGTGCACATCTACGTCCGCATCGAGCCGCGCTGGACGTTCACCGACGTGCGGCACGCGGCGATCGCGTTCGGGCGCGAGCTGGAGCGGCGGCTCCCCGGGCAGGTGACGACGAAGTGGTGGAAGGAGGAGCGCGGGGAGCGCATCTTCGTCGACTACAACCAGAACGCCCGCGACCGCACGATCGCCTCCGCGTACAGCGTGCGGCCGAAGCCGGGCGCGCCCGTCTCCGCGCCCGTCGAGTGGGACGAGCTGCCCCGCGTCAAGCCCGAGGACTTCACGGTCGCGACGATGCCGCGGCGGTTCGCCGACGTGGGCGACCTGCACGCCCACATCGACGACACGGCCCACGACCTCCAGCCGCTGCTCGACCTCTACGAGCAGGACCCGGGCGACCTGCCGTATCCGCCGGACTACCCGAAGATGCCCGGGGAGCCGAAGCGCGTCCAGCCGTCGCGCGACACCGACCGCCGGTAGAGCCACCGCAGCGGACGGAGCCGAGCAGGCCCATGAGCGATGGCCTACGCCGTCGCCGTGAGGACGGACTGGATCAGTCGGGCCCGGTCCTCGGCGAGGTTGCGCACGAGGTTGGCCCCCTTGGCCCGGAAGTCCGGGACGAACACGTGGAGGCCGAGCGGCGG
>DATBDN010000112.1:0-24718 GCA_036269895.1 Thermoleophilaceae bacterium
GCGCGCTTCCCATTCCCGCTCATGCACGTCGACACGGGCCACAACTTCCCCGAGGTGATCGAGTACCGCGACCGGCGCGTGACAGCGCTTGGCGAGCGGCTGATCGTCGCCTCCGTGCAGGAGTCGATCGAAAGCGGCCGCGTGGTCGAGGAGACCGGGCCGCGCGCCTCGCGCAACCGCCTGCAGACCGTCACGCTGCTCGACGCGATCGAGGAGCACGGCTTCGACGCCGCGATCGGCGGCGCCCGCCGCGACGAGGAGAAGGCTCGCGCCAAGGAGCGCGTCTTCTCGTTCCGCGACGACTTCGGGCAGTGGGATCCGAAGGCTCAGCGCCCCGAGCTCTGGAACCTCTACAACGGTCGCATCCGCAAGGGCGAGCACGTGCGCGTGTTCCCGCTCTCGAACTGGACCGAGCTCGACGTCTGGCAGTACATCGACGAGGAGCAGCTCGAGGTGCCGTCGATCTACTTCGCCCACAAGCGCGAGGTCTTCCGCCGCGACGGGATGCTGCTGGCTGCCTCGCCGTACGTGCAGCTGATCGACGGCGAGCAGCCGTTCGAGGCATCGGTGCGCTACCGGACCGTCGGCGACATGAGCTGCACCGGCGGCGTGGAGTCGGACGCGGCCACCCTCGCGTCAGTCGTCGCCGAGATCGCTGCCACGCGCATCACCGAGCGCGGCGAGACCCGCGCCGACGACCGCGTGACCGAGGCCGCGATGGAGGACCGCAAGAAGGAGGGCTACTTCTAGCCATGCCGGGCGCCTCCACGAATGGCCACCCGCGGGCGCTCGACGTCGACGCGGGCGATCACAGCGCCGGCCAGCTGCGCCTGGCGATCGTCGGCTCCGTCGACGACGGCAAGTCCACGCTGATCGGGCGGCTGCTGTTCGACTCGAAGCAGATCTTCCAGGACCAGCTCGAGCACGTCGAGGAGACGAGCCGCCGCCGCGGCGACGGCTACGTGAACCTGGCGCTCCTGACCGACGGCCTGCGTGCCGAGCGTGAGCAGGGCATCACGATCGACGTGGCGCACCGCTACTTCGCGACGCCCAATCGCCGGTTCGTCATCGCGGACACCCCGGGCCACATCCAGTACACCCGCAACATGGTCACCGGGGCTGCGAATGCCGACGTCGCCGTGATCCTGATCGACGCACGCAACGGTGTGGTTGAGCAGACGCGCCGGCACGCCTACATCGCGTCGCTCGTGGGAATCCGCCACCTGGTCGCGTGCGTCAACAAGATGGACCTGGTCGGCTTCCACGAGGCCGCCTTCGAAGCCGTCGCGGCGGACTTTCGTGAGCTCGCCAACAAGCTGAGCATCCCCGATATCACGTTGATTCCGGTGTCGGCGCTCAACGGCGACAACGTCGTCGATCGCTCCGGCGAGATGCCGTGGTACCAAGGGCCGCCCCTGCTCCACCACCTCGAGCGGGTGCGCGTGGCATCCGACCGGAATCTGTTCGAGGTGCGCTTCCCGGTTCAGTACGTGATCCGCCCGATGTCCGACGAGCATCACGACTACCGTGGTTACGCGGGCCAGCTCGCCAGCGGCGTCCTGCACAGGGGCGATGACGTCGTGGTCCTACCCGCCGGCCACCACACACGTGTGAAGAAGCTTGACACCTTCGACGGCGAGCTGAATGAGGTGTTCCCGCCGCAGTCGGTAACCGTGCTGCTCGAGGACGATCTCGACGTCTCACGCGGCGACATGCTGGTCAGTCCCGCTGACAGCCCACAGCCCGCGCGCCGGCTCGCGGCGACGCTCTGCTGGATGGCGGAGCAGCCGCTGGTACCGCGCGGCAAGTACGTGATTCGCCACACCACGCGCGAGGCGCGCGCGATCGTCGAGGAGATCACTCACAAGATCGACATGCACACGCTCGAGCAGGTCACCGACGTGAGCAACCTCGAGCTGAACGACATCGGCGCCGTGAAGCTGCGCCTGAGCTCGCCGCTGGTGGTCGACGACTACCGGCGCAACCGTCAGACCGGAAGCTTCATCCTGATCGATGAGGCGACGAATGCCACTGTCGGCGCCGGCATGATCACCGGCGCCGACAGCTAGCCAGACGCGGGACGTCTCAGCGCGCCGCGCCTGAAGGTGCGATGTTCTGGTTGACCTGG
This sequence comes from Thermoleophilaceae bacterium, assembly GCA_036269895.1. Classification (GTDB taxonomy): domain Bacteria; phylum Actinomycetota; class Thermoleophilia; order Solirubrobacterales; family Thermoleophilaceae; genus DATBDN01. Next base: position 2,129 of record DATBDN010000112.1, read on the forward strand.
AACAGGTTGTTCGGGTCGTACTTGTCCTTGAGCTCCACGAGCCGCGCGTACTTCTCCGGGCTGAAGCCGGCGCGCACATGATCCGCGCCTTCGTCCTGCTCGAAGTTGAGGTAAACGCCGCCGGTCGCGTACGGCTCCATCGCGGCGTAGTACTCGCGTACCCAGCCGATGTGGTCGTCGTTCTCGGCCGGGTCCGACCACGCCGCGATCGGGTGCCACATGTAGGGCGCGTCGCGATGGCTGGCGGCCGTCGCGTCTTCCGGCACGCGTGCAATTGCGCCGCCTGTCCGGAAGAGAATCGCCTGGCTCATCGGGCTGGCAACCTTGCGGCCTTCGTCGATGTAGGCGTCGATTGCGGCATCAGGCATGCCCGTCAGGTGCTTCCCGCCGTGGTAGTTGAGCCAGCCCGTCGGCGAGAACGGGTCGACGATCGCCTGGAATGCGGTGTAGGGAATGCGGTCGAGCAGGTCGACCGCCGGGGGCCCGATCTCGGTCTTGAGCGGGCGGAGCGCCTCCTCGCCTTCGTCGGCAGTACCGACGTACATGGCGAGGATGCCCATGACCGGTTTGCCCTGGACTTCCGGAGGCACGAACGGCTCCGGCGGCGCCAGCAGGACGCCTAGTGCAGTGGCGACCTCGTCGGGACCGTCCTCGACCCAGTCGCGCCACGCGCGTGCGACGTCCTTGGCGGTGTCGATCGGGTGAACGACCATGCCGCCGTAGATCATCGGCCCGAGGTCGTGCAGGCGGAACTCGTAGGAGGTGACCACGCCGAAGTTGCCGCCGCCACCACGCAGGCCCCACAGCAGGTCCGCGTTCTCGTCCTCGCTCGCTGTCACCACGCGCCCGTCGGCGGTCACGACCTCCGCAGAGATGAGGTTGTCGCACGCCAAGCCGTGGACGGTCGAGATCCACGCGTAGCCACCGCCAAGCGTGAAGCCGCCGACGCCCGTGCCGGTCATGCGCCCGCCCGGCGTCGTCAAGCCGTACAGCTGCGTCTCGCGGTCGAACTCGCCCCAGGTCACGCCTGCGTTGACGCGCGCCGTGCGCCGCTTCAGATCGACGTGGACGCCCTTCATGCCGCGCAGGTCGACCACGATCCCGTCGTCGCAGACGGCGTTCCCGGCCACGTTGTGGCCGCCGCAGCGGACTGCCAGCGGCAGTCCTTTCTCCCGTGCCAGGGTCACGGCGTCGATCACGTCCGCGGTACCGGTGCAACGCGCAACCAGGACCGGGTGCTTGTCGACCATCCCGTTGTAGACGGCACGCGCCTCGTCGTAACCGTGGTCACCCGGGCGGAACTGCTCGCCCTGGAAGGCTGCGTCCAGCTCGATGGTGGCTCCGGCCGCCGTTGCTGAACTGTCCATAAACCCCTCCTTGTCGTGTGGCAGTCGGCCACACGAGCCGAAATCCAAACTAATCGACCGACCCTCCCAGCGGCTGGTTCCGCTGTCAAGAGGCGCGGGTACAACCGTCAACATGGAGCAGCGCGCATACGGCCAGAGCCCAGTCCTGCATTACCTCGCGGTTGCGCGTGCCGCACGCGACTTCGGGCTGGACCCGGACAAGCTCGATCGCCTTGCGATGCGCTTCGTTCCCACGCCCGACTCGGTGGCGTCGTTCGCCGACGCGGTCGCGGACGCGCTCCTCGAGCGCGACTAGCGGACTTCCCAGGCGTCCTGGTCCGCAATCAGGGCGCGGACGTGGTCGGGCAGCTTTTTGCCGGCCATGTCCGCCAGCGTCGTCTCCTCGAGGACGCTGCGCAACGCAGCCCGCACGGCCACCCAGATCTCGCGCAGCTGCTCGGCTGAGCCGTGGTAGGTGAGCGCGTTCGGTTTCGTGCCCGCGACGTTGGCCAGCGGGCCATCGACCGCGCGGATGACGTCCGCCAGGGTGATGTCCGCCGGGTCTCGCGCCAGCAGGTAGCCGCCCTCCACACCGCGGCGGCTCTCGACGACGTTCGCGTTGCGCAGGTCGCCGAGGATGTTCTCGAGGAAGCGCAGGGGTATGCCCTGCGCCTTCGCGATCGTCTCGCCCTTTACGGGGTCGGCGCTGGCGAGTGAGGCGAGCTCGATGGCCGCGCGAAGCGCGTAGTCGGTCTTGGCTGAGATGCGGATTCGCCAATTGTGGCCCGGACGTAGACGATGTCGCCTTCTCGCAACTCAAGTTGCTCCGCCTCGGTCCGCGGAAGCTGGGCCGAAACCCGCTGCCCGTCGCCCAGTGAGAGCTCCACCCGCACCTCGAATCCGAGCCGCACGATGCGGTCCACGACCGCCTCTTCGGCCGACGGCACGGGATCCACCAGCAGCTGGATGTCGTGCGGGCGGACGAGCTCTCCGTCCAGGTGCGTGACCGGGCCGATGAAGTTCATGACGAAGTCATTCGCCGGCTGGTCGTAGAGCTGGGTCGGGGTGCCGGCCTGTTCGACCTTGCCGTGCGAGATCACCACGATCTGGTCAGCCAGCTCCATCGCCTCTTCCTGGTCGTGCGTAACGAACAAGGTCGTCACCGGCATCTCGAGGTGGAGCCGCCGCAGCCACGCTCGCAACTCCTCGCGCACGTTCGCGTCGAGCGCGCCAAACGGCTCGTCGAGCAGCAGCACCGAGGGCTCAACCGCCAGCGCGCGCGCCAGGGCCATGCGCTGGCGCTGGCCGCCCGAGAGCTCGCTCGGGTAGCGCTTCGAGAACTGGCTCAGCTGCACGAGGTCGAGCAGCTCGCCGACGCGGCGGTTGACGTCGGCCTTGGCGCGCTTGCGGATGCGCAGCCCGAAGGCAACGTTCTCGCGCACCGTCATGTGCTTGAAGGCGGCGTAGTGCTGGAAGACGAAGCCGACGCCCCGCTCCTGCGGCGTCACGCCGGTCATCTCGCGGCCCTCGATGCAGACAGTGCCCTCGTCGGGCGACTCGAGCCCGGCGATGATGCGCAGCAGCGTCGACTTGCCGCCGCCGCTGGGTCCGAGCAGTGCCGTCAGCGAGCCGGCCGGAACCTCGATCGAGACGTCGTCGAGCGCGACGAAGTCGCCGAAGCGCTTGGTGATGTTGCGGGCCTCGATTGCCATCAGGTCCTCCTTGATCGCCTGCGGTCGAGATAGGTCAGGCTGAGTAGCGCGGACATCGCGCATACCGCCAGCAGCACGGAGATTGCGTAAGCGCCGGTCACGTCAAAGCCTTCGAATCGGTCCTGCACGTACAGCGTGAGAGTCTCGGTCTGGCCCTGGAGATGGCCGGAAACGACGGCAACGGCGCCGAACTCGCCGAGGGCGCGGGCGGTCGTGAGCACGACGCCGTAGGCGACGGCCGGCCGGATGGCGGGCAGCGTGACGCGCCAGAAGGTCTGCCAGCCACTGGCGCCGAGCGTGCTGGCCGCCTCCTCCTGCTCGGTGCCGATCTCGCGCAGCACGGGCGCGACTTCGCGGACAACGAACGGCAGCGAGACGAACATCGTCGCGAGAACGATCCCCGGCGTGGAGAAGATGACCCGAACCCCGTTCGAGACCAGCCAGCTGCCGGCCCAGCCCTGCTCGCCGTAGACGAACACCAGGGCGAGGCCGACCACGATCGGCGAGATCACGAACGGCAGGTCGATGATGCGCTCGATGACGGCCTTGCCACGGAAGCTGCGGCGCTCGAGCGCCAGTGCGGTGATGATCCCGAAGACGGTGTTGACCGGCACGGCGATCGCCACAACGAGCATGGTCAGGCCGATGGCGTGCAGAGCATCCGGCGTCGTCAGCGCCGCGAAGAGCGTGCCGAGGCCGTGCTCGAATGCGCGGTAGAAGACCATGCCCACGGGCAGCACGAGCAGGATCGCCAGGTACCCCAGTGCGACGCTGCGCAGCGCAATACGTGACTTCATCGCGACCACCTCCGGCCGAGGACGCCGAGGCCGGTGAGCAGCACCAGCGACGCCGCGAGCAGCGTGACCGAGACCGCGGCGGCGCCAGCCTGGTCGCCGCTCTGGATGCGGTTGTAGATGAAGACCGAGCCGACCTCCGTCTTGAACGGCAGGTTGCCCGAGATCAGGACCACGGAGCCGAACTCGCCGAGCGCGCGGCCAAGGGCCAGCCCCGCCCCGGAGATGATCGCCGGCGCCAGCGCCGGCAGGATCACGCGCCGGAAGGTGGTGAACGCGCCCGCGCCGAGCGACGCCGCCGCCTCCTCTACCTCCTGGTCCAGCTCCATCAGCACCGGCTGCACCGAGCGGACGACGAACGGCAGCGTCACGAACAGCAGCGCGAACAGCACGGCCCACCTCGTGAACGCGATGTCGACGGGCGCCGGGCCCTTCGGGCCGTAGAGCGCCAGCAGCGTGAGGCCGGCGACGATCGTCGGAAGCGCAAATGGCAGGTCGATCATCGAGTTGACAAGTGACTTGCCATGGAAGTCGTCGCGTACGAGCACCCAGGCGATCAGCGTGCCGCTGACCGCGTTGACCGTGGCCACGACCACAGACATGAGCAGGGTGAACTTGAGCGCCGCCACCGCCTCGCCGCCCGAGATCGCGTTCCAGAAGCCGCCGAGGCCGTCGTCGGTGCTGCTGGCCACCAGCGCAGCCAGCGGCAGCAGCACCATCACGCTCAGCCACGCGATCGAGATACCGAGCAGCGGCAGGCGCAGGCGCGCCCGCCGCTGCACATCCAGGGCTATGGCATTACTTGGCGGTTGAAACACCAAGCGACTTCTCGATCTTTGCGACGACGCCGTTGTCGGGGTCGAAGAACTTATCGTTGACGGCGCTCCAACCGCCGAGCTTGTCGATCGTGAACAAGTTCTTCGGCGTCGGGAACTTCGACTTGTCCACAAGCGACTGGTCGACCGGGCGGTAGCCCTTCGAGGCGAAGATCTGCTGCCCCTGCTTCGAGCGGAGGAACGCGATAAAGGCCTTGGCCTTCGTCGGGTCGTTGCTGGTCGAGGTGACTGCGATCGGGTTCTGGATCAGGATCGTCTGGTCCGGCACGACGTAGTCGACATCCTGGCCGGCCTGCTGCGCCGCGATCGCCTCGTTCTCGTAGGCCAGGAGCACGTCGCCCTTGCCGCTCGTGAACGTGGTCATCGCGTCACGCGCCGACTTGTCCTGCACGGGCACGTGGTGGAAGAGGTTGTTGAGGTATGCCTCGGCCTGCGCCCGCGACTTGCCCTGCTCGAGCTGGGCGCCATACGCCGCCATGACGTTCCAGCGCGCGCCGCCGGACGCGAACGGGTTCGGCTCGATCACCTGAACGCCCGGCTTCAGCAGGTCGTCCCAGGTCTTGATGTGCTTCGGGTTGCCCTTCCGGACCGCGAAGACGACCACCGAATTGGTCACGAAGCCGTGGTCAGCGCCCCGGTCCCAGCCGGACGCGACCTTCTTCGCGTCGACGAGCTTCTGCACGTCCGGCGCGAGCGACAGCGCCACGACGTCGGCCGGCAGTCCCGACTCGACCGCCCGCGCTTGGTCGCCGGATGGACCGTACGACTGCGTGAAGGACACGCCCTTGCCGTCGTTGGTCTTGTTGAACGCCGGGATCAGCGCCGCGTAGGCCTCCTTCGGCGTGGAGTAGGCGATGAGGCTGAGCTTGCCGTCACCGCCGCCCGAACCGTTGGCCGACGAGCCGCATGCCGCGATCGCCGGGATCGCCGCCAGCAGCGTCAGGATTGATACGAAACGAGTTCTCATTTGCACCTTGTTCATCGGATTGATTGGAATTGCCAACCCCGGCAATATATCGAATCCCGATTCGCTTTATCCAGATTCGGCCACAGGCGCATCGGGCGGCCGGCGATTCGAGGCCGCGTCGATTCGCGGCTCCGGCGGCGCGCTGGCTGCGCTAGCGGACGCGGTGCCGGATCGAGACTGCGGCGACGGCGCGCGCCGGCTGCGCCAAGGAGCGGATCCGGCCGCTCACCCGGTGGCCGCCGAGCACACCGGAGACGCGTGAGCCACGCATCCGGAGCTGGCCGCGCGACGCCCTGCTGCCGGCGATCGTGAGCGCCGCCGACCCGTTCTCGCCGATGTGGCCGCTAACGCGCGCGCCCGGGATGTAGACCACGTTGCGCAGGGCAATCGTGTTGCGCGTCTCGAAGAAGCGGCCGCCGCGCAGGCCGCCCCCGCGGATCAGCCCGAGCGGGTCGTTGAGCAGCGAGTCGGCTGACTGTTCGAGCACGTCGAAGACAGTGAGCACGGCCGCGGACACCGTGCGCCCTCGGTCGCCCTTGGCGACTGCCGGCTTGAGGCTCCCGAGCGAGTCGGGGATCGGCCCATCCGGCGGGATGCGACCGTCCCGGCGGCAGTTCGCCTGAATCGTCTTGCCGGCGAAGAACGCCTGCAGTGCGCGGTCGGAGCAGTGCGTCAGGTCGGACCCCAGCACCGAATGACCGATCCCGGGCACGGCGACGAGCGTGGACTGTGGCAGCAGCGCCGCCATCTGCTGCGCACCTTCGACGGGCGTGCGAAGGTCGTCCTGCCCCTCGATCAGAAGTGTCTTCACGTTCGGCAGCGGGGCGGGCGGCGGCGGGAGCGCACGGCGGACAGCCGGCCAGCGCGAGCAGAGCGCGATCTCGTCGGAGTCGAATGCGGTCGCGCGGTCGAACGGATAGAGCCGGTCGGCGGGGATGCCGTCGACGGCGGCCTTCGCCTGTGCCAGGCGCGTGGTCGGATCGGCGTTCCAGTCCCACGGGAACGTCTCCTCGGTACAGACGGTCGCCGCGTACAAGGTCGCGCTGAGGAAGTGCGGATCGTCGCCGCCGCCCTCGATCTTCGCTGCCCGATTGGCCAGACGGATGATTGGGGCGGCGTCGCCGTGCAGCGCCGAGCGGATCGCAGTCGGCAGCTCGGCGCGGAGCGACTCGTCGAAGTCGCCGCTCAGCAGTGCTGAGAACAGCCGGTTGCGGCCCAAGGTTCGCTTGTGGCGCTTGCCCTTCACGTCGACCAGGACGCCGTGCATGGGCCCGCGAGCGAGCCGCGCGACCAGCCTCGACAGGTCGGCCACCACGTCCTTCGTCACCGAGCGGCACAGGCCGTTCGTGCACACCCCACCCAGCACGCGCGGGATCGCGGCGAACGTCGGGCCGTACAGCGGGTCGGGACCACCCGGCTCGACCACCGAGTCGAGGACGAGCCGGTCGACGCGGTCTGGGTGGCGCTGCGCGTAGAGCGTGGCGACGCGCGTGCCATAGGAGACGCCGTAGACCGCCCACTTCTGGATCCCGAGTGCTGCTCGCACGGCGTCGATGTCCTCCACACTGTCGTCCGAGAAGTAGTAGTCACGGCGGGCGCCGAGCTTGTTCGCACATTCAGCCGCCTCCTTGCCCGCCTTCAGCAGGTCCGAGTGCTCGAGCGGTGCGCAGCGGAGCACGCCTGAGTAGCCCGTGCCCCGCTGGTCGAGCACGACCGTGGCGTGGTTGCCGGCCGGCCGCAGCGAATCGGCGAAGTCCGCCAGCAGCGACACGCCGGCCTGTCCGGGGCCGCCGGACAGCGCCAGGATCGGCGTCCGTCCGTGCAGACTTCCCTGGTACGCGAACTTGATCGGGATCGTGCCCTTGAGCTTGCCGCTGCGGTCGAGCGGGACGCGCAGCATGCCGCAGTGCCCCGCGGGGTCGTCCGCGCACGGATGCGTGCGCACGGCGGCATGGGCCATCGGGGCGGCCGTCGCGAACGAGACCATCAAGGCCACAGCGGCGGCGCGTCTCACCGAGTCATTGTGGCTGACCTCTCAGCTGTGACTGGTTACGGTGCCCTAAATTCTCCCGCCCGTGTTCTCGAAGGTATTGGTTGCAAACAGGGGCGAGATCGCCATCCGCGTCATGCGCACGCTGCGCGAGATGGGCATCGCGTCCGTCGCGGTCTACTCGGAGGCCGACCGCGAGGCCCTGCATGTCCGGCGCGCGGACGAGGCGTTCCTGCTCGGACCGGGCCCAGCCGCCGAGTCGTATCTGAAGATCGACAAGCTGATCGAGGTCGCCAAGGAGTCGCGCGCCGAGGCGATCCACCCCGGCTACGGGTTCCTGGCCGAGAACCCGAACCTCGCGCGCGCGTGCGACGACGCCGGGATCGTCTGGATCGGGCCGCCGGCCAAGGCAATCGAGGCGATGGGCTCGAAGACCGGCGCCCGCGAGATCATGAAGACGGCCGGGATCCCGATCATCCCCGGCACCACCGAGCCGGTGCCCGACGTGGACAGCGCGAAGCAGGTGATCGACTCGGAGATCGGCTACCCCGTCGCGATCAAGGCCGTCGGCGGTGGCGGCGGCAAGGGCTTCCGTGTTGCCTTGGACGAGAGCGAGCTGCAGAGCGCGTTCGAGGGAGCCGCGCGCGAGGGTGAGAAGTTCTTCGGCGATCCAACGGTCTACATCGAGCGCTACCTGCCGGACCCGCGCCATGTCGAGCTGCAGGTGCTCGCGGACTCGCACGGCAACGTCATCCACCTGGGTGAGCGCGACTGCTCGCTGCAGCGCCGCCACCAGAAGCTGATCGAGGAATCGCCGGCGCCGGCAGTGTCGGACGAGCTGCGGGCGAAGATCGGCCAGATCGCGGCCGACGCCGCGAAGGCCGTCGACTACCGCTCGGCCGGCACGTTCGAGGGTCTGCTGCAGGACGACGAGTGGTTCTTCATGGAGATGAACACGCGTGTGCAGGTCGAGCACTGCGTGACCGAGATGGTCACCGGCGTCGACATCGTGCGGGAGCAGATCCTGATCGCGGCCGGCGAGCCGCTGTCGCTGTCGCAGGACGACGTCCGCTTCTATGGGCACGCGATCGAGTGTCGGATCAACGCCGAGGATGCTTCGAAGAACTTCGCCCCCGCGCCGGGCGCGATCACCTCCTACCGGGAGCCGGCTGGTCCGGGCGTGCGCATGGACTCCGGGGTCGAGGCGGGAGCCGAGATCACGCCGCTCTACGACCCGATGGTCGCGAAGCTGATCGTCTGGGACGTGGACCGCGAGCACGCCACGCGGCGCGCCATTCGCGCGCTGGGCGAGCTCGAGGTCGGCGGCGTCCGCACGCTCATCCCGTTCCACACGGCCATCCTCGACACCGAGCAGTGGGCGAACGCCGAGACCTGCCGCGACCTGATCGAGGACAGGGAATGGCTGAAGACGCTGGCCCAGCCGAAGCCGGAGGCGCCGCCGGAGGGACAGGACGAGGCCGCGAAGGTCGAGCGCAAGTACGCCGTCGAGGTGTCAGGGAAGCTGTTCGAGGTCAAGGTGATCGGCGAGGCGCTCGGGGGGCCGGTGGCGAACGGTGCAGCAGCCACGGCTGCAGCGAAGAAGCCCAAGCGGCGCGAGCGCAGCGGCGGCGGCACCGGCGGCGGCGGCTCGGCCGACGGCAGGCTGATCTCGCCGCTGCAGGGCACGGTGCTGAAGGTCAACGTGGAGAACGGCGCTCAGGTCGAGGCCGGGGCGCTGATCTGCGTGATCGAGGCGATGAAGATGGAGAACGAGATCACCGCACCCGCGGGCGGCACCGTCGAAGAGCTCGGCGTGTCCGAAGGCGCGGCGATCTCGACCGGCGACACGATCGCCGTCATCAAGTAGCCCGGCTTACATCGGCGGCCGCGGACCCTATCTCGACGAGCGTCGCCGGTATGTCAACTCGAAGTCCAGCTCCCAGGTCTCGCCGTCGGGCGAGAACTCCCAGCGTGCGTCGATCGTGTTCTGGTCGTCGCTGAAGGTCCCGAAGAAGCGCTGGAAGAACTCGGGGCCCGACTGGCCCCAGATACTCCACTCGCTGCCCTCCAGCGTCATCTCATAGACGCGGTGGACGCCGCGCCCGTCGGCGTACAGGTAGCCGAACCGCTCGCTCGAGTCGTCCAAGCCGATGATGACGGTGACGGGGAACGGTGCGTTCGCGCGGAGCTCCTCAGGCACGTCGGCCGGCAACTCGGCGTCCGCGCGGAGCCGCAGGAATGCACCGTCCTCGATCCATTCGAAGGTGCTCCAGGCTCCGCTCAAGTCCTGTCCGCCGATCGTCGCCGCCATGTCCCACACGCCAGCCAGGGCGTCCAGCTGCGCCAGCACCGGATTCCGTCGTTCGCTGTGTTCCATGCCTGTTCTGACGAGCCAGGTCGCCAGAAATCATCGCGATCAGGCGCCAGTTCGGCGGCGCGGCCTCGTTGACAGGGCATGCCCTGGAGGCCCGTCGTCGCCGCTGTCGCTGCGCTCGCTGCCGCGCTCGCCACAGCAGTCATGGCGCAGGGCGCGTCGCCGGTCGTCGACCCGACCGTAGCCGCCAACCACGACCCGGACCCGGTCATCCTCACCGGGCTCGATTTCCCGCAGTGGTCGGCGCGGTCGAACGTGACCGCGAAGCTTCCGCTCACCGACCTCCTCGACTGCCCGCCGGGGTCGACCGAGTGCGACCACAACCACTACGCCGCGCCCGAGGTGGACACCGGCGATTCGCTCGGCGACGGGACGCCCGTCGACCAGTTGCTCGGCTACCGCTGGGACGCGCGCAAGCGGAAGTTCGTCCAGATCCCCTTCCAGGTGGACGAGATGTTCACGCGCTACCTCGACAACTCGGCCTCCGGCTTCGCCATCTACTCCGGCGAGGACCAGCACACGACGTACGCGTTCGACCGCGAAGGCTTCCGGATGCGCAAGGAGGATCCGAGCGATCCATGCCACGTGCTGCCTGACTCGCCGACGGCCACCGATTCTGTCAAGGGACTTGACGACAACGACGAGCTCGTATTCATGGCGAGAGATGCAGGCCCGCAGGCACCGGCGGGCGCGTCGCTGCCCAAGGGCATTGCCGGCATGCGCGAAGTCCGCATCGACGACCCGACGAACCCGAAGGCCAAGCCGGAGTACGCGTACGTCATGAAGGCGACACCGGGCGGCCCGACGCCGGCGTTCAACGCCTCCAACGGCTACGTCAAGTACGCGCGCGATGCGAACTCCGACGACTTCGCCTACTCGCAGTCCAGCTACGACTCCTATGGCAACGCGCCGAAGGGTCATTTCATGTGGGAGGGGCAGTGCGTCGGCGCCGCGCCAAGCGATCCCGGCATCGCGGAGCTCTGCAAGGACGCTCCGCAGGACCCGCCCGCCACGGGCGACATCAACAACCTCTTCTTCAAGTGCCCGCAGCGGCACCGCCCCGTCGACGCGGCGACGGTGACAACGCCGCGCTACAGGTTCCGCTACGACGGCCGCTGGCTGCTGACCGGTCTGCGGATCTCAGGCAACGGCGGCAAGACCTATGGCCCCGACCTGGTCGACCGCTGGAAGGCGCGCGCCTTCGCGCAGGACCCCTACTCCCAGACGCCCTGCTGCGGCTACGAGGACGAGGACAAGAACTGGGGCGGCTCGTCCAACCTGCTCGGCGAGAAGGTTGGTCCGGTGCGCGTGATCCGCGAGACGTGGGGCGCCGACTCCGGCACCAACGTGATTCGCCGCGAGACCTTCTACCGCGACACGATGCGACAGAAGACGTACCTGCGGGTGCACGTGATTCCGCCGCTCGACGGCATCTACGCGCAGTGGGACTTCAACGCCGGTCGGGTCACGAGGTTCTACAACCCGCGCAAGGACAAGGGCGTCGCGATCGACGGCCGCAACGACGACGTCGGCAACCTTGACGACCCCTGCAGCTCGGTCTGGGACGACAACCCCAGCCGCAGCGTCTTCGACGAGACCTACCGCGACCTCTACCGCCAGCTGCAGCTCTGCTCGCCGCCGCTCAGCACCTACCACCAGTCGGTCGACGTAAGCGACCCGAGCATGGCGAGCCTGAACGCGACGCTCGACTGGAACGAGGTCGCCGGCAAGTACGGGACGGTCGTCGATCGCTACCAGCTCGACAAGGTCACCGACGCGACGCCGGGCGGAACGCCGCAAGCGCTGTTCGCGATGCCCTACTACCGCGACGACTCGTGCTTCGACGACGGCACGGGCTCTGACCCCGGGCCGCGTGTGCTGCCGCGCTCGACGGACGAGCCGCGCACCTACACGGCGCCGGACGGGACGACGAAGCCGCGCCAGTGCTGGAAGCCTTCGGACGGCAACCCGCACGGAAACCTGAAGTACTTCCAGGGCGACATCGCCACCCACGGCATGCATCTGTTGCTGATCGCCGAATCCGACAACGCCCGCCAGACGGTCCCGCTTACGGAGATCGACGCCGAGCAGCGACTCGTGTTCCTGCCCGGCAACAGGGGCAACGTCGGCGAGCAGTACGGGCGCAGCTTCGAGAAGCCGCTCGTCGCCAGCGTCACGCAGCCGTGAGCGACGCCGTCGCGCGGCGCTGCAGATCCGGCTGGGCGCGGCCCCAGTCGGCGGCAACGGCGTAGTCCATCAGCCGCTCGAAGTAATCCCGTAGCGCCGGTACACGAACACCCGTGCCGGCGAGCGCGGTGCGCGTGCCGTCGGTGTCGTAGCGAATGCGCATCGCGAAGTACGGGAAGAAGATCTCGCTCGCGTCGAGGGCTCTGCGCCGGCGGTCATCGCCGGTGCGCATGAGCAGCGGATGCGCTATGCGGCCGTAGGCACGAGGCGGGACCACGCGCGGCTTCCGCTTGCCGAAGTACGCCGAGCTGAGGTCGAGCAACTCGCTCACGGTGCTCGCGCGATCGCCGGCCGCCAGGTTGTAGGTCGTGCCGGACGGCGCCTCGCGCCGGGACAGTTCGAAGATCGCATCCGCCACGTACGAGACCGGCACCACGTCGACCGGCGCCGAGCGGCGGGCGGGGATCGCCTTGTAGGTGCCCCGCGCGAACGCACGCAGCGGCCAATAGATGACGTTGAACGCAGGCGTCCAGCCTGTGTCCGCCTCGCCGACGACGATGCTCGGCCGGAAGATCTGGATCGGCAGCACGTCGCGGTGAGCGCGCACCCGCTGCTCGGCCTCGAACTTCGAGCGCTCGTAGGAATTGCGGAAGCGCTGGCCGATGTCCAGCTCGTCCTCGCCGAAGGTGCCACGGTGGTCGCCCGCTACGTATGCGGTGGAGATGTACGACAGGCGCGCGAGCCCGTCGCCGCGCCGCTGCGCGAGCTCGGCCAGCCGCAGCACCTGCTCGGTGCCGGTCACATTGATCTGGCGCGACTCCGCCAGCGGCAGCGCGAACGAGACCGAGGCTGCGGCATGGACGATCTCGCCGATCTGGCCGGCCAACGCCGCACGGCCGCGCGGTGGCATCCCGAGGCCCGGCTGCGTCACGTCGCCGCGCACCGCCACTGCGCGACCGCTGTACGAGGCGGGATCCGGAAGCACGCGGGCGATCGTCTCCTCGAGGCGGCGCTGTGCGTCGTCGTTGTCCGATCCCCGCACCAACGCGTAGACGGTGCGATCGGTGCGCTCGAGATAGCGCGCCAGCAGCTCCATGCCCACGAAGCCGGTGGCGCCGGTCAGGAAGATCGGCCGCGTGTCCATTCCCGGATGGTGCCCGTGCATCTTCGTACCGAACATGGACCGGCGGTATGTCTCAGCCGGGCGTGAACCTGCCTTTAGGGACAGTCCCCTCGTCGAGGTACGCGATGTCCTCTTCGAGTACCCGGATAGCGGTGTCGCGGGTCATCGGCGCGCCGTGGCCCGGGACGACTACGTCCGCCTCCGCGACCAAGCCGCGCAGGCGCTCCAGAGTCGCTCGGTAGAGCGCCTTGTCGGTCCAGGCGGGCAGCTCGACATCCGAGACGTAGTCGCCGCATACGAGCACGCCGCACCAGCGGGCGAACAGGATCATGCCGTCGTTCGTGTGCCCCTCGGCCGGGTACAGCTCGAGCTCCTGGGCGCCGAGCTCGAGCTTGCCCGGCACCGGCAGTGGCTGATACGAGCCCAGCGACAACGGACGTGCGCGCGTGACGTAGTAGCGGTTGTCCGCGTCGCGCAGCTCCTTCTGCGCCACGCCGGGCTCCTCGCGGATGCGCGTGGCCGTGGACTCGGCGACGCCCAGGGACGCCTCCGGGAACGCCAGCCGCGCGAGCAGGTGGTCCCAGTCGCCGTGGGTGGCGAGCAGGCCGGCCGGCTCGAAGCCCGACTGCCGGAGCATCTCCGGCAGCATCTCGAGCTCGTCCGGGAAGATCGGCGAGTCGATCAGCATCGCCTCCTCGCCGGCACGCAGAGCGACGGCATTGGTCTGCCAGAGGCTGCTCGTGATCACGAGCGCGTCCTCGTGGACGGCGATGACCCTCAGATCAGGCGGCTCCCAGCAGCTTCGCCGCCTCGCGGAGGTTCTTGACCTCCTCGGTCGGCTTCTTTTGACTCGACTCGAGCTTCTGCCCGTGCCGGTTGACCCAGATGACGGGGATCTTGTCCTTGATGCAGGGCTCGACGTCCGCCTCGTAGCCGGAGGCGATGTGCACCCAGCCCTTCTTGCCGCCGATCCGGCGCGCGCACTCTTTGAAGTGCGCGGGATCCGGCTTGTACGAGCGGACCTGCTGCGCGGTCACGACCAGGTCCCAGTCGACCCGGAAGTGGCGGCGCGTGGCACCCAGCAGCTTGTCGTCGATGTTGGAGATCAGCCCGATCTCGAATTTCTTGGCGAAGCGCTCGAGCTGCGCGTTGGTCTCGCGAAACGGAGGCCAGCGCGGGATCGAGTCCGGCAGGAACTGCGCGCGCGACGGCTCGAGGTCCCAGCCGAGGTCCTGCGCGCAGCGGATGGCAGTGCGGCGCATGACCTCGGCGTAGAGCTCGTATGAGCCGCGCATGATCTCCGCCTGGGTCGCGAGGAACAGCGGCACCATCGTGTCGCGGTCGATCGTGAAGCCGTCCTTCTGAGCCTCTCTCTGGAATGCCTCGTACGCCCCTGTCTCCCAATCGATCAGGGTCCCGTAGCAGTCGAAACTGATGAAGCGGATGTCCTTGGGAAGTGGCATGTCGTACTGTCAGCGGCCCCCCGCGACCACTGAAGTCGGGGCATTCTGCCATGGACCTACTCGAATATCAGGGAAAGCAACTTTTCGCCAAGCACGGCGTAACGGTTCCGGAGGGCCGCCCTGCCACGTCTGTCCAGGAGGCGGTCAAGGCCGCCGAGGAGCTCGGATACCCGGTCGTCATCAAGGCTCAGGTCTTGATCGGCGGCCGCGGCAAGGCCGGCGGCATCAAGCTGGCCAAGGACCGCGCCGAGGCCGAGGCGCACGCGAACGCGATCCTCGGGATGGACATCCGCGGCTTCACCGTCCACGAGCTCTACGTGGAGGAGGCGTCGGAGATCGACGAGGAGTACTACGCCGCGATCCTCCTCGACCGCAGCGCCAAGAAGCCGCTGGCAATGCTCTCGCGCATGGGTGGCATGGACGTGGAGGAGATAGCCGAGCGCGACCCGAACGCGATCGTGCGCATTCACGTCGATCCACTGGTCGGCTTCCAGGCCTTCCACGGGCGACGGCTCGCGTACGAGGCCGGCATCGCCGACGACGTGGTGAGGCCGGTCGGCGCGCTCTTGTCGAAGCTCTACGACACCTTCGTCGCCGAGGACGCGGTGCTGGTCGAGGTGAACCCGCTGCTGATCACGAAGGACCGCAAGGTCGTCGCGCTCGACTCGAAGTTCACCGTCGACGGCAACGCGCTGACGCGTCACCCGGAGACGGCTGCTTTCCGCGATCCGAGCGCGGAGGACCCGCAGGAGCGGATGGCGAAGGAGCGCGGGCTGACCTACGTGAAGCTCGACGGCAACGTCGGCATCCTGGGGAACGGCGCGGGGCTCGTCATGTCGACGCTCGACGTTGTCGCGCAGCAGGGTGGCAAGCCCGCGAACTTCCTCGACGCCGGTGGCGGCTCGAAAGCGGACGCGATCGTCGCCGCGGTCGAGGTGATCCTCTCCGACCCGAAGGTCACAGCCGTCCTCTTCAACATCTTCGGAGGCATCACCCGCTGCGACGAGGTGGCACGCGGGCTGATCGAAGCCTTCGACCAGATCGATGTCAAAGTGCCGTTCGTCGTCCGCCTCGACGGCACGAACGACAAGGAGGGACGCGCGCTGCTGGCGGAGGCGAACCTCCCCAACGTGTATGTCGAGGGGACGATGCTCGGCGCGGCCGCGAAGGTGGTTGAACTCTCACGATGAGCATCCTGGTCGACAAGGCCACGAAGCTGGCGGTGTCAGGCCTGACCGGCCGCGAGGGCAGCTTCCACGGCCTGAACAACAAGCGCTACGGCACCGCCGTTGTGGGCGGCGTCACCCCCGGCAAGGGCGGCCAGGACGTCGACGGCGTGCCGGTTTTCAACACGTTCCACGACTGCGTCGGCCAGACCGGCGCCAACACGGCGATGATCTTCGTGCCGCCGCCGTTCGCCGCCGACTCGATCCTCGAGGCGGCCGATGCCGGGATCGAGCTGGTGATCGCGATCACCGAGGGCATCCCGGTGCACGACATGCTCCGGGTCTACACGCACCTGAAGCGCACGAACACCACGCGCCTGGTCGGCCCGAACTGCCCGGGCATCCTGTCGCCCGGCAAGGCGAACGTCGGCATCATCCCGGCGCACTTCTTCTCGGAGGGGAACGTCGGCCTGGTCTCCCGCTCGGGCACGCTGACCTACCAGATCGGCAACGAGCTCGCGCAGCGTGGCTTCGGCAACAGCTCGATCGTCGGGATCGGCGGCGACCCGATCGCGGGCTCGCACTTCATCGACATCATCGAGCTGTTCGAGCAGGACGAGCAGACCGAGCTGATCGTGATGTGCGGCGAGATCGGCGGCGACGCCGAGGAGCAGACCGCCGAATACATCGCCGAGTTCGTGTCGAAGCCGGTGCTCGCCTACATCGCCGGCTTCACCGCACCACCGGGCAAGACCATGGGCCACGCGGGCGCGATCATCTCGGGCTCGCAGGGCACGGCCGCCGCGAAGAAGGAAGCGCTCGAGTCGAAGGGCGTGCGCGTCGGTCAGACGCCGACGGAGGTGGCGGAGATCGCGGCTGAGATGCTCGGCGCCGGCAC
This sequence comes from Thermoleophilaceae bacterium, assembly GCA_036269895.1. Classification (GTDB taxonomy): domain Bacteria; phylum Actinomycetota; class Thermoleophilia; order Solirubrobacterales; family Thermoleophilaceae; genus DATBDN01. The sequence goes on from DATBDN010000112.1 coordinate 18,985, forward strand.
GCCTGCGTAGCGCGCGTGTCGAACATCGAGGTATTCGGGCGCTGCCTCGACGCGATCTCGATCCGCGATGTCCGGACGCTCATCGAGCTGTCGACCGAGGACATCGAGGTCCGCCCGATGCGCGCACTGCTCGAGGACACGGTCTACCGCGGCCGTGAGGGCATCGAGCAGTGGATGCGCGACCTCGACGAAACCTGGCTCGAGCTTCGCGTCGAGGTCGAGGAGATCCACGAACCGGTTGCCGGCTCGGTCGTGGCCCTCTGCACGCTTCATGGCCGCGGCCACGGGAGCGAGGCGCCCACCCAGATGCCGGTCGCGCTGACGGCTCACCTGCGCGACGGACTTGTTAGCCGGGCGACCACGTACGTCGATCGCGAGGCCGCGCTGCGAGAAGCCTCGGGTGACTAGCGGCGCTCGCTAACGTCGGCCTCATGGCCGATTCCATCTCGTTCGCCCGCGGAGCCCCTTCGATCGACATCGTCGCCGTCGACGACCTCACGGCGGCGGCCCAGCGTGCGTTCGAGAACGACCCGGCCGGCACGTTCTCCTACGGCACCGCTATCGGGTATCCGCCGCTGCGCGCATGGATTGCCGACAAGCACGAGCTGCCGCCGGAGCAGGTGATCGTTACCAACGGCTCGATGCAGGCCGACGCGTTCCTGTTCGAGCTGCTGGTCGAGGACGGCGACCTGGTGGTCGTCGAGGCGCCCACCTACGACCGCACGCTGCTATCGCTGCGCAAGCGGGGCGCCGACATCCTGGCGATCCCGCTCGAGGAGGACGGCATCGACGTGGCGGCGCTGGCGTCCGCGCTCGAGGCGGGTGCGCGGCCGAGGCTGGCGCACATCATCCCGACCTTCCAGAACCCGGCTGGCTACACGCTTTCGCTGGACAAGCGCCGTCGCCTGCTGGAGCTCGCAGAGGAGTACGACTTCGTCATCTTCGAGGACGACCCGTACGTGGAGCTGCGCTTCGAGGGCGAGCGGCTGCCGACGATGCTGTCGCTCGACACAAGCGAGCACGTCGTGTACGCCTCGTCGTTCTCGAAGACGGTGTGCCCGGGCATCCGAGTCGGATACCTGGCGGGGCCGGCGGAGACGATCACCGCAGTCCAGAAGCTCGCGACGGAGACTTACATCTCGCCGTCGATGGTCTCGGAGTCGATCGTCAACGACTTCTGCCGCTCCGGCGCGATCGACCGCTCGATCGAGACCGTGAAGAACGCGCTGCACGAACGCGTCGGCGTGCTCGCGGCAGCGCTCGAACGCGAGTTGCCCGACGCTCGCTTCACCCCGCCGGCGGGCGGCTACTTCCTGTGGATTGACCTGCCGGACTCGGTCGATGTGGACGCGCTGTTCGCCGCCGCGCAGGACCGCGGGCTGATCTTCGTGAAGGGCACTGACTTCCTGCTCGAAGGTGGCCAGAGCTCGCTGCGCATCGCGTACTCGGGAGTGACGCCTGAGCAGATCCAGGAGGGCGTCAGCCGGCTGGCCGACGCCTACCGCTCGCTGCAGGCGGCGGCAGCCGAGGCCTAGCCGCGCTTCACGCGCACTGTCAGCGAGGCCTTGCGCAGGTTCCCCGCGGCGTCGCGACCGCGAACGCTGATCCTGATCACGCCGGATCGGGTGAGCGCCCGGCGCACGCGCTTCGAGACGTGCAGCTCGAGGACGCTGCGCTTGCCGGCCGCGAAGTGGCGGAGCACGCCCCGCAGGGCGTGGTTGCGTGCCTTTCCCGTGGCGCGGACCACGCAGCGCTCGTCGCAATTGATCGACAGCCGCACGACGCCGCGTCTCAAGACATCCTGGAGGCGTGCGCCGCGCAGGCGCAGGTGTGGAGCGGTCACGTCCTTGGCGGACGGAGTCGACGTCGGCTGAGTGGGCGCTGGTGCTGGCGGGCCTCCGCCTCCGCCTGCGCCGGTTGATGGCGGCGGGCACGCGCTGTCGCAGGTGATCCGCTGGACGTCGCCGTTGAGCGACACGACGTAGACGTGGCCGTCGGCGTCCTCACCGAAGGACACGAGCGACCCGACCGTCGGGAAGTCGGTCTCGACGCGATCACCGGTTGCCGACGGGGTCGCGAGCTGGAGCGAGTGGATGACGCCGGCGTAGAAGTCGGCGTAGAGGTAGCGGCCTATCAGTGGACCCAGGCCAGGGTCGCGGACCACGAGGCCGCCGGTGATCGCGACCGATCCGGAGAGGCCGGTGTGCGAGTACGCGAGCACCGGGTCGACGCGCGGGTTCGCCGTGCAGCTCTTGTAGGCGACCGGGCCCTCGAAGCACGGCCAGCCGAAGTTGTCGCCGGCGAGCGTGGCCCCGGCCGGCACGTAGTCGACCTCTTCCCACTGGCCCTGGCCGACGTCGCCGATCGCGATGTCACCGGTCGCGCGGTCGAACGACCAGCGGAACGGGTTGCGCAGGCCCCACGCGAGGATCTCGGGGCAGTTGGTGGTGCCGGGGGGCGGATTGCAACGCGGCTGTCCCTGGAACGGGTTGCCGGCGGGGATCGAGTACGGGTTGCTGCCGGACATGTGCGGGTCGATCCGCAAGAGCTTCCCGAGCAGCGACTTCTTGGTGTCCTGGGCGTTGCCGAACTGGTTGTCCGAGCCGCCGCCGTCGCCCGTGCCGATGTAGAGCAGGCCGTCGTTCGGGTTGAACCGGAGGGTTCCGCCGTAGTGGTTGCTCGCGTCGTTGTGCGGGATCACGAGGACGGGGCGGCCCGCTTGGTTCGCGACGTTCGGCGACGTCGCGGGGTCTGTCTTGAACTCCTCGATGTGGATCGCGCCGTTGCTCTCGCCGGCGCCGGGCACCTGTACGAAGTAGACGTAGAAGAGTCCGTAGCCCGGGCTTGCGGGGTTCTCGTAGCCGGGATCGAAGGCCATCGAGATCAGGCCGGCCTCGCCCGTGGTCCAGACGCGCGTGTGGATGTCGAGGAACGGCGTCGACTGCAGCACGCCGTCGACGGCCACACGGATGAGGCCCGGCCGCGTGACGATGAACAGGCGGTGCGAATCACCAGGCGGCGAGGTCACGTACATCGGCTGGGAGACCGAGCCGGTGAAGGCCGGCGCCAGGTGGAACGTCGCCTGCGCCGGAGCGGCGGCGATCAGCGTCGCCGCAGTGGCGAACGCGAGAGCCAGCCGTCGGAGCCGAGTACCTGCCCGCACGGACACGGATCGTACGACCTGCCCCGTGAGCGGTGCGCCGCACCCCGTTACGAACGGGGACAGCCCCTTTTTTTAACGGCGCCGAATCGCGTTTACGCTAGGAGCACGGTCGACTGACCCTCGACTCGCGCTCCCTTGACCACTGGACACGCTTACCTGGCCGCGGTAGTCGTCGCTGCGACGGCGCTGGTCGGCGTGGTCGCTCCGGCGCGGTCCGATGATCCCGCTCCGGCGCAGGTGCTGCCGGACATGCGCCAGAACGTCCCGTCCGATGTGAAGATCGCGGAGGTCGACGGGACGTGGCGGCTGGGCTTCGCCTCCGAGGTGACGAACGGTGGCCCGGGCTACCTGAAGATCACAGGCAATGGGCCCGGAGACGCCCCGATGGTGGCCGACCAGATCGTGCAGATGAGCGACGGGAGCACCACGACGGTGGACGCTGTCGGCGAGATGCACTACGTGATCGGCGGCGGCCACGAGCACTGGCACCTGCTCGACTTCGAGCGCTACGAGCTGCGCAGCGCCTCCGATCCGGCGCACACGATCGTGAAGGACCAGAAGACCGGCTTCTGCCTGACCGACGCGTTCACGAGCGACCTCTGCGGGCGACACCAGCCGGAGCTGACGACAGTCTCGGAGGGGATATCGGTCGGCGGCTCTGACAAGTACCTTGGCTACCTCGAGGGCCAGTACCTGGTCCTGGACCCGACCACCGTTCCAAGCGGGGACTATGTGCTGGTGAACCGTATGAACCCGACTGGCGCACTGCTGGATGCGGACGCGTCGGACAACGCGGCCTCGGTGCGGCTGGCAGTTAGCTGGGACGCGGGTGGCACGCCCACGATCCAGATCACGAACAGCTGCCCGGCGAGCATCGACTGCCCGGCGCCGACGGATCCACTGCCGGACCCGGGGTCGCAACCGACGGATTCCGCGCCGGGCGCCGTGGTGCCCGCGTCCGGACCACAGGACGTCCCGATCGTGCCGCCGGCCGATTTCGCGCCGGCGCGCGCGAAGGCGTCGCTCAGCCGGAGCATGGCGGGCCGTCTGGTGTTCCGGGCGATCCAGAAGTCGCTGGCGACACCGCGCTGGCTGCGGACGACGTGCACGCGCCGCGACGTCGACACGTTCGCGTGCACGTCGACATGGCGCGACCGCAAGGCGGCGAAGTGGCACGGCCGCGTGCGCGTCTGGTACAGCGTCAGCGGCGGCCGGCTGAGCTGGTTCTACGACCTGTCGGCGCGGCGGTCGCCGGGCGGGAGGCTGGTCGTGCGGCGGGCTCGGCGCGGGAGCGCGGGCCGGGCGGTGTTCGCTGCTTCGGGAGCATTGTTCTGCGCTCGGGCTGATTCGGCGTAGGCCGTCAGTGGCAGCGCCCGAACTGCGGCGACCAAGGGGTGACAGAGCCAGCGGTTCCGGTCCTCCGCGGGCCCAATCGCGGGTCGAATCGCATACGCGCAGCGCCGCGGATCCGAGGCGCTGTGGTCACTTATCCACCCTATAGGTGCATAAGTGAACGCAGCGCGTGAAATGGCGGCCGGGCCCGGGCGCGGCGGCCCGATCCAGCCACCCTTGGCCGCGGCTGTTTACGCGGCGAAGTGAGACCTCACACGCGGACGACCGCCCTACCGCCCATACCGCCCGCCAAGCACCAGCTGCTCCGGCAGCGCCGTGCGTGGCGGCGGCGACGGGTCGGCCCGTACGGAGACCGTCTCGGCGACGCTGCGCGTCAGCGTGATGCGGTTTGCATTCGACTCGATGCTCACCTCCTCGTCGCCCGAGTCCGCCAGCTCCCCCTCGAGGCCTGGAAAGATCCCGGACTCCTTCAAGTACTTCAGAAGATCTTCGGCCTCGTTCTCGAAGCGCAGCACGCGCACCTTCGCACCCTGCTCGACATCGGCCAGCGGCACGCCCGGCTCGCGGGCGCCGGCGACAATCGGGTGACCGTGCGGGCACGTCGTCGCGTCGCCGATCGCGGCGCGCATGCTCTCCTCCAGCCGCGGCGACATCGCGTGCTCCATCCGCTCGGCCTCCTCGTGTACCTCGTCCCACGGGATCCCCAGGACGTCGGTGAGGAAGCGCTCCACCAGGCGGTGACGGCGCACGACCGACTCGGCGTGCTCGCGGCCGCTGGCCGTGAACCCAAGCGTCTTGTCGGCCTGGCGCTCGACGAAGCCGTCGCGCTCCAGGCGGCCGACCATCTCGTGCACGGTCGGCGGCGAGAGCTGCATCGCACGCGCCACGTTCGCGCCCGTCATCGGCAGCCCGGCCTCATGCAGCCAGAACAGGATCTGCAGGTACTCCTCCTCGGCGACTGTCGCCGTGTCGCTGCTCATCGCCCGATCCTAGACGACGCCCGCCGGCCAGTGCGACCGATCGCCAGGCGGCCGGTGCGAGCGAGCGGGAGCCGGCGTCAGGAGTACAGCTGGTCGAACGTGCACGCGCTCGGGTCCTTGTCCTCGCGCCAGCGGCGCAGCTTGGCGCCGTGGCGGATGCGACCCGCGGAGACGTGGTCGAAATCGATCTCGACCACGAGCTCCGGGCGCAGGCCGACCCACTCGAGATCCTTGCCGG
>DATBDN010000113.1:0-83366 GCA_036269895.1 Thermoleophilaceae bacterium
CGACCGGCGCGCGCGACTCCAGCTTCTGGAGCGCGTAGAGGAACGATTCCGAGAAGCTCGGGAACGGCTGGATCGTGTCGCGCAGCACTTCCAGCGGAACACGCGCGCGGATCGCGAGCGTGGCCTGCTGGAGCCACTCGCCGGCCTCCGGGCCGAGCGCGTAGGCGCCAGTCAGGCGCTCACCGTCCGACACCAGCGTCATGAAGCCGGCGTCCTGCCACTCGCGTGTGTACGTGGCCGTGCGCGGCACCTCGGCGAGCGAGATCGTTGCCGTGTACGGGCCGTCCGGGTCGCCGACGGCAGCGGCCTGCGGGTCCGTGAAGACCACGCGCGGCACGGCGTCGTACGACGCGCGCGCGGGCTGGCCGAGGATGTTCGCCGCGGCGACGCGTCCCTGGTACTTGCCGACGTAGGTCAGCGGCCAGACGCCGTTGCAATCGCCGATCGCCCACACGCTCTCGGTTCCTGCGACGGCCATTCGGTCGTCGACCGGGATCCCGCGCGGGTCCGGATAGATCCCGAGCGAGTCGAGCCCGACATCGACGCGCGCTCGCCGGCCCGTGGCGACAAGCAGCTTGTCCCCACGAAGCTCCATGCCGTCGCCGAAGGCGAGCACGTAGTCGTCGCCGTCGCGCTCCGCATGCGTCGCGTGCATCCCGAGGTGCAGCTCGACACCGTGGCGTTCGAGCGCGGCACCGAGCGCCACGCCGAGCTCGCGCGGCTCGCGCGCGAGAACGTGATCCATGCCCTCGACCACGACTGTCTCGGATCCGAGCCGCCGCAGCGCTTGCGCCATCTCCACGCCCACCGGGCCACCGCCGAGCACGAGCAGCCGCCGCGGGATCTCCTGGACGCCGGTGGCCTCGCGGTTCGTCCAGACGCCGTCGAGCTCAGCCAGCCCTGGAATCGGCGGGAAAACGGGATCGGAGCCGGTGGCGATCACGATGTGGTCTGCCGCGAACGTCTCGCCGCCCACCGTCACCTCGCCATGACCGCTGATCCGGCCGTCGCCGCGCAACAGGTCGATGCCGGTGTCGTCGAGCCACTTGACCTGACCGGCGTCGGAATAGCTGGAGACCATGTAGTCGCGGTAAGCGAGCGCGTGCTCGACGTCTACCGGGCCGCAGACGGCGTCCGCCGCCCCGTCGACCGCGCGCGCCGCAGCGAGCGTCTCACCGCTGCGAAGGAGCGTCTTCGAGGGGATGCACGCCCAGTAGCTGCACTCGCCCGCGACCAGCTCGCGCTCGACGAGCGCGACCTTCGCGCCACCCTCGGCGAGCCGGGCGGCGCAGTGCTCCCCGGCGGGGCCGCCGCCGATGATGATCACGTCGTAGCTCATGCCAGTGCCCCCGTCTCGGTGCGGCGCCCGGCCTTCGCCATGTCGATGTCGTACGCGGCCTTGATCAAGCCGATGTGACTGAACGCCTGCGGAAAGTTCCCGAGCAGCTCGCCATTCGCGGCGTCGATCTCCTCGGCGATCAGCCCCAGGTCGTTCGCGTAGCCCACCAGGCGCTCGAAGATCGCCTCGGCGCGCTCGATTTCACCCGCTTGCGCCAGGCACGACACGAGCCAGAAGCTGCAGATCACGAACGTGCCCTCCTCGCCCTCGAGGCCGTCCGCGTTCGGGCCCTCGTCGTTCAGGTAGCGCAGCACGAGCCCGTCCTGCGTCAGCTCGTCGGCGATCGCCTCGATGGTGGAGCGCATGCGTGGGTCGGTCGCCGGCAGGAAGCCAACCAGCGGCATCAACAGCTGAGCGGCGTCGATGTCGTCTGAGTCGAACGACTGCGCGAACGCCTGCTTGCGCTCGCTCCAGCCGCGTTCGAAGATCGCGTCGCGGATGCGGTCGCGCTCCTCGGCCCAGTGCATCGCGTTGCCGGCGTAGTCGCCGAGCTTTGGCGCCAGCTTGGTGGCACGGTCGAGCGCCGCCCAGCACATGACCTTCGACGAGAGGTGGTGACGCGGGTCGCCGCGCATCTCCCACATGCCCTGGTCGGTCTCAGTCCAACGTCGTGCGGCGGTGTCGGCCAAATCGGCGATGAAGCGCTGGATCTCCGGGTGCAGCTCGCCGAGCTGCTCCTCGTAGAGCGCGAGCGTCGCCAGGAACTCGCCGTAGACGTCGAGCTGCGTCTGCTTCCAGGCGTCGTTGCCGATGCGTACGGGCGCGGAATCGCGCCACCCGCGCAGGTGCGGCAGCTCGCGCTCCGACAGGTCGTGTTCGCCGCCGATGCCGTACATGATCTGCAGCGAGTGCATGTCGCTCGCACCGCCGCCGGCGGCGCTCGTCATGAACGAGACGAAGTCGACTGCCTCGTCGGGGCAGGCCCCTATGTAGAGCGCCTCCATCGTCAGCGACGCGTCGCGGATCCAGGCGTAGCGGTAATCCCAGTTGCGCTCGCCACCGACTCCCTCAGGTAGCGAGCACGTCGGCGCGGCGACGATTGCGCCGGTCGGCTGGTAGGTCAGTCCCTTCAAGACGCGCGCGCTGAAGCGGACGAGCTCGCGGTTCGGGCCCTGGTAGATGTCGTGCTCGGCCTCCCACGATTGCCATGCCTGGATCACGTCCTCGATCCGGCTGCGTACGTCGGCGTGGGGTGTCGGCTCCTTCGCAGCTCGCTCGACTGCAGTCCAACGCAGCGCAAAACCGACCGTCTCACCCTGCTTGACGGTGAAGCGCGCCTTCAGGGTCGCGCCCTCCAGCTCCAGCGCGATCCCGGAGCTGACCGCGATCTGGTTCGGCCCGCCAAACGTGCGGGCGCCATATTCGGTCAGCCTGACAAGCGGCTTGACGAGGCCGTACTCGGGCCGTGGCGCGAGCTCGAACTCCATCTCGACCTCGCCCGTGACTCCCTGGACCGTGCGCAGCACCTCATGTGGCGCCTCGTTGCCGAGCATGTGCCCGCGCTGGCCTTCGGCGAACGCCATCGCGTCGGTCAGGACGACCTCGCCGGCTTCGGAGGTGAAGCGCGTCTCGATCACGAGCGAGCCATCCGCGTAGCGGCGGTCTGCGAGCGCTGGCTGCACCGGCGCGATCGTCCAGTGCCCGGCGTCAGGGTCGAGGATCCGGGCGAACAGCGCGGGGCTGTCGAAGCGCGGCATGCAGAGCCAATCGATAGACCCGTCGCGCGAGACGAGGGTCGAGGTGTTGCAGTCCGAGAGCACGCCATAGTCGGCGATGGGCTTGAAATCCGGAGCGGTCATGGGCGCTTGGTCATGTTGCGAGCTGATTCGTTACGCCTGTAACGGAATCGCGTGACCGCCGACGAATGCGGCCATGACGACTCGCGTCGTGGCAACGGACGCCCACGAAGGCCCAGTGTTCGTAGAAGAGGAGAACTCTCTCTACTTCACCTCCGTTCCACACCGCAACGGGGGACCGCCGGTCGTCGCGATCAAGCGCATGAGTCTCGACTCCGGCTGCATCTCGACCGTGCGCTCCGAAGCCAACGTCGCCAACGGCATGACGCGCGACCCCGCCGGGTGTCTGCTCGTCTGCGAGCAGGGAACCATGTCCCGCCCGGCGCGGATCAGCCGGTTCGACTGCATCGATGGCCGGCTGGAGACGGTCGTGGACTCGTTCGAGGGCAAGCCCCTCAACTCACCGAACGACATCGTCGTCAAGTCCGATGGAACGATCTGGTTCACCGACCCGAGCTACGGCTGGCTCCAGGGGTTCCGGCCGAAGCCGGTTCTGCCGGATGTGGTCTACCGGTTCGACCCGTCCACCGGCGAGATGGACTGCGTTGCGAGCTCGTTCGAGCACCCGAATGGGCTCGCTTTCTCGCCCGACGAGGCAACTCTCTACGTCGGCGACAGCGGCGAGCCGCATCAGGTGCAGGCGTTCGACGTCGTCGAAGGGCGCGGGCTCGACAACGAGCGCGTCTTCGTCGACGTGTACCCCGGCTATCCGGACGGCCTGAAGACCGACGCGGCCGGTCGCGTCTACGTCTCGTCGTCTGCCGGCGTTCAGATCTTCGATCCCGACGGAATGCCCATGGACCTGATCCCGGTGCGGGACTCCGTCAACTTCGCGTTCGCCGGGAGCGCGCTCTTCATCACCAACGACACCGCGATTTGGAAGGCGGATCTCAAATGAATGCAGTGAGGACTCGCAGGACCATCGACATCGCCGGCGCGGACGCCGTGTTGGCTGCGGCCGAGAAGAAGGCGGCCGAGACAGGCGCCCGTGTGTTCATCGCGGTTGTCGACCCGGCCGGCGAGCTCGTCGCGCTGCGGCGGACCGCCGGCGCGCAGGTCGCCTCAGCGCGCGTGTCGGTCGACAAGGCGCGCACGGCGGCCATCTTCATCCGCCCATCGCGCGAGCTCGAGGAGCAGGCCTCTGCCGGCCGTCTCGGCGCGCTGGCGCTGCACGGTGCCGCCGCGCTGACCGGCGGGATCCCGCTGAAGGTTGGCGACGAGGTCGTCGGCGCAATAGGGACCTCTGGCGAGACGCCGGACGAGGACGAGGGGATCTCGATCGCCGGCGCCGCGAGCGCGCTCTCGACGAGCGAGGAGCGCGTGCTGAGCTTCGACGGCGCGCGCATCGCGGGCGAAGCCGTCGCAACTGCCTCAGAGGCGCGCGGCGTGGCTCCGGTCGCGGCCGTTGTCGACACGAACGGCGATGCGATCTACCTGTGGCGGCCCGACAGGGCGCAGGTCGCGAGCGTGGGTGTGGCGACCGACAAGGCCCGCACCGCCGCAATCTACCGGCGCGAGAGCCGTGACTTCGAGGAACAGGTGGCCGGCGGGCGCAGGCCCTCGGCGCTGCACCTGGCGCGAGCGGTACCGCTGCAGGGCGGCATCCCCATCACAGTCGACGGCCAGGTCGTCGGCGCGCTCGGCGTGTCCGGCGCGATGTCCGCTGACGAGGACCGCGAGCTGGCGCAGATCGGAGTCGCCGCCGCGGAGGCCGCTGCGGGCACGAGCGGCGACTTCGATGTGCGGGTGGCGCCATGACCGTCGCGACCGACACGCGCAGCGGGCACCGGATCCCGCGCCCGCCCGAGCTGATCCCGGGGCGCCCCGACGCGATCGTCGACCTGCAGACCGACGACGGCGCCGCACTGGTGGGCGCCGACTGGCGCTACGCCGACGCGCGCGTCGACGAGATCGACTTCGTCGAGCTGGGCTCACCCGAGGATCCGCTCGGCCCTGGCACCGTCCCTAACCGGACCTACGACGTCGTCCCTCACGCCGAGTCGGTCGACTACGACGACTCGGACTGGCGCGTCTTGGAGCCGCAGCAGACGATGGACCGACTTGCCAGCGGTCGCGTGTGCTTCAACTGGTATCGCACCAATGTGACCCTGCCCGAGCGCGTCGGTGCGACGGACATTCGTGGCACGACGGTCGTGTTCGAGGTCGTAATCGACGACTACGCCGAGGTCTGGGTGAACGGCGAGCTTCCGCACCAGCTCGGCGACGCAGGTGGTCCGGTCGCAGCCGGGTTCAACGCGCCGAACCGCGTCGTTCTCACGCGCGACGCGCAGCCCGGCGATGAGTTCACGATCGCTGTGTTCGGGATCAACGGCCCGATCTCGACCTCACCGCACAACTACATCTGGATGCGCTCGGCGACGCTCGACATCTACGCGAATACGCAACTCGGCGAGCAGACGGGCTACGAGTACGGCGGCGCGGCGATCGAGCGAATCGCGACCGGCTTCGACTTCACCGAGGGGCCGGTCTGGGCAAACGACGGTGCCCTGCTCTTCAGCTCGCCGAACACGAACGTGATCTATCGCTGGAACCAGGGCCGCCTCAGCGTGTTCCGCACGAAGAGCGGCTATACGGGTGCTGACATCGGCCGCTACCACCAGCCCGGCTCGAATGGGCTGACGTTCTCACCGGACGGCCTGCTCACGATCTGCCAGCACGGCAACCGGCGCGTGGTACGCGTCAACCCGCACGGGGACATCACGGTCCTCGCGGATCGGTACCGCGGGCAGCGCCTGAACAGCCCGAACGACCTGGTGTACCGAAGCGACGGGACGCTCTACTTCACGGATCCGCCGTTCGGCCTGGCCGATCCCGCGGACCAGGAGCTTCCGTTCAATGCCGTCTTCCGGGTTACGCTCGATGGCGTCGTGACGCCCGAGGTCACGGGCCTCGAGGGACCGAATGGCCTCGCCTTCTCACCCGACGAGCGCTTCCTTTATGTCGGCAACTGGCATGAGGACAACAAGGTCGTCGTGCGCTACCCGGTGCTCGGCGATGGCCGCCTGGGCGACGGCGAGCTCTTCCACGACATGACCGATTCCCCAGGTGAGGACGCGATCGACGGTGTCAAGGTCGACAGCGCCGGCAACGTCTACGCGTGCGGCCCGGGCGGGATTTGGGTCCTCGACCCCGACGGGCGCCGACTCGCGCTGATCGAACTGCCAGAGGCCCCACACAACCTCGCGTTCGGCGACGACGACTCCCGAACGCTCTACATCACAGCCGAGACCAGCGTCTACCGCGTTCGTCTCGATATCCCCGGAGGAGGAATGACATGGCGACGATGACCAAGGACGGACGCACGAGCTGGATGAAGCCCGGCTCAGAGTTTCCCGACTTCGAGCTGCCGGACGAGAACGGCGTGCTCCACAAGCTGTCGGAGCTGCAGGGTGACGACGTGATGGTCCTGATGCTCGGTCGCGGCGAGCACTGCCCGCGCGAGCGCCAGCACCAGCGCGCGATGGTGGAGGTCCACGGCTGGGCCGGCGTCGCGTTCACGCAGCTCGTCACGATCCTGCCCAACGGCCAGCACGACGCATACAGGATGAAGATCGCGGCTGGAGCGTCTTGGACCTTCCTGGCAGACGAGAACCTGGAGGTGCAGGAGGCGCTCGACATCCGCGAGTACACCGACGACCACCACGCCGCGAACGTGCCTCACACGGTCCTGTTCACGCCCGGCCTGATCGTCGAGAAGGTCTACGTCGGCTACTGGTTCTGGGGCCGCCCGTCGCCGTACCGGCTGTGGGACGACCTGGGCGACGTGTTCGCGCGGATCAAGCCGGACTTCGATCCGCTGGTCGCCGAGCTGCGCCCGTGATGAAACGCGCTTAGCGGCGCCGGCGCGATGGTCGAATGACCCTCAGGTCGGTGGCGTCCCATCGCCAGGTGTTGTCAGCCGTGATGTGGGCGCCGCCGATCCAGCGGTCGATGCCGAGGAGCTCGACTCGGTCGGCTTGGCCGCGCAGCGTGTCTTCTCCCGCCGCCGTCAGCCGCAGCTGGACGTGCGTGAAGAGCTGGCTGTCGCCGAGCGGCGGCGGCGCCGGAAGCGGCGCACCGTCGTCGGTTTCGATCAGCCTGTTCGTCCCCTGCCCCAGCGCGGACAGGACTCGGTAGAACCAGGCGTCGCCCAGGAACGGCGCCTCCTCGAGTCGTTGTGCTGCAACGAATGCGGCGGGCGGCCTGTCCGCGCCGGCGGCGACCATCTGGAGCGCCCGCCGTTCCGTTCCGGAGAGTCCGTCTGCCGGCGCCGGCAGCTCTTCGAGCAAGCGCCGCACCGCGGTCGCAAGAAACGGCAGCTCCGCGCTGTCGCGCCTCGCACACTCGGCCAGTGTCGTCGGCTCCGGCGCCTGAAGGGCAGCCCAGGCCCCGGCGGCTGCTTCAAGTGCAGCCGGTACCGCCGGTCGGCGGGAGGGCCACAGCCTCTCGAGTTCGTTCGCCGTCAATTCGCCCAGCCCGGCGAAGCGCCTCGAGCAACTGTCGGTCGCGTCGCTCAAGCGATGCGAGCAGCGCCCGCTGGCTGCCCCAGCCGCAGCCGGCGAGGAAGCCGGCGCGTGTCCGGAGCAGCTCCTGCCGTGGCTGCGCGGGCACGGGGCTTTCGTGAAGAACGTCCTGCCAGGGCAAGACCGCGCCGCCGAGCGCGGTTTGCCGGAGGGTGTTGCCGGCGCTCTCGCCGTTGGTGATGTGGAGGATCCCGTTCGCCGCGGTGCTGAAACTGGATACCGCTCACGCGTCGCGACGGTCGAGCGCTTCATAAGTGGCGCTCGTCGCCGTCGCGTACACCAGGTGATGCCAGGCGTCGATCGCGACTTCCTTGCCGCCCCACATCGTCACCGGCGGGGCCACCTCGAGGGCCGGCAGCATCACCTGCTCCGAAACCCACAACGCGCCGAGGTGCGCGGTCGAGGCGATGCGCGGCGACACGAAGCGCGACAGCAGGGCGCGGTTCACGCCCCAGGCGGTCCCATAGCCCCAGTGAACGGCGTTGGAGAAGCGGTTCTTCGCCTCCTCGGTCGGGAAATCGTGGATGTGCAGCACCTTCGCGGCCGCATCGGCCGGTGCCGTCGACGCCGGTCGCTTCCGTAGGTGCTGCTCGATCGTCGACGACACCGTCATCGCGGCGGTGCCTGCGACGCCGGCTGCGACGCCTTTCGCAACTGTCTTCAGGATCGGCTGCTGGTTGCGTTTCATGCGAGTGCCTCCGTTCGATTACGGGCGTCCACGACTGCGAGCGACACGTCCAGCCGCTCGAGCAGGTGGTCACCCACCCGCAGCGCGTTCGCCATGGCCGTCAGCGCCGGGTTCACCGCCGCCGACGACGGGAAGAAGCTCGTGTCGACGACATACAGGTTGTCGAGATCCCATGCCTTGCAGTCGCGGTTGAGGGCCGAGGTGCGGGCGTCGTCGCCGAAGCGAACGGTCCCGTTCTGGTGCGCCACGCCCGCCAGCGGGATCCGCCCATCGCGCACCAGCTCGTGCGGGATCAGGTGCGGGTGCATGCCCAGGTGGTGCAGCAGCCCGTGCAGCTTCTTCAGCAGCCGCTTGTGGCCCTCGAGGTTGTTGTCGCCGTAGCTCAACCGGATCTGGCCGTTCCGCTCCACCGTCACGCGGTTGTCCGGATCCGGCAGGTCCTCCGACGTCAGCCAGAAGTCGACCGCGTGCTTGGCCATGTAGTCGAGCGTGAACTTCGGTGTGAACGGGGGCGCGCCCGCCTTGAGGACCGCGCCGTCGCTCTTGGCGAGCATCTGGATGTGCCCAAGCGGGTAATCGAAGTCGTCGGAGCTCTCGTAGAAGTCGTTCACGCCCAGCGTCTTCTGGAACTTCGTCGGGTTCGGCTCCTTGGAGATCGCAATCAGCGCCGAGTTCTGATGGCACATGTAGTGGCGGCCGACGACTCCGGATGAGTTGGCGACGCCCGACTTCAACAGCAACGCGGCGGAGTTGACGGCGCCACAGGAGACGACCACCACGTCGCCCGAGTAGCGCTCCTCGGCACCGCTCGCCTGGTTCACCGCGACGACCTCGCTGATCTCCCCGGCGTCCTCGACAAGGCTTTCGACCTTGCGACCGATCTTCAGCGTGACGTTCTTGTGCTCGAGCGCCGGCCGCACGCAAAGAACATGAGCGTCGGCCTTGCCGTCGAGCAGGCAAGGGAAGCCGTCGAAGCGGTCGCAGCGGACGCAGGTCGAGTTCTCCGGGTTCTCCTCGTCGAGCAGCACGCCCACCGGGAGATGGAACGGCTGATGACCCGCGCGCTCGAGATCCTCGTGCAGCCTCTGGATGCGCGGCTCGTGCGAGACCGCGGGGTACGGGAATTCGTCCGAGCGCCACGGCTCGTACGGATCCTCGCCCGACTGCCCGTGTACGTGGTAGAGCCGCTCGGCCTCGGTGTAGTACGGCTCCAGCTCGGCGTACGTGATTGGCCACGCGGGCGAGATGCCGCCGTTATGGCGTATCTCGCCGAAGTCGCGTTCGCGCAGCCGGAAGAGGATGGCGCCGTAGAACTTCGTGTTGCCGCCGACGAAGTACTGCTGGTGCGGTGCGAACGTTGTCCCGTCCTTGTCGAGCCACTGCTCGCCGGAGAGGTAGCGCTCCTTGAGGAAGACCTCGGTCGAGTCCCAGTTCTCCGGCTCACGGCGCAGGTACGGCCCGCGCTCGAGCACGAGGATGCGCTTTCCGGATGGCGCAAGCCGGTGCAGCAGCGTCCCTCCGCCGGCGCCGGTTCCGATGATGATCACGTCGTAGTGCTCAGAGGCCATGCGGACTCGTCTCCTTTAGATGAGTGCAATCGGCGCGGTCCACGCGCCGGTGGCGCCGCGCAGCTTCGGGTGGGTCAGGACCAGGCAGAACTCGCGCACGCCGTCGGTCGCGAGCAGCGAAAGGTCGAGGTTCTCGACGATGAAGACGCCGTGGTCGACGTTGAGCATCTGCGGCACCTCGAATGGCCGTTCCGGGTCCTCTGGCGGAACGGGGCCGTAGCTCCAGGTGTCGCAGCCCGTCAATGCGACGCCCCGGCGGGCGAGCCAGTCCGCGAGCTCTACGCCTGGTCCCGGCTCGCCCGCCACGTACGCCTCGGGGTTGTCCCAGAGGCGGCCCCATCCGGTGTGGAACAGCACCGCGTCGCCGGCGCTCGGCGAGAGGTGCGCCACGTGATCAGGAGTGATGACCTCGCCGGGGCCGAGCGGGGCGACGTCGACCAGCCAGCCGCGGGTCACGATCTGCGGGATCGTCTCCGCGCCGAGCTCGTTCACGCCCGCCACTCCGGCGAGCTCGTCAACGGAGACACCGCCGTAACCGTGCATCCCGCGCTGCAAATGAGCGAGCGAGTCCAGGTGCGTGCCCAGCTGCGAGGTCGACGAGTAGACCTCCGTGATCCAGTTGACCTGGTTGTCACCGACACCGCCGCCGTTCACGTGGTGCGCCGTCGTCACGAGCGTCTGGTGGAAGCTGCGGCCCGGGAAGACGGGGACCGCCTCGTCGAGCACGTGCGACAGGTCGTAGATGCGGCCTTCGCGGACGAGTGACAGCGCCTCGAGGCGCTTCGCCGCGTCGATCCACTCCAGCGCGCCGATCGCAGATGTGGCCGGGGCGCTCACATCGCCACCAGCCCGGCCGGGGCGGCATCCGCGCGCATCGGGGCGCCCGCTCGCTTCAGCAGCGTCAACCCGACCAGCGGGAAGAACAGCACCGACACGAGGCCCGCGGCGATCAGGGCCGACTGCTCGGCCGAGCCCATCAGGCCCATGTCGACCCCGATCGTCGTCGCCGCGACGATGAACGGCAGCGATGTCGCCTGCAGGATGCCCGCGATCGCGACGTGACGGCGGTCAATTGCACCGCGGTAGACGATCGCCGGCAGCCCACGAACCAGGAGCAGCGCCGCTAGGAAGATCGGGACCTTCACGAGGTTCGACGGGTGGTCGAGCAGCGCATTCAGGTTGAACTTCAGCCCCGTCGCGACGAAGAAGACGGGCACGAAGAAGCCGAAGCCCATCGCCTCGAGCTTGGTACGGAAGATCGGATGCGTCATCTGCCGGTCCTGGTCGACGAGGGTGAGTACCGCTCCGGCGGCGAACGCGCCGAGGATCGCCTCCAGGCCGAACTGCTCCGCCAGCGCCGCGAAGCCGATCATCAGCACGACGGCCGCGCGGACGCGTATCTGCGCGGTCGTGTCCTGCAGTCGCACCAGGTCGCGCATCACTGCACGTGAGCGCTCGGCGCCGCGCGCGAACACAAAGACGGCAGCCGCGATCCCGAAGAGGCAGCCGAGCAGCAGGAGCGTCGAGCCGGTGCTGCCCTTGCCGGAGAAGAAAGCCGACAGCAGGATGATCGCGCCGAAGTCGGCGATCGAGCCGGCGGCGATGACCAGTTGCCCGAACTTCGACGAGATCTCGCCGGCGTCCTTGAGCACCGGGACGATCACGCCGAGCGAAGTAGCCGACAGGATGATCGCCACGAGCAGCGGCGTCTGCACGGTGCCGGCAGCCTTCAGCCCGAATCCCACGACCAGAGCGATCGCGAACGAGACGGCAAAAGCGAACCCGGTCAGGCGCAGGACCTGCCCGCGCAGCTTGTCGAACTCGATCTCGATCCCCGCAAGGAACAGCAGGAACGCGAGGCCGATCGTGCTGATGACCGCCACCGTCTCGTCGTTCTGCGCCCAGTGCAGTACTGACGGGCCGACGATGATCCCGGCCACGATCTCGAGCACGGGCGAGGGCAGCCGGACTGACGGGAACAGACCGAGGAGGAACGGCGCCGCGAACGCGATGGCGACGACGATCAGCAGGTCGTCGAACGACGGGCTCATGCGATCGCCGTTACCCGGCCGCCGCGATCCCGTTGCGCTGAGCGATCTGCGACCTGCACGAAGACCTTGATCGCGTCCGTCGCCTCGGTCAAATCACGCAGCATCTGCTCGTAGTTCTCGAGCCCCTCGACTGGATGGGTCAGGAGCTTCTCCAGCCAACCCGGGTAGAACGCGTACGCCTTCACGAGGTCGTCGCGCCCCGAGGTGAAATCAGTCGGCGAAGCGTTCACCGATCCGGCCATCACCTTGTTCCCGAGCACAAAGCCCTGGTTGATCATGTCGCTGGGGATCTCGACCTGGCGCTCGCCGCCCGTCACGGACACGAGCATCAGGACGCCGTTCTTGCCCAGCGCCTGCGCGGCTTCCCACACGAGTGGCGAGAAGCCGGTCGCCTCGACGATCACGTCGAACGGGCCGTACTGCGCCGCCGCTTCGGCCACCGACATGTCCTGGGTCGACACGTAGCCGGCGCCGAGCTCCTCGACCAGCTCGCTGTTGCGATACGGCGGCCTTGGCAACGACAAGCAGACCACCTCGAGGCCGCGCAGCCGCAGCACGAGCGTCGTCAGCAGCCCGACGGTCCCCGACCCGAGCACCGCCGCGCGGCGCGGCTCCCACACCTTCAGCCGGCGCTGGATCTCGTACGCCTGGTTGACCGCCTTCTCGGCGACCGTCATCGGCTCCAGCAGCACGCCGGTCTCGGACAGGCACTGCGGGAGGGGCACGACGTACTGGAAGTCCTCGACGTAGTACTCGCAGAGGTAGCCGTGGCGCTTGTTGATGCCGCGCTCGAAGTAGACGTCGTCGGTCGTGAAGTCCTGCAGCCCGATCGCGTCGTAGACGCTCATGCCGGGGCGCCGTACCGACGCCACGACGATCGTTCCGGGGGTGATCGTGGTCGGCACGTTCGGCCCGACCTCGACCACGCGCCCAAGCGACTCGTGCCCCGTGATCAGGTAGTCGTGACCGTCGGGCGCGTCGCCGTACTCCGCGGAGTTGATCTCCTTGTCGGTGCCGTCGACCCCGACGCGCAGCACCTCGACGAGCACTCCGCGCCCGTCGGGTATCTCGTCGAGCCCGGGCTCCGCGACCTCACGCAGATGCATCGAGTTGGGGACGCCTGGGTGTACGGCGATGGCTTTCATGCGAGTCCTCCTCGTGGTGGAAACGCGCCTTCGTCGTCGGAGCGAACGGATCCGTTACAGACGTCGCGGAATTGTTTTGACCATCGCGCAGCGGTTAGGGTCGCCGAGAGAGGGATCCGTGAGTTCGGTGACCGTCATCCGCGACGAGGCTGACCTCGTCCAGCGCCTGCGGAAGGGGGAGGAGGCTGCATTCGAGGAGCTCGTCGAGAGCTACTACGGGACGCTGCTCGCGGTCGCGCAGTCGTACGTGAAGACGCGTGCTGTGGCCGAGGAGGTTGTCCAGGACGCATGGCTGGGAGTCCTGCGGGGCCTCGACCGCTTCGAGGGCCGAAGCTCGCTCAAGACCTGGATCATCTCGATAGTCATCAACATCGCGAAGAGTCGCGGCGTGCGCGAGGCCCGGACCGTGCCATTCGCGGCGTTGGCGGCTGAAGGTGAAGAGGCAGCGGTCGAACCGGAGCGCTTCCGCGGGGCGAGCGATGCCTTCCCGGGGCACTGGTGGGCTTATCCCGCGAACTGGAACGACCATCCGGAAGAGGTGACGCTCGGTCGCGAGACGCTCAAGGTGGTAACCGAGGCGATCGAGCAGCTGCCGGATGCGCAGCGGGTCGTGATCACGATGCGCGACGTCGCCGGCTGCAGTCCCGAAGAGGTCTGCGATGCCCTGCAACTTGCCGAGGGCAACCAGCGAGTTCTTCTGCACCGCGCGCGATCACGGGTTCGGGCCGCGCTGGAAAGGCATCTCGATGGCGCATAGCTCGCTCCACATCTCCTGCCAACAGGTCGTTGAGCTCGTCACCGACTACGTCGAGCGGGCGCTGCCCGCAGAGGAGGCCAGCGTTTTCGAGCAGCACCTGAATTTCTGCGACGGCTGCATCCAGTACGTCGATCAGGTGCGGACGACGATCGAGGTAGTCGGTGAGCTGCGCGAGGAGGATGTGCCCGAATCGACCAAGGCGCAGTTGATGGCGGCGTTCCGGGATTGGAAGCGCGGATGAACGCCTACAAGTTCCTGAAGCCCGACGGGACGGGCGTGTTCAGCGCTTTCCCGTGGCCGCTTCCTGCCGCTGCTCCCGGAGCATGGGTCAGCTCCGACCCCGATCCATGCCGCAGCGGCATCCATGCCTGTCGGCCGCAGCACCTGCCGCTCTGGATCGGCCGCTCGCTTTACGAAATCGAGCTCGACGGGGAGATCCGCGACGACCCGACGAAGGTGATCGCGTCGCAGGGCAGGCTCGTGCGCCGGATCGAGGCGTGGGACGAGCGGGCGCACGACGACTACACGCGCATGTGTGCGGATCGCGCCCACGAGCTGACGCGTGCCCACGGACTCGACAGCTGGGACGCTGTCATCGAGCCGTCGATCCCGGAGGGTGGCGCGCTACTCGGGTTCGTGGCTGCGCGCATCGCCGATGAGGTTGACGGCGAAGCCGGCTATTACCGCGAGCGCGCGAGCCAGACGGACTGGCTCGTTCGGCGCCTTCAGCTGAGCTCGTAGTGGTCCCACGGCCACGGCTGCGCCGGGGCGCTACGGCTGTCGCCCAGAATCTGAATCGCCCGCACCGTCGCATAGCCGCGCCACTCGAGTGCGGCGGCCGCTGACGCGCTCGGGAAGTCGACGATCCAGCCGCCGTCGGCCTGCTGCAGTCCGGCGAGCCGTTCCAGGTCAGCCTCGATTACCTCGTCGCTGAAGAGCGTCCGCGCGATGCCCGGTGCGGGGGCGATGTCCAGCGGGTGCAGCGTCTCGTCCTCCGCGCCGCCGGTCACGCGCAGCCGGCCATCGGCCGGGACGAACCTGGTCAGGTGCTCGAGCAGTCGCTCGGCCTCCTCGGGCTGTCGCGCGTGCAGCGCGTCGGCGAAGCGGATCGAGAAGCCGAGCGCGATTGCGAACGGCGCCTCCACCAGAGCCTGGATTGTGCCGACGCAATATTCGGTTGCGCGCTCGAGCCACGGGTGTTGCGCGACGGCTTTGTCGTGCCTGGCGACTCGGTGTGCGCTCCCGGCCACGATCGACGTGATCTGGAGCGACGACTGGGCCGGATCAGCATTGCGCCACCAACGCGCTGAGCCAGCCGTCGTCAGCAGCGGCAACGCGAACGGCAGGCCACCGTCGGGCAGCGTCACCGACTCGAGCCAGTCGCAGAGCGCTGCGGCGCGCGGCGATGTCGCCGGCGCGATCTCCTCGAACGCCTCGAACGCGTGCAGCGCTGCGCCCGGCTGGCTTTCAGGGGAGCGCAGGTCGGGTTCGAGGCCCCAGCCATAGCCGCCGTCCGGGTTCCCGTAGCCATCGAGCGCTGCCAGCGCTCCCGCCGGATCGGTGGCGCGGGTCAGCAGTTCGAAGCGGCGCCGGTCCAGGATTCGTGCGTGTGCCGCCATGAAGTCGGCGGCTGCCGTCATGTCGTAGCTCATGCCACGCGAGTCTCCGCATGCGACCCGCGCCGGTCTTGAACGAAACGGACGCCTTGGTCAGCTGCGGCTGCGCGAGCGCACGAGCTCCAGCGGTGTCGCGCCGGCAAGCCGCGTCGCCTCGCGCGTGAGGTGTGCCTGATCGGCGTAGCCCGCATCGAGCGCCAGTGAGGCGAGGTCGGCCTCGCCGCGATCGACGGCCTCGAGGAAGCGGCGGAAGCGCAGCACACGCGCGAGCGTCTTCGGTCCGTAGCCGACGGCCGCCTGGAAGCGGCGCAACAGCTGGCGCTCGCTGATAGCCAGCTCGCGCGCGACCGCGCTCACGTCCTGCCGCGCGAGCCGCCGCACGGCCTCAGTCACGAGCGGGTCGCCGCGGCGGTCGGCGGCCGCGGCGAGGAAGCGCGCCAGCACCTCGGCGGGCGCGAGGTGGGCCTCCACGTTGAACGCCGGGTCGACCTCCATCACGTCCACTCGCAGGTCGCGGACCTCGTGCAGCGGCACGCCCATGACCGGTCCGGCCGCGCCCGGCCGGAAGCGGATGCCGACGAGCACCTCGCTGACGGAGTACGAGATCAGCTGTGCGCGCGTCTCGGGGCCGACGAGCGTCGTCCGGTCTCCCTGGCGCCAGACTACGTCGGCGCGGCCGTCGGGCAGCACCCGCACCTCGTCGGCGCCGCCGGTGACGCGGACCCAGAGGCAGTCGACCACGTCGCGCACTGCTTCAGGCGCAGCCAGCTCCCGGTAGCCCGGGCGCAGCTGCATCACTCCGCCCCCGCCGCCGCTTGGCGCGCCTCGATCTCGTACGGGTTGTCCTGGTAGCCGCGCAGGTAGGACAGCCACATGCGCACCCAACCGTGCTGCTGCTGCCAGACGTGCACGAGCTCGTGGGCGATGAGCTCTGGGCTCGCCTGCTCTAGTGGCAAGCGCAGCAGGATCGTGGACCAGATCGTGTAGCCGTGGAAGCGGCGGAACCAGGGCAGGCGGAAGACGAGGGGCGCCACGATGATGCGCACGCGATCGAGCTTCAGCGGGCGCGGGTAGAGCGCCCGCGGCTGGATGTGGCGCCAAGCGCGCTCAACCGCCGCCCGCTCCTCGGGACCACGTCCGACCCGGTGCATGATCCTCAGCTTTCTACTAGCGGGCGCCGACCGCCGCCCGCAGTGCCGGGAGATCGTCGCCCCCGAAGACGACGCGGTTGCGGGTTGCGACGTAGACAAGGTCGAGGTTGACGCCGGCCCGCGCGATCTTGCGGGTCAGGTCCGCCAGCACGCCGGGCCGGTCCTCGATGTCGACGACGACTACCTCGCGTTCGCGCGTGACCGCCACGTGCGAGATCGCGAGCGCATGCTTGGCCGCCTCGGCGTGGGGGACCAGGATGTGGATCTCGGCTCGCTCGCCGGGTTCGAGAAAAGTCGCCGCAGCGATGTTCACCCCGGCGTCGCTGATCGCAGCTGCCGCCTGCGCCAGCGCGCCGGGAACGTTGTCGACGTCGATTACCAGGTCCACCGCCATCGGGCGAACCTAAGGCCTGCGGCGACGCTGGACAACTGGCGAGGTAACGCTCATCTACACCTAGGGCCCGTTTTCCTCATCCCAGGTGAGGACGACGATGGCGGCGTCATCGAGAGAAAGGAGGCGATCACATGATCCGCCAGAGGATCACCTTCGCCAACGTCACGTCGTTCGTGGCCCTGTTCGTTGCCTTGTCCGCCGGCTCCTACGCTGCGATCAAGCTGCCTGCGAACAGCGTCGGCTCGAAACAGATCAAGGCGAAGGCGGTAACAAACG
The DNA here is from genome assembly GCA_036269895.1 of Thermoleophilaceae bacterium. Classification (GTDB taxonomy): domain Bacteria; phylum Actinomycetota; class Thermoleophilia; order Solirubrobacterales; family Thermoleophilaceae; genus DATBDN01. The sequence goes on from DATBDN010000113.1 coordinate 17,365, forward strand.
CCAAGCTCCGCAGCAACGCCGTCACCAAGTCGAAGCTGGCTCGAAATGCGGTCAGCACAGCGAAGATCGCGGCAAACGCGGTTGACGGATTGAAGGTGAAGGACGGTTCCCTGACTGGAGCCGACCTCAATCTGCCGACGCTCGGAAAGGTCCCGTCCGCGGCTACGGCGGACAGCGCGGGGTCGGCCGCGATCGTGCGGGTGAAGCAGGTGACGGCCACGGGCACGAACGCCCCTGCCCCGCCCAACGACGTAGACGTCGCTTCCGCCATCGCCACTTGCGACGCGGGCCTGACGGTCGTGGGCGGCGGCGTCTTCGTCGCCGACAAGGCGGCGCAGGCAATCGCCGATTCGTTCCCGTCGTCGACGAGCGCCTGGACGGCGGACGTATACAACCTCGGCTCGGGGACGCCGACGTTCACCGTCTACGCGGTCTGCGCGCCCGCCTCGTCTACGCAGTAGGCGGTACAGAAAGGTACCGGGTAGACGGTACCAATTACCTGCCGTCGTCCGGCGCTTCGGACGGCGGCAGGTCTGCGAGCGGGGACGAGCGACGCAGCCATTCTTCGAACAGCGGGTCGACGATCTGCCAGATCCCGTCGTGCTCGTCGACCAGCCCTCGCCGCTGCAACCGCTCGAGTGCAGGGCGGACTCGTGAGTGACTCGAGAAGCCGTACAGGGCTGCCAGGTGGCGGCTGCTCGTCGTCCTGTTGCCACCGCGGTCGGCCAGCAACTGGAGGGCGCGCACCTCGTTGACCTCGGCTTCGTCGCCCGAGATCAAGACGTTCAGGACGGCGGCGAACTCCGAGCGCTCGATTGTCCTGACAAGGCGGTCGTGGGCGCGCACGACCGCGTCCAGTGTCACGCGCTTGCGCGCCGGAGTGTTCGTCCACACCTCCCAGGCCAGCTGCTGGGTTCCCCGGGGGTGTCCGCGGGTCGCGTTCAGCAGGTAGTCCAACGCGTCCTCGTCCGCCGGCTTGCCTGTCGCCTCGAACTGGAAGTCGAGGTACTCCAGGAAGTCGACGCGATCGATCGTCGGCAGCTGCATCCGCGCGGCTTCGCCGAAGATCGGTTGCCCGGAGTCCTCGAGCATCATCTTCAGCGCGTTTCGGATCGAGCCCGTGAAGAGCAGCGACACGTGGTTGGCCCCGGAGCTCATCAGCGCCGAGCGGATCGTCGCCAGCGGGTCGCCGGGGCAATGTCGCAGGCGCTGGAACTCGTCGAAGATCACCACCAGGTGCTCGGACAGGGAGCGGAGCGCGAGGAGCTGCGCGTGCAGCGTCTCGGCGTCCTCAGCCGGCGTGGCCACCTTCCGTTTGACAGATCCCTTGACAACCTTGATGTCGAAGCCGATCTGCTTCTCGAGCGCCGCGATCTGACGCTGAGCCGCGCGTCGCACCCGCTTGACCGGGTGGGTGACCATCGCGTCGTGGACGCAGCCGATGAAGCCCGGGATGCTGACGACGCGCTGGAGGTTGATCTTGACGACGTCGAACGGTGGCGCGTCCGCGCCGTGTGACTTGCCGAGCTCGAGCGCGAGCTGGTTCGTGAAGGTTGTCTTGCCCGTGTCGCGCGGGCCGAAGAGCGCCACGTTTGTCTGACCCTTCAGCGTCAGCGCGACCTGGTTCGCGAAGGCGTCCATGCCGACGATCTTCGATGGGTCGTCGAGCGGGCGGTCCCAGATGAACGGGTTCAGCACCATGTGACCTATTGTACCGCCAATACGGTACAGAAAAGTACCGTCTCAACGGTACATACTCAGCGGCTGTCGAGACGGATCGTCCACGGGTCGATCGACTCGACCCGAAGGTGCGAGTCGCTCCACGGATCCCGTGCAAGTGTCGCCCGGATGTGCTCCGGCGAATCGGCCTCGACGGCGTGTACGACGCGTCCCTCGCCCCCGACCGGGCCGCCGAGCACGATGAAGCCCGAGTCCACGAGCTCGTCCATGAACTTGGCATGGGCGTCCCACAGGCTCTGCTCCTCCATGGGCTTTCCGGCCTGCCACTGCGGGCCGGACTGGGACAACTCGACGAGATACATCACGAGAAACCTAAAACCTTCCGCGGTCGCACGTCATCGGCCAAAATCCCTGGCCGTGATTCGCATCGCCGTCATCGCCGCCGTGATCAGCGCCTTCTCCACCGCGTCCGACGCCCGCGTCGCACCGACGTTCCACTCGTCGGCCAAGCCGCTATCGGCCTCCGTCAAAACGACGCTGAAGAAAAATCACTACTGGCACGCGGGCTGCCCGGTCGGGCTGTCGGACCTGCGCGTCCTGACCGTCACGCACCGGGGCTTCGACAAGCACAACCACAGCGGTCAGATCATCGTCAACAAGAGCGCCGCGGGGCCGCTCGCGCAGGTCTTCCACCGGCTCTACCTCCTCCACTTCCCGATCCGGCACATGTCGATCGACAGCATGTACGTGCGCGGCCAGGAACCCAAGGACGGCGACGTCACCGGTTCGTTCTCATGCCGCGACGCGGTGCCATCACCTTGCAGCGGCGGTCGCAGCACCGGCAACTGGTCGAACCACGCATACGGGCTCGCGGTGGACCTCGACCCGGTCGAAAACCCCTACGTGGGTTGTGGCATGAGCCGCGACCGGCTGGCGCAGTCCTACCGCGACCGCTCACATCACCGGCCCGGGATGGTCACGGGGCAGGTCCGCAAGGCGTTCGCCTCGATCGGCTGGGGCTGGGGCGGAGCCTGGTCCGGCAACACGAAGGACTACATGCACTTCTCGTTCAACGGCCACTAGGGGCGCATCCACGAGTCGCTCTCAGCTGGTCGCGGACGCGTAGTGGTGGACGCTGAGCGCGTCCGCGTCGCGCCCGACCGCCTCGAGCACCACGATCACGATGTCGTCGCGGGCGTCCGAGCCGCCGGTCGCGCGCGACTCGAGGAACTCCGCCAGCCGCTCTCCCTCGAGGTCGTGCCCCTCCTCCAGCAGCGCAGCAAGGTCAAGTTCCGACAGCGTTACCTCGGGGGCGCGTGCATCCGCGAGTCCATCCGTGTAGAGCACGAGCTTGTCGCCCACGGCCAGCGTCACTTGCGTGGAGACGTACTCCGCGTCCGGCACGACTCCGATCAGCGGACCATGCTCCGCAACCGGCTCAACCGAGCCGGCCGAGCGCAGCACGAACGGCGCCGGATGCCCGCCGGATGCGAGCTCCAGTAAGAGCCGGTCGTCCGCGGGCGTCAGCTCGCCGAACAGGACGGTCAGGAAGCGATTCTCGACGCCCGCATCGCGGAGCACCGCCTCGTTCAGCAGCGACAGCGCCGCCGCCGGGCCGCGATCGGCCACGGCTCGGATCGTGTACCGCGCAAGCGCGGTCAGCGCGGCAGCCTCCGGGCCCTTGCCGCAGACGTCGCCGACGGCGATTCCCCAACGGCCTGGTGCGATCGGGAACATGTCGTAGAAGTCGCCGCCCACATCCTGCCCCTCGGCCGCCGCGCGGTAACGGGCCGCCAGGTGGACACCCGGGATCTGCGGGATCGCGCGTGGGAGCAGGCTCTCCTGGAGCGTGCGCGCGATGTGCTGTGTGGACGCGTAGAGGCGCCGGTTCTCGAGCGCGAGCGCCGCGCGTCTGCCGAGGGTCTCGGCGAGCAGCAGGTCGCCCTTGTCGTACGGCACGTGCTCTTGCATGCGCAGCAGCGACAGCGCGCCGAAGGTGCGGCCGCGCGCCATGAGCGGGACGACGATCGCCGAGCGATAGCGCAGCCGCCTCATCAACTCGAAATGCGCGTCGCCTTGCGCGAACTCCCGCAGTCGCTCGGCCGACATCTCGGGCAGCAGCGCCGAGCGCCCGCTGCGAAGCACCTGGGCGACGGGGTGCGGGCCGTGCGGGTCGAGCGGATGGTCGCGCCGCGTCTGCTCGAGTGCGGCGGCACGCTCGGGGTCGCTGCCCGCGGCGGCGACCGCGCCGCGTATCGAGCCATCGCCCGCCATCAGGTCGATCACCGCCAGCTCGGCGAGCTCCGGCACCGTCAGGCGCACGAGCCGGCGCAGGGTTTCCTCGAGATCGAGCGAGATGTCGAGCGCGAGCCCGGCGTGCGCCAGGAACGCCAGCCGCTGTTGAAGCCGCTCGTTCTCGCGGGCGCCCGACTCGCGCTCGGTCAGGTCGCGCACGAACCCGGCGAACAACGGAGGGTCGACGTCCGGCAGGCGGGTGATCGTCAGCTCGACCTGGAACTCGGTGCCGTCGTTGCGGAGCCCTGTCAGGTCGACTCGCCGGTCCATGATGTGCGCCTCGCCGGTCTCGAGGTAGCGGGCGAACCCGGCGCGGTGCGCAGCCCGGTACGCGGGAGGGATGATCAGCGCGGCGAGCTCGTGCCCGACCGCCTCGTCCCAGCTGTAGCCGAAGACGTCCTCGGCCGCTGGATTCCAGTCGCGGATCAGCCCTTCGCCATCCATCACGATCACCGCGTCCAGGGCAGCAGAGAACACGCCTCCGGCAGGAAAGCCGCCCCCTTGCGCAAGCGTGTCGCTGTCGAGATCGGCCGTGATTGATCGCCGCTCCACCCGGGAGCATGCCACCAATCAGCCTTGGCCGAGCACCCGCCGAACGGCACGCCGCGCGCGGCCGGTGGCGCGCCGATCGTCCAGCAGCTGGAGCGACTGGTTCAGGCCCATCGCGATCGCCAGCAGCTCGAATGCGACCTGGTCGGGATCCGTGTTTGCCGGCAGGTCGCCCTGCTCGCGCGCGGTCGCCGCGTCGCGGCGGAGCTGGGCGCGCCACAGCTCCCAGCCGGCCTTGACCTCGTCGTGCAGTTCGCCGTCGCGGGCGTCCCACTCCGTCGAGACCGTGCACATGAAGCAGCCGCCCGCGAACGGCGAATTCGTGATGTGCGCAATCCAGGCGTCGCAGATCGCAAGCAGCCGCGGCATGCCGGCCGGCTTGTCCTCCGCCGGGCGCCACACTTGCTCGGCGAATATCGACTGCGCACGCCTTAGCGCAGCGCGTTGCAGGTCGGTCTTGTTGCCGAAGTGGCCGATGACCCCGGCCTTGCTCATTCCGAGGTCATCGGCCAGCCGTCCGATCGTCACGCCCTCCAGCCCCTCGATCGACGCCGTCTGGACCGCACGCTCGACGATGGCTTTGCGGGTCTCCGCAGCCTGGGCGTTCGAGCGGCGTGGCATCGGCTCGTTATACGCGTCAGATGCGCTGGATGAGCGTGCCGGTGCCGGTGCCGCCGGCGGTGCACATCGTGACGAGCCCGATCTCCTTGTCGGAACGCTCGAGCTCGTGCAGCAGCGTTGTGATCAGGCGCGCGCCGCTCGACCCGAGCGGATGTCCGAGCGCCAGTGCGCCGCCGTTCACGTTGACGCGGTCCCAGTCCGGGTTCAGCTCGCGCCGCCATGCGGCGACCACCGAGCTGAACGCCTCGTTGATCTCGAAGAGGTCGATGTCGTCGACCGTCATCCCGTTGCGCTCCAGCAGCTTCTGGGTCGCCGGGATCGGGCCGGTGAGCATGATCACCGGGTCCACGCCGACGGTCGTCTGGTCGAGGATGCGGGCGCGCGGCTTCAGGCCGAGCGCATCGGCGCTCTCGCGTGCCATGAGCAACACCGAAGCCGCGCCGTCGGAGATCTGCGACGAGTTCGCCGCGGTGATCTTCAGGTTGTCGGCGCCACCGACGTAGTCGGCCGCCATCGGGAAGGCGGGCTTGAGCGCGGCCATCGCCTCCAGCGACGTGTCGGGGCGAATGCCTTGGTCGGCGACGGCCTGCGTGCCGTTCACCTGGATCGGCACGATCTCCCGTTCGAAGCGTCCCTCCTCGGTCGCGCAGTGCGCCAGCTGGTGTGAGCGGAGGCCGATCTCGTCGAGCTCGGACCGCGGCAGCTCCCACTTGGCCGCGATCATCTCGGCCGAGATGCCCTGCGGAACGAGCGCGTAGCGCTCCAGCAGCTGCGGCGGGAACGGCACGCCGAATTCATCAGGGTGCGCCACGTTCGAGCCCATCGGGATGCGCCCCATGTGCTCCACGCCCGCGCCGATCATCACGTCGTGCACGCCCATCGCGATCAGGCCGGCGGCGAACTCGGTGGCGGACTGCGCCGAGCCGCACTGGCGATCGATCGTCGCAGCGGGTGTCTCGGCCGGCAGGCCGGCCTGCAGCCAGGCGTTGCGCGCGATGTTGTTCGACTGCTCGCCCACCTGCGAGACGGCACCGGCCACGACGTCCTCGACGAGCGACGGCTCGATGCCCACGCGGTCGATCACGGCCTTGTAGGTCTCCCCGAGCAGCGTGTTCGGGTGGATGTCCTTGTAGATGCCCTTTTCGCGGTGGCCGCGCCCGATCGGCGTGCGTGCAGCCTCGACGATGACGACCTCGCGACCCTGCAGTCTCGTGCTCATGCAGGGCATGTTAGCGAACGATCGTTAGCTAATCACCCCGAGGATCACTCAAAAGAGTGGTGTGGAGCCGTCGTAGTACGATTGTTGCTAGCGCAACAACCATGAGGAGGAGGCGGCGCATGAAGATCACAGTCGTAGGGCGGGGCAACGTGGGCGGTGGGCTTGCAAAGCACTGGCAGGGGGCGGGGCATGACGTGACGACGCTCGGGCGCGACGGGGGCGACGCCGCCGACGCGGACGTCGTAGTCGTGTCGGTGCCGTCCGGCGCGATCGCCGAAGCGCTCGGCAAGGTCAGCGGGATCGAGGGGAAGACCGTGATCGAGACCATGAATGCGTTTCACGGTCGCGACGAGGGCTTCGAATCGCTCACGCACGAGGTGAAGTCGATAGTGGGCGGGCCCGTCGCGAAGTCCTTCAACATCAACTTCGCCACCCTCTACGACCGGCTCGACCAGCAACCGCAGAAGCCGGGGAACTTCTACGTGGCCGAGGACGAGGCGCGCGAGGTGACCGAACAGCTGATCCGCGACGCCGGCTACGACCCGATCAACGTCGGCGGGCTCGAGAACGCGCGCCTGCTCGAAGACCAGATCAGCTTCATCATGGCCATCGCGCAGGCGGGGCTCGGTCAGGGCTTCTACCGCTACTGGGCGCCGTAGTGGAGATCGGCGTCTACACGTTCGGCGAGGCGACGGTCGACGGCGCCGCCGCGCGCCTGCGCGACCTGGTCGAGGAGATCGAGTTGGCCGACCAGGTCGGGCTGGACGTGTTCGGCGTGGGGGAGCACCACCGGCCTGACTTCGCGGTCTCGGCTCCCGCGATCGTGTTGGCCGCGGCCGCCGAGCGCACGGAGCGCATCCGGCTGTCCAGCGCCGTCAGCGTGATCAGCTCGGACGACCCGATTCGGGTCTTCCAGGACTTCGCCACGCTCGACCTGCTGAGCGACGGCCGCGCCGAGATCATGGCCGGGCGCGGCTCGTTCATCGAGTCGTTCCCGCTGTTCGGGTACGACCTCGACGACTACGACGAGCTCTTCGCGGAGAAGCTCGAGCTGCTGCTGGAGGCGCGCACGAACGAGATCGTCTACTGGCCGGGCACGACCCACACGCAGCGAATCGAGAACCGCGGCGTCTACCCGCGGCCGCTCCAGGATCCGCTGCCGGTGTGGATCGCCGTCGGCGGCACCCCGCAGTCGGTCGCACGCGCGGGCATCCTCGGTTTGCCGTTGGCGCTGGCGATCATCGGCGGACAGCCGGCTCGCTTTGCGCCGCTGATCGAGCTGTACCGGCGCGCCGCCACCGACGTCGGCAATCACGGCGACTCGCTGCCGGTGAGCATCAACTCACACGCGTTCGTGGCGGACACGTCGAAGAAGGCGGCCGACGTCTTCTTCCCCGGCTACGCCGAGGTGATGTCGCGCATCGGGCGCGAGCGCGGATGGCCGCCGCTGACTCGCGAGCAGTTCGAGGCGGGACGCCAGCCCGGCGGCCACCTGCTGGTGGGCAGCCCGCAGGAGGTCACCGAGAAGATCCTCGAGCAATACGAGATCTTCAAGCACGACCGCTTCCTGGCGCAGCTGAGCGTCGGGCCGATGCCGCACGCCGACCTGATGCGCGCAATCGAGTTGCTGGGCACGGAGGTGGCCCCGGCGGTACGTAAGGAGATTGGGTCGACGCGACAGCCCGCATGACCGCGGGCAGTCGCATGACCTTCGGCGTAACAACAGGGGACAGTCCCCTTTTGTTACAGCGCTACGCGCCGCAGGACCATTCGGATGAGTGCACCGCGCTCATTCCGCGCAGGGCCTGCGCGCCGATTCGGATCTGCGCGAAGGCGTTGCTCAGGGACGGGTGGCGCGGCAGCCGACCAGTGAGGACGACGACCACATGCTGACGCCGCGGAGTGGTGCGGCGGCGGACCTTGCGGCCATCCGAGTAATGAGTGACGCGCGCGTCGTGTACGCGCCGGCTCTTGGTGCGGACGAGCTTGATCTTGTGCGACTTGATCGTGCTCATGCCGCGGTAGAACGTGCCCGCTGAGAACTGCAGGACGCCCGAGTACTGCCCATTGGTCGCCCACCAGTGGTAGCGCGACTCGCAGCCGACGCGGCGTGCAAGGCTCGCGGCCGAGACGTTCCAGCGGCGCGCCTCGTTGCGAATGATCTCGTGCACCTGGCCCGGCGTGGGGTGGGCCCACGGGCGGAAATTGCGGTGCACGACCTTCTTGCGTGGTGCCTTCCAGCTATCGACCTTCACGACCGACGCGGTCGCGGTCGGGGCGCCGGAAGCCTTCGCATCATCGGCCTGCGCGCGTGGCGCGACCGCGAAGGCAAGGGCGATTACAACCGCCACGAGGGCGGCCAAGGCAGGTATCAGTGCTGCGTGTCTTCGTCGAATTTCCATGTCGAACCTCCTGTCGGTGGGCGCGCACGAACGACCGGACAGGAGGTCCGGCGACTACAGGCACACACCCGATGGGTGTTTCGCACGCGCGCAAATGCGCGTGCAGGGAGGAATCCGAGGGCGTCAATGGAGGGGCCCTCCAGTTCTCCCGCAAGCCTTAGGTGAGCAGGCGGATTGAGAACCCTATGTGCGGCCTGTCACATTGCAAGACTTCGCCCAGGTGAGGGACCTGGTCCTGAAACGTGTCCGATCGGTGCCGCCGGGGCACGTGACTACCTACGGAGATCTGTGGCCGGGTGCGCCACGGGCGGCGGGCGCGGTTCTCGCCGGGTGCGACGATCCACGCGTACCGTGGCAGCGGATCGTCAGGGCCGACGGCTCACTGCCCAAGGGCGACCGTCAGCGCGAGTTGCTCGAGGCCGAAGGAGTGCCATTCCGCGGCCAGCGCGTCGACATGCGCGCGGCGTGGATGCCGGTCACGTAGCGGCTATTTCGAGGACCAGCTTGCCGGTGTTCTCGCCGCGGAACAGCTTCATCAAGGTCGGCTGGAAGTCCTCGATCGACCCCGCGACGATCTCTTCCCTCGTCTTCAGCTTCCCCTCCGCCCGCCATTGCGCCATCTCGCGCAACGCGTCGCCGTACTGCTTCACGTAGTCGAAGACGAGGAAGCCCTGCATGCGCGCGCGACGCACCAGCAGCATCATGTAGTTGCGCGGGCCCTGCATTCCGCCCTCGGCGTTGTACTGGGAGATCGCGCCGCAGATGACCACACGCGCTCCCCAGGCAAGATTCGCCAGCGCCGCGTCGAGGATGTCGCCGCCGACGTTGTCGAAGTAGACGTTGATCCCGTCCGGGCAGAGCTCGTGCAGGCGGCGCCCGACCTTCTCGCTCTTGTAGTCGATCGCGGCATCGAAGCCGAGGTCGTCCACCAGCCACTGGCACTTCTCGGGTCCGCCGGCGATGCCGACGACAAGCCCGGCGCCCTTCGCCTTCGCGACCTGGCCCCCCACCGAACCGACAGCGCCGGCCGCGCCGGAGATGACGACCGTGTCGCCCTCGCGCAGGTCACCCACCTCCGTCAAGCCGAAGTAGCCCGTCAGCCCCGGCATGCCCAGGCCGCCGAGAAACGTCGCAAGCGGAGCCATGTCCGTGTCGACCTTGGTAAGGGCCTTGTCGACCACGACTGCCTGTTCCTGCACGCCAAGGGTGCCGACGACGTGATCGCCCGCACCGAAGCGGTCGCTGTTCGACTCCACCACGACGCCGCTGGTGCCCGCGCGCATCACGTCGCCGAGGCCGACCGGCGGGAGGTAGGACGGCGCGTCGCTCATCCAGCCGCGCATCGCGGGATCCAGCGAGATCTGAAGCACCTTGACAAGCACTTCGTCGTCGCCGGGCGCCGGCGTGTCCTCCTCGGTGATCTCGAAGTCGTCAGGAGTCGGTTCGCCAACTGGGCGCTTCGCCAGGCGTAGTTGTCTGTTCACACGCCATAGGATCGCGCAGTGGCGAGCATCGCGTTCTTTCCAGAGGGGGCGTTCGGCCCCACGAACAACTGCATCGGGATCGGCGACGTGCTGCGCCGGCGCGGGCACGACGTCGTATTCATAGTCGAGGAGTCGTTCGCCGGCAATCTCGAGGCGAAGGGATTCGAGGAGCGCCTGATGCGGCTTGGTCCGCCGCCGGAGGAGCCGGAGGTGCCCGGGCAGTTCTGGAAGGACTACATCCGCGAGACGGCGCCCGTCTTCCGGAAGCCGACGGTCGAGCAGATCGAGGGCTTCATCGCGCCCACCTTCGAGGCGCTCGTCGACGGCGCGCGCTACGTCGACAGCCGGCTCGTGGAGATCATCGGCGACCTCGAACCGGACGTGATCGTCGAGGACAACGTCGTCGCATTCCCGGCGCTGCCCGCGTCCGGCCGGCCGTGGGTGCGGATCACCTCCTGCAATCCGACCGAGATCAAGGACCCCGCGGTGCCTCCGCCGTTCTCCGGCTACGCGTTCGGCGACCGCAGCGGCTGGGACGAGTACTGGGCGGAGTACCGCCGCGCGCTCGGTGGCCTGCAGTCGCGCTTCGACGCGTTCTGTCGCGAGCGTGGGGCGCCGGCGCTGCCCGGGCTCGAGTTCATCCACGAGTCGCGGTGGCTGAATCTCTACCTCTATCCCGCCGAGGTCGACTACCCGCGCGAGAAGGCGCTCGGCGATCGCTGGCACAACCTGGAGACGAGCGTGCGGGCGACGGATGAGCCGTGGCAGCCGCCACAGGGCTTTTCGGCCGGGGACGGGAGGCTCGTCTACCTGAGCCTCGGCTCGCTCGGCTCGGCAGACGTCGAGCTGATGCAGCGGCTGATCGACACTCTGGCCGAGAGCGACTACCGCGTGATCGTGTCGATGGGCCCGCAGCACGATCAGCTGCGGCTGGGCGAGAACATGGTCGGCCAGGAGTTCCTGCCGCAGACGACGATCCTGCCGCAGGTCGACCTGGTGGTCACCCACGGTGGCAACAACACGGTTACCGAGTGCTTCTGGGCGGGCAAGCCGATGGTCCTGCTGCCCCTGTTCTGGGACCAGTACGACAATGCGCAGCGCGTGCACGAGACGGGCTTCGGCATCCGCCTGGACACGTACGGCCACGAGCCGCAAGAGCTGACCGGCGCCATCGACCGGCTGCTGGGCGACGACCGCCTGCCGGCGCATCTAACGGCTGCTTCCGAACGGTTGAGGGCCCGCCCTGGCACCGAGATGGCCGCAGACCTGATCGAGCGGATTGCGACGAGCTAAGGCAGACGTGGCCTTACGCCGACGTAATTGGTAAGTGCTGCACTGTCGGTTCATGCCCGCCGTCCGCATGTCACTGGTCGCTGCGCTGCTGCTGCTGGCCGGCGCCTTGCCGGCAACTGCCGTGGCGAGGCCGGTGGCACAGCCGCTGGTGGACGCAAAGCCGCTCGGGGGCTACTTCAAGGACCGGGTCACGTCGAGCAACGCACCTGTAGCCCGCGCCGCCATAGCCGGTACCTGGCACAGCTACACGGCCGCCACCGACGGGACCCAGGTCGTCGGTGCGATCTCGAACCGCTACGGCACCGAGGTGACCGACAGTGTGGTCCAGAGCTACGTCGACTTCCTCGACTCGCTTGACCACGGCCCCGAGCTCGCGCAGCTCAGGATCTACGTTGCGCCGCCGGACGAGGTGCTGAGCGCGTGCGGCGGCCAGGACGGGACGCTCGCCTGTTACGACTCGAGCTCAAAGATCATGGTCGTTCCGGGCGAGCAGGTCGACCCGGGATCGTCCGGGGTCACCACGTCGTACGTAGTCGCGCACGAGTACGGGCACCACATCGCCGCGTCCAGGTCGAACGCGCCGTTCAACGCGTTCCGCTTCGGCCCGAAGTACTGGTCCTCCTACGAGCTCGTCTGCGATCGCGCTGTGAGCGGCCTGCTGGCCCCGGGCGACGAGCAGCAGTTCTACCTGTCGAATCCGGGCGAGGGCTGGGCCGAGACCTACGCGCAACTCAAGTACCCCGACGTGGAGTGGCAGTTCAACCCGTTGATGAAGCCGGACGCGGGCGCGTTCGCTGCGGCGCGTCAGGATGTGCTGAACCCGTGGGAGGCGAACGTGACCAAGGTTTTCAAGGGCACGTTCGGCAAGCGCGGCTCGAACCTGCGGCGCTACCGCTTCGACCTGACGCTCGACGGGACCCTGCGGGTGCGTCTCTACGGGCCGAAGAAGTCGAACTACAACATGTCGATCAGGTCCAATGGCCGCTACCAGGGCAGGACGACGAAACCCGGCAGCCGCGACACCGTCGCCTATGAGGCGGCCTGCCGCCTGGACCCGACCGAGCACGTGACGATCACGGTCAAGCGCGCCTCTGGGCGCGGCCCGTTCAGGGTGCGCCTGAGCTACGCCGGCTAGCGCCGGCCGAGCACCGGGATTTCGCGCTTGCGTGATGCCGTGCCGGCTGAGCGCAGCGTCGACGCCTTCGCTGCCACCGGCGTCATCGCGAGCAGGGCCTGCCAGGTGGCTGCGTCGGTGCTGCCGGTCACGGGGAAGCCGCGCTGCGCCTGGAAGTTCCTGAGCGCCGTATCGGTGGCGGTGTCGAACGTCCCTGTCACCGGCGTCGTCGGGTCTGCTGCGGCCAGGTGCTCCTGCATCCAGAGCGTCTCGTCGCCCTTGCTGCCCAGCTTCAGCAGCGGCCAGTCCTGGCTCGGCTGGTAGCCGGTGAGCGGCTGGATCTGCGCGCCGACGGCCTGCCAGCCCCGATCCGTGGATGCCTGCCAGCTCCACCACGACAGCCCGCTCGAGCCGTATACGGCTGCGAGCTGGCGGAAGCGCGTCATGTCCGCCGGTGGCGGGTCGTTGTAGCTCTGCCCGAGCGGGAAGATCGGCTTGCCGTAGATCTTGTTGTGGACATAGGTGTGCTGCATAGCCGTGTCGACGGTCGTGCCGATGTCCTTCCAGTAGACCTGCGGCAGGTTGAAGCCGACGCCGTTCGAGAAGAAGACGGAGTAGGGGAGGCTCGGGTGGTAGTCGACGTACGGGAACGACGTCAGACCGATCGGGAAGCCGGGAGGCAGCTGTGAGGTCAGCCGTGCCATGTAGGTCTTGGCCTGCTGGTACTTGCCCTCGTAGTCGGACTCCGCGTCGACGACCAGGCACTGCGCGCCGCTCTGGACTGCCTGGGCGCCGACGTCGGCTTCGTTCGTCGGCACCTTGCCGTACACGAACTGCCACGCGCAGACATTCAGCCCGCGCTGCTTCAGACCGCCGACGATCAGGGGCGAAAACTGTGACCAGTAGGTGGCGCCGTCGCCGGACTTGATGAAAACCGTCTTGACGCCTGCCGCGTTGGCGCGGGCGGCGATCGCGTCGAGATCGCCGTTGTCGGACTTGTCGAGGTACCAGATCCACATGCCGTTGCCGTCGAAGACCGTGCCGCTCGGCGTCGGCCCGGCCACCGGCGGTGGAATCTTCACGACATGCATCGGGCCGTAAGCGTTCGAGCGCCGGCCGGAGTGGTCGACGACGCGAATACGCCCGGAGCCTGCGGCAGGTGGGACGACCACGACCAGACCGACGTGGCTCTTCCGCAGCTTCGAGGTGATGACCTTCTTGCGGTTCGACCTGCGCGGGAAGTTGACCAGGTGTCCGCGGGCGAGACCGGTGCCGGTCAGAATCAGCTTGCCGCCGGGTGACACATAGCGCGGCTTGCCGGGTGCGCAGTGCTCCGCCGGTACGCACTTGGCGGACGCGATCCGCAGCTTCGTCGCTGCGGTTGCGGAGGCCGCCGCGGCAAGCGCGGCTAGGACGGCGATGGCTGCGCTGGCAAGACGCGGCACCGGGCCACCTTAGCCACCGCGTCCTGGCGAATCCGTCGCCGCGCAGAGCCGCCCCGCGCTCGTCCGCCACGGTGTCAGAAGTCTCGGCGGCCCTCGAGGTGCGCAGCTGTCTCCGGCCGCGTGAGCTCGTAAATGGCCAGCCGATGGCCGCCGGCAGCCTCGATCTCGCGAACCGGGCCGTGCGGGATCCCGAACTCCTCGCTCAGCTCGGCGCCCGCCGCGCGCAGCTCAGCGGTCGCCGCCTCCAGCGAGTCCACGCGGAACACGAGCACCGGCCGCTCGCCGTCGAGATGACCGGCCAGCAGGATCCCGGGCCCTGCCGCCTGCCGCAGCATTGCTACGCGCGTGCCGAACGCCTCGATCGTGAACACCACGTCGGCACCGAGCACTGTTTCGAACCACTCGAGCTCCGCCGCCGGGTCGGCGCTCGGCATGTACAGGAAGTCGAGGCTCTCGAACTTCACGGCCCGGCAGCCGCGCGCTCGACCGCGGCGAGCAGTCGCTCGATGTCAGCCGGCTCGTTGTAGTGGGCCGCTCCGGCGCGGATCGCGCCGTCCTCGCCGAGCCCCAGGAAGCGATGGAGCTCCCACGCGTAATAGTCGCCGTGCCACACGGCTACCTGCGCCGCGGCCAGGTCGCGAGCCACGGCGTCCGCCGTGCGTCCATCAACCGAGAACATCACGGTTGGCGCCCGCTGCTGCGGCGCGCCATGCAGCTTCACGCCGTCGATCGTGGCCAGACCGGCGAGCATCACCCCGAGCATCGTCTTCTCGTGCGCCTCGACCGCCGGCCAGTCCAGATCGAGCATGTACTCGGCCGCGGCCCCGATGCCCGCGATCGCCTCGAAGCTCGGCGTCCCGGTCTCCCAGCGATAGGGGATCTGGTCGGTCGCCGGCCGCAGCTTGTCCGGCTGGAGCTCCTCGAGCAGCTCTGGGCGGGCACAGAGGACTCCGGCGTGCGGCCCGAACCACTTGTACGACGAGCACACGAGCACGTCCGTGTTGAGCGCGGCCACGTCGAGGCGCCGGTGCGGCGTCGAGTGGACGGCGTCAACGTAGGTCCGCGCGCCCGCGGCATGCGCTGCGGACACGATGCCCGCGACGTCGGGAATTGTGCCGACGGCGTTGCTGGCCGCGGTTACGGCGACCCAGCGCGTGCGCTCCGACAGCACCGCCTCGATCGCGCTCAACGGCAGTTCGAGCGTCTCCGGGTCCGGCTCGGCGAACCGCACCTCGGCGCCCGCCCGCTCGGCTGCGATCAGCCACGGCCGCACGTTGGCGTCGTGGTCCAGGCGGGTGCAGACGATCTCGTCGCCCGGCCCCAGCGCACGCGCGGCGGCTGCCGCGAACGCCAGCGTCAGCGAGGTCATGTTCGGCCCGAACACCACGCCGCGCGGGTCGGCGCCAAGCAGCACAGCCACGGTCGCGCGCGTGCGCGCCACGAGCTCGTCCGTCGCGTGGCCGGCGGCGAACAATCCGCCCTGGTTCGCCGAGCGCCCGGAGCGCATCCAGTCCGCCATGGCGTCGATCGCGCTGTCGACCATCTGCGTCCCGGCCGGCCCGTCGAGCCGGGCCCAGCCGTCCTGCAGCCCCGGAAACCGTTCGCGGTTCACGGGGCGTGAGACTATTCCGGACTCGATGGCGGAGGAGCGGCGGGGACCGGAAAAGGCCAGGGCAGCGCTTGCGCGGTTCGCGCGCACCGACATGAACCCGCAGGTGCTGAGGATCGCCAGGTGGATGCGCGAGCGCCTGCCCGGCGACAGCGAGCTCGGCGACGCCCTCTCGGTCGCCGGAGACGAGCCCTCGCTGGTGCTGGCGCGACGGCTGTCCGAGATCGGAAACGAGCGGCCCAGCGCGACGCGCGAGCTGGGTCTGGGCGCGCTGCAGGTGTGGCAGGCGCTGTCGGAGGCGCAGGGCCGCGGCCGCGGCGAGCGCGATCTGGCGATCCTGTTCACGGACCTGGTCGAGTTTTCGGCGTGGGCGCTCGAGGCGGGTGACGACGTGGCGCTGGGGCTACTGCGGGGCGTGGGCGCGTGCGAGGACGCCGCCGTGACGGCGCACGACGGCCGCGTGGTGAAGCGCCTGGGCGACGGGATGATGGCGGTGTTCAGTGACGCCGAGAGCGCGGTGAAGGCGGCTTGTGAAGCCCGCGAGAAGGTGGCGTCGGTGGGTGCGGACGGCTACCGACCACAGCTGCGCGCCGGCATTCACCTCGGACGCCCCAGGAAGATAGGCGGCGACTACCTCGGCGTGGACGTGAACGTGGCGGCTCGCGTCGCAAGCGCAGCGAAACCAGGCGAGATCCTGGTCTCGAGCGCCGCCTGCGAAAACCTCGACGAGAGCGAGTTCACACTGAAGAAAAAGCGTCGCTTCAAGGCAAAAGGAGCACCACGAGAACTAGACGTTTTCGCCGTAGAACCAGCCACAAACGCAAAGATCTAAGTCACTTACTGATAGGGGTCAGACCCTTGAGCGTAAGTGGCTTAGATTTGGTGCCCGCGCGCTAGCCGGGCGGTACGCGTTCGGGCGACCAGTTCCACGTTCGGATCGCCCGCGTTTCGTGCTCCGCGCCGATGACCGAGATCGCGCCCGGATCGAGGATCAGCAGGCGGCCGTCGGCCGCGTCGAGTCCGACCAGGCGCGCGCCCAGGATGCGGGAGAAATGGCCGTGCCCGAAGAGCAGGACGTCGCCTTCGACCGCTTCGATCCGGTCACGGACGCGGTCGGCTCGCTTGCCGGCTTCCTCGATCGATTCGCCGCCGGGCGTCCCGTCGCGCCACAGGATCCAGTCGGGACGCTCCTCGCGGATCGCCGCGCTCGTACGGCCCTCGTACTCGCCGTAGTCGATCTCGACGAGATCCTCGTCAAGCTGCGCGTCCGCGAACCCCGCAAGCTCGGCCGTCCTCCGCGCCCGCTCGCGCGGGCTTGCGAACACCGCCGCGAACGAATGCTGGGCCAAGACGGGCGCCAGCGCGCGAGCGGCTTTCTCACCCTCCGGCGTCAGCGCGATATCGGTGCGGCTCGTGTGCTGCTTCGATTTCGTCCACTCGGTCTCGCCATGGCGGACGAGCCAGATCGGATTCAACCGACGACCGGGACCGTGCGCTCTTTGCCGAGACGCGTGAGAGTGCGCTGCATGTTGGTGGTCACGAGCTTGTATGCCTCGTCAGGACCTGCATTGCGGCCAAGCTTCTCACGTAGGTTGATCGGCTGCCCTACCGAGACCGTGATCTTCGCGGGCAGCGGGAACCGAATCGGCATGTCGAGGATCGTGGTCCCGACCGGAGGACCGAGCACCGCGGGGAACACCTTGATCCTGAAGGCACGATCGACGCGCAATGTCTGCGCCAAGCGCCGCCCCTGTCCCAGGAACAGCGCAGTCTCCTGGCCCCCGATGGCGACGATGGGGACGATCGGCACGTCGTACTCGAGCGCCAGCCGCGCGAAGCCCCGGCGCCCGGCGAAGTCGATCTTCGCCGACTCCCACGACGGTCGATAGGTCTCGTGATCGCCGCCGGGGTAGACGAGCAACGCCGCGCCGCGGTCGAGCGCGCGCTCCATGTTCTCGGGCGAGGCGGGGACTGTGCCCCAGCGCGCAAGCATTTCGCGCACGCCCGGCACGCGGAACACCATGTCGTGTGCAAGCTGGTGGAAGTCGCGTGCCGGCCCGAAGTGCTCGTAGAACGCGGCCGAGAACACAAACGTGTCCGCGATCATCGTGCCGCCCGAGTGGTTGCCCACCAGCAGCACCGGCCCCTCCGAGGGGATGTTCTCGATCCCGCGGACCGCGCCGCGGTGGTAGATCTCCGCGTACGCCTTCATCCCCGACAGCGTGTGCCGGATGTGCTCTGGATCCCGGTGGTCGAGCCAGTCGAGGTGGTCCTCGCGCTCGACGACCGACTTCCAGTCGGAGGCGATCGCCCCCGCGGTATGGGCGAGCGCATCGGCCTGCCGCAGCAGGCCGAGCAACGCTTCGCCGGGGCTAGGCATTACGCCGTAGCCCGAATGTCCGTGTCCGCATCCCCCTGCGGATTGGCCGGGCGCTCTCCATTGCCATTGGCATTCCCGGTTCCGGCAGATGCAACCTCGTCGTTACGCTCGGTCTGGATGCCGTCGGGCTGCGGCTGGATCATCGGCCCTTCGCCAGACGGGTCGACGATGCCCTCCTCGACCCACGCGTAGCGACCGTCGAGGATCGCGTATGCGCGCTTCGTGTTCAGGTCGTCGTCGTTCGACCACAGCGCCGTGAAGAGCTGGTCCGCACGACGGCGCGCCTGGCGACAGAACAGGTCCGCCAGCTCGCGCGCCTGCTTGGCGCGCTCACGGTGCTCCTGCTCGATCGTCTTCGCGTACACGCACGCCGCGGCGATCGCGTACAGCTCCGCGCCGATGTCGACGATGCGGCCGAGGAACGCCTGCTTGCGCTCCATCTTCGCCTGGTAGCGGGTCATCGCGTAGAACGTCGCGCGCGCCTGCTTGCGCGACGCGCGCTCCACGAAGCGCAGGTGCTCGGCGAGCGGCCCGAACTCGGAGTACGAGCCCGGTCGCTGACCCTCACCGGTCACGAGCTTCGGCAGCCAGCCGGCGTAGAACCTGCCCGCGCCGACAGCCGCCCTCGCCTTGTCCTTCAGCTCCGTGTCGGCCTCGAGGATGTCGCCTGCCACCTGCAGGTGCTGGTCGACGGCCTCGCGCGCGATCAGCAGGTGCATGACCTCGGTCGAGCCCTCGAAGATCCGGTTGATCCTCATGTCGCGGAAGGCCTGCTCCGCCGGCACCGGCTTCTCGCCGCGTGCCTGGAGCGACTCGGCCGTCTCGTAGCCGCGGCCGCCGCGGATCTGCACCAGCTCGTCGACCACCTTCCAGCCCATCTCCGAGCCGAGCAGCTTCGCGATCGCGGCCTCGATGCGGATGTCATTGCGCTTGTCATCCGCCAGGCGGCTCGTCACATCCAGCATCGCCTCGAGGCCGAAGGCTGTCGCGGCGATGAAGCTGATCTTGTGCGCGACCGCCTCGTGCTTGCCGACGGGCTGGCCCCACTGCACGCGCTCGACGCCCCACTCGCGGGCGACCTTCGCGGCCCACTTCGACGCGCCCACGCAGATCGCCGGCAGCGCGATGCGGCCGGTGTTCAGGGTCGTGAGGGCGATCTTCAGCCCCTGGCCTTCCTTGCCGATCAGGTTCGCCTTCGGGATGCGCACGTTCTCGAACCGCGTGACCGAGTTCTCGATGCCGCGCAGGCCCATGAACTTGTTGCGGTGCTCGACGGTGATGCCGGGCAGGTCGGTCGGCACGATGAACGCGCTGATCTTCCTGCCGGCGCGCGCCATCACCACGACCACGTCGGCGATCACGCCGTTGGTGGCCCACAGCTTGCGGCCGTTCAATACGTACTCGCCTGCCCCCTCGAGGGGGTCGCCGTCGAGCTCGGCCGTCGCACCCAGGCGCGCGGGGTCGGAGCCGACGTCGGGCTCGGTCAGCATGAACGCGGAGATGTGGGTCTTGGCGACCTTCGGCAGCCACTCGCGCTTCTGCGCCTCGGAGCCGAACATGCGCAGCGGCTCAGCCAGGCCGATCGACTGATGCGCGGACAGCAGCGTGGCGAGCGACGAGTGGTAGGTCCCCGCCATGATCAGCGCCTTGTTGTAGTAGACCTGGCTCAGCCCGAGGCCGCCGTACTCCGCAGAGACCTTGATGCCGAGCGCGCCAATCTCCTTCAGGCCCTCGATGACGCGGTCGGGGATCTTCGCCTCGCGCTCGATCTCAAGCGGGTCCACCCGCTCCTCGAGGAAGGTCTTCAGGCGGCCGATGAACGCTTCGCTCTTCTCGACCGCGGTCGGGTCCAGCTTGGGCTGGGGGTGGATCAGATCAAGCCGGAAGTTGCCGAGGAAAAGCTCCTTGCCAAAGCTCGGGAGCGTCCATTCAGTCTCACGCGCGGCCTCGGCAACCTCGCGTGCTTCCTTCTCGGACACCTGGATCGACATGGGGTCAAATTACCCACGGACTACGCGCGTCCAACTCGCCGGGTCGGTCATACCTTCGGTCAACAGCAAGAAGACCGTGGTGCTGCCGTCGATCCGGAGCGCTTCGCGCGCGCTTTCGTCGCCGCAGAGCGCGGCTGCCGCCCCCAGCGTGCCGCCGCTCACTTCGCCTGCCTGCACCGCGATGGCCGCCAGCTCGCGCATGCCCTGCTCGGCCCGCGTGTCGTCGATCGCGCAAAACCCGTCGAAGCGATCACGCAGCACCGGCCACGCGAGCTTCGAGAGGGTGCCGGCATTCAGTCCCGCCATGATCGACGTGTGAGGTCCGGGGACGGTCACCGGCTCGCCGGCGCGAATCGATGCGAGCGCACAGGCGGCCGTCTCCGGCTCGAGCCCGACCAGCCGCGGCGGGGTATCCGGCCAGTGGCGCGCTGCGGCCATGGCGAGTGAGCCCACGCCGATCGGGATGAACGCCACGTCCGGGACCTCGCCGCCCAGTTGCTCGTCCGCCTCGCTGAAGATCGTCTCGTACCCCTCGACCACCCAGCGCGGGACGTCCTCGTAGCCGGGCCAGGACGTGTCGGAGAGGACCACGTGCGTCGTGTCCGCCATTCCCGCAGCCTTCTCGACGGCTTCGTCGTAACTGGCGTCGACCACTTCGACGTGGGCACCCTCGCCGGCGATCGCGTCGATGCGCGCCTGCGCGGTGCCGGCGGGGACGAGGATGTGGGCCGCAAGGCCGCGCATACGTGCGACCCGCGCGACGGCGCGGCCGTGGTTGCCGTCGGTCGCGGTGACGAGCGTGACGCCGGCGGCGCGGCGTTCGGAGAGCAGGCGCTCAGCAGCCCAGGACGCGCCGAGGATCTTGAACGCCGGCAGCCCGAATCGCTCGGTCTCCACCTTCAGGAGCACGCGGCCGACGCGCATTGCTTCAGCTAGCTCGGGCGAGGCGCGGAGCTCGCTCGGCGCGTAACCGGCCATGCCCTGATGAAAAGAGGGGGCAGGCGACACCGCCGGTCCGGGCGCGGCCGCGCGATGCGCATTCAGCTTGAACTCGAACCCCATCTGCGGGAGTAGGGTCGCATGAGATGCCAGGCAAGCCGGTCATCCTTGCCGTCGACGACGATCCGCTCGCGCTCGATCGCGTCATGGACGAGCTAGGCCGCCGCTACAGCCGCGACTACGACGTTGTTGGCGAGACGTCCGCCGACACCGCCCTCACGCGCCTCGACGCGCTCAGCCAGACCCGCCAACCGCTCGCGCTCGTCTTGGCCGACCAATGGCTGCGCGAACCGCACCTCACAGGCGAGAGCCTTCTCGGCCGCACGCGTGACCTGCATCCAGGCACCAAGCGCGCCCTGTTGGTCGACTGGGGCGCGTGGGGCGACGACGCCACCGAGCAGGCGATCCTGCGCGCGATGGCCACCGGGCTCATCGACTACTACGTGGTCAAGCCGTGGCGCTCACCCGACGAGTCGTTCCATCGCGCGATAACCGACTTCCTCCAGGAGTGGATGATCGGCGTCGGCCCGCAGGAGATCGCGATCGTCGGCGAGCCGTGGGCGCCGCGCTCCCACGAGATTCGCCGACTACTCGAACGCAACAGCCTCGCCCACGTCTTCCACCCGGTCGACAGCGAGCAGGGCAAGGCGCTGCTGGCCGACTGCGGCCTCGACGAGACCTGCCTGCCGGCGGTGCAGATGTTCGACGGCCGGGTGCTCGTCGACCCGAGCCCGACGGAGCTGATGCGCGCGTGCGGCATCGACACGAGCGTCAACGACGGTGCGGAGTTCGACGTCGTCGTGGTCGGCGCAGGGCCCGGCGGCCTGGCGGCCGCGGTTTACGCGACCTCGGAGGGCCTGTCCACGCTAGTGATCGAGCGTGAGTCGGTCGGAGGCCAGGCCGGCTCCAGCTCGCTGATCCGCAACTACCTCGGATTCGCCCGTGGCATCGGCGGCGCCGATCTCGCGATGCGCGCGTACCAACAGGCGTGGGCGTTCGGGGCGCGCTTCCTGAGGATGCGCGAGGCGGTTGATCTGCGGCCGCGCGACGACATGCACACGGTCGCCATCAGCGACGGCACCGAGGTGTCCGCCCCCGCCATCGTGCTGGCGACTGGCGTCACGTACCGCACCCTGCCGCTGCCGCAGCTAGCCGACCTGGCCGGAGCCGGCGTCTTCTACGGAGCCTCGCGCTGGGAGGCGGCCGCGCTCGCCGGCGACGACGTCTACATCGTTGGCGCCGGCAACTCGGCAGGGCAGGCGGCAATCCACCTTGCCAAGCACGCTCGGCTCGTGACGATGCTCTGCCGTGGGCGCGATCTCGCCGCGACGATGTCGCAGTACCTGCGCGCGCAGATCCTCGGCACCCCCAACATCGACGTGCGCCTGCGCCACGAGGTCGTCGGCGGCGGAGGCGGCGTGCGCCTCGAGCGGCTCGAGATCCGCAACAACGAGACGGACGAGGTCGAGACCGTTCCCGCCGCCGCTCTGTTCATCCTCGCCGGCGCCGAACCACGGACATCATGGCTACCGGACGCCGTGGAGCGTGACGAATCTGGGTACCTCATCACTGGAAGGCCTGGCGCACGGAGTCTCGAGACCACGGTGCCGGGCGTGTTTGCCGTCGGCGATGTGCGCTCCGGAGCACCAAAGCGCGTGGCGGCTGCAGTGGGGGAGGGATCCGTGGTGGTTGGGCAGATACACGAGTGGTTCGCAGCAAGGGTGGACGCCGGGGAACGTTTGTCCCAGTAGTGAGCGGCCACCTGCTCAAGGAAGCCACGATCCCGATCTTCTCCGGGATCATCGGCTGGACCACGAACTGGACCGGCGTCTGGATGCTGTTCAACCCGCTCCAGTTCAAGGGCTTCCGGCTGCCCGGGCTGCGCCCGCTCACGCACGTGCTGCCGCGGCGCATTCAGCAGATCCCGGGCGTGATGCAGGGCGGCGTCGGCTGGCAGGGGATCATCCCGTCGCGCGCCGCGAAGATGGGCTCTATAGCGGTTGACAAGGGGATTGCGAAGGTCGGCTCGCCCGGGGACTTCTACGAGCAGATCGACCCCGAGCGCATCGCCGAGCAGATCCTGCTCACATCACGGCGCGACATGCGCGAGCTGGTCGACCGCATCATGGAGCGCGAGCACCCGGACCTGTGGCACGACCTTCCGCCGCGCGTTCGCGAGGCGGTGCACGAACGGGTCCAGGAGCAGCTCCCGGACATCGTGCGCGACGTGACGGTGCGCATCGGCGACAACATCGACGACCTGCTCGACGTGAAGCTCATGGTCATCCGCCACATCGAGGCGCACCCGGAGCTCGCGAATCGCATCTTTCTCGACGTCGGGAAGAAGGAGCTCGACTTCATCGTCCGCTTCGGCGGCGTCTTCGGCTTCATCTGCGGCTTTCCGCTGATCTTCCTGACGAACGCCTTCCCGTACTGGTGGGTGCTGCCGATCCTCGGCACGATCGTCGGCTACGCGACCAACTGGCTTGCGATCTGGATGATCTTCGAGCCCAACGACCCGCGTCAGGTCTGGCGCTGGACGCTGCACGGCCTGTTCCTCAAACGCCAGCGCGAGGTCGCGCAGGTCTACGCGTCGATCATCGCCGACGACATAGTGACCGTGCGCAACATCGGGAATGAGCTCCTCCACGGTCCGCGCGCCGACAGGACGCGCATGATGATCCAGAACGCGCTGCGCCCCGCGGTCGACCGCGCCACCGGCGCGGTGCAGCCGCTGGTGCGAATGGCGGTCGGCCCGCGCGAGTACGACGCGATCCGCGACTCGCTCGCCGCAGAGGGCGTCGAGTACACGATGACGCCGCTCCAGGACGAGCGATTCAACCGCGAGCAGAGTCACAGCATCCGCGAGTTGATCGGCGACCGGATCCGGGAAATGTCATCACGTGACTTCGCGGAGCTGCTGCGTTCCGGGATGCGCGAGGACGAGTGGCTGCTCGTCTTGCACGGCGCCGTTTTGGGATTCGGCGCGGGACTGGTACACCTCGCGATCTTCGGTGTCTGATGGATGAGCCATCGCTCGACGGCTTCGAGGCGGACGAAGCGCGCGAGCGCGAGCGCCTCGACGTCAGCCTGCTGCGCGCGACGCCCACGCTGGCACGACTAGCGGCGGCCGCGTCGCTCCGCACGGCCCAGTGGGGGCTTGCCACGTCGGTGCGCGTCGGCACGCGCATGATCCGCGCGGCGGCCGCCGGCGAGTCGCCCGCGCAACTCGCGCAAGAGGCGTCCGAGGAGGTCCGCGACTACGCGCGCCACTTCCTCGGCATGTCCAATGGCAGCGACCCGCTGGCGGCGGAGCCCGCACCACCGGCGCCGCCCGAAGTGCGCCTGCGCGAGCGCGGCGCCGAGTTGCTCGCGCGCTCCGCCGATGTCGAGTACGACGAGCCGGCGCACCCCGCCTTCGAGCGCATCCTCGAAGACCTTGCGCCTGACGAGGCGCGCATCCTGCGCCTGCTCTACACCTCGGGCCCGCAGCCGGCCGTCGACGTCCGCGAGTCCAAGCCGCTCGGGATCGCGTCCGGGCTGATCGAGGGCGGCCTCAACATGGTCGGGACCGAGGCGGGCTGCCGCTTTCTCGACCGCGTTCCCGCGTACCTGAACAATCTCGAGCGTCTGGGCCTGATCTGGTTCTCGCGCGAGCCTCTCGAGGACCCGCTCAGCTACCAGGTGCTCGAGGCCCAGCCCGAGGTGATCACGGCCATGGGGCGCTCGAGGTCGAAGACGATCCGCCGCTCCATCCGGGTGACGCCGTTCGGCGAGGACTTCTGCCGACTCTGCCTGCCGATGGACACGGGCGAGATAGACGCCCTCGACCCCGAGGAGCCAAGCACCCCCTAGGCCGGTACGACGGCCGGGCAGCGATAGCAGTCGTAGCGCTCGTACTGGCTCACGAACAGCAATCGCGTCCCTCCGGGGACCGATTCGGAGTCACCCCGAAGGACTTTTGCGCGTCCTACTTCTGGTCGACTCGCAGCAGCAACGTCGTCTGTGACGGATCGCGCACGACGACGCCGTTGCCGTCGGCAGCCTGCTCGGCGTCCGGGATCCGCGCGACCACGCGTTCGAGCTCGCTCGCATCCGGAAGGAGGACGGTCGCGTGACGAAGCGCCGCCGATCCAGGCGGCGGCGGAGCGGCGCCGCGGCTGTTCCACGTGTTCGCGCCGACGTGATGGTGGTAGCCGCCCGCCGACATGAACGTGGCCTGGGCGCCGTAGCGCGCCTGCAGGTCGAAGCCCAGCACGTCGCCGTAGAACTGCTCGGCGGCCGGAATGTCGGCCACCTGCAAGTGCACGTGGCCCATCGTGGTGCCGGGCGGGATCCGCTCGAACTCCGTCTCGCCGCCTTCGAGCGCGGTCAGAACCCCTTGGACGTCCAGCGGAATCGTCGCCATCTTCACGAACTCGCCCTCGCGCTCCCACTCGCTGCGCGGGCGGTCGCGGTAGATCTCGATCCCGTGCCAGTCCGGGTCACGCAGGTAGATCGCCTCGCTCACGAGGTGGTCGGACATGCCCTCGAGTTGGATCTGGCCATTCGCCGCATGCACCAGCCAGCGCGCCAGGTCGTGGCGCGACGGGACAAGCAGCGCGAAGTGGAACAGGCCGGTGTTGCGCGGCGTCGGCTCGGCCCCCGGCTGCTCGTAGAGCACCAGCAGGTCCTCGCCGCCGGCGCCCAGATGCGCGGTGCCGTTCTCGCGCGCTTGGACCTGAAGCCCGATCGCGCGCTGGTAGTAGTCGAGTGACCGGTCCAGATCAGACACCGTCAGGTGCACGGCGCCCATGCGCGTGGCCGCTGCGATTCCTGGCATTGCGCGAGCCTAACGCCGGATGAGATGCCGCTCGACGGCGGCCACCGCGACGGCGGCGCCAGGCGTCAGATCGTCGGGACCAAGCGATGACCACAGCTCGTCGATCGCGTTGAGCTCGAGCGTGACCTCGCGGAATGCCACGAACTCGTCGCTCGGCTCGGGCGCGGCAAGGTCCCCGAGGGCGCGGGTCATGATCGTCAGCTCGGGGCGGATGCGCGCGACGTCGTAGCCGAGCGCGATCACCTGCGCGCCGTCCAGCGCCGCGAGTGGGTCGGCGATTCCGTGCTCGCCGGCGAGCTCGTCGAGGATCGTGCCGACCAGGCCGCGTCCGTCGACGATCCCGGACGGCACCACGTGCCACTTGCCAGGATCCAGCGCCAGCTCCGGCGAGCGCTGCCCGAGCGTGAAACCCGTGCTCCCGTCGGTGAGCGCCCGGACCACGATCGCGGTGATGCCCACCGCCGCAGCGCGGCCGGTGCCGATTCGCAACGGGTCGGGAGCCGCGAGCCGCTCAGCCCAGTCGCGCAAAGCGGGGTCCGCCGCGATGGCGTCGCAGGTGGCGAGCATGTCGAAGTAGGTGGCGCGCACCGCGTACACCACGCCGTCGCTGATCCGGTCCAGCGCGAGCACGGCGCCGTCGAAGCTGCCAGGGCTGCGGGCAAGGACCGCTTCCAGGTGGGGCGTCCCCGCTTGGCGCAGCTCCGGATCGACGGCCGCTTCCGCGTCATGCACGACGAGCACATCGGCGATCGACGTCGCGTGCTGCTCGTCGAGCTCGGCCGGATATTCGCGCCCTCGGCGAACCATCACGGCCAGCGTGGAGTCCCGCGCGGACGTACGATCGACATACCAGCCGGAAGGAGGAGAGGATGGGTCGCTACGAGGAGATCTGCGCAGAGCACGAGTGGCATGTGCCGGATCGCTACAACATCGCAGCAGACGTCTGCGACAAGCACCCGCGCGACAAGCCCTGCATGGTCCACGAGCGGTTCGACGGGCAGCGGCGCGAGGTCACGTGGGGAGAGCTGCAGGACCTGTCGAACCAGGCCGCCAACCTGCTCGCAGCGCAGGGGGTCCAGCCCGGGGACCGTGTGGCGGTCGTGCTGCCGCCCACGCCGGAGACGGCGGCGATCTTCTTCGGCACCTGGAAGCTGGGCGCGATCCTGCTGTCGATGTCGGTGCTCTACGGCGACGAGGGCATCCGCCATCGCCTGAACGACTCACAGCCGCGCGTGCTCGTGACCGACCCCGCCAATGCCGGCCGCTTCGATGACCCGCTGGTGCTCGATGGATCGCTCTTGGCGGCGGAGTCGACCGACTTCGAAACGGCCGATACCGCGGCCGACGACCCCGCGCAGCTCTACTACACGTCGGGTACGACCGGACTTGCGAAGGGGATCATCCACGCGCACCGATACCTGCTCGCGCACGAGGAATTCATCTACTGCCACGAGGTCGAGGACGGCGAGCGCTTCCACGGCATGGGCGAGTGGGCGTGGGCAGCCGGCATCGCGCCGCTGCTGGGTCCGTGGCGGTACGGCGCGCTGCAGTGCGTGTACCAGCGCGAGGGCGGTTTCGATCCCGGCAAGCAGCTCGACTTCCTGTCGCGCAACCACGTGACGAACGTGTTCACGACCCCAACCGCGATGCGCTCGATGATGTCGATACGCGACGCAGGCTCGCGCTATCCGTGCAAGTTCCGCCGCGTCTGCTCCGCAGGCGAGCCGCTGAACCCCGAGGCGATCCGCTGGTTCCGCGACCAGTACGGCGTGACAGTGCTCGATTACTACGGGCTGACCGAGTCCTATCCGCTCGTCGCGAACTATCCGTGGATGGATGTGCGCGAAGGGTCGATGGGACGCCCGATGCCCGGTTGGGACGTGCACATGCTTGACGAGGACGAGAACGAGGTGGCGCGCGGAGAACGCGGCGAGATCTGCCTGCGGGCGCGCTCGAATCCGCACTACCCGCTCGGCTATTGGCACAACGAGGAGGCGGCGCGCGAGACCTTCGGCGGCGACTGGTTCCACACCAAGGACGCCGCCGTGATGGATGAGGATGGGTACGTCTGGTACGCCGGCCGCGCCGACGACGTGATCATCTCGGCGGGGTACCGGATCGGCCCGTTCGAGGTCGAGTCCGCATGTATCGAGCACCCGGCCGTGCAGGAGGCGGCGGCGGTCGCGTCCCCGGACGAGCGGCGCGGGAACGTGGTGAAGGCGTTCATCGTGCTCGCCGCCGGGCAGGAGCCGAGCGACGAGCTGGCCGGCGAGATCAGCGGTTTCGTGCGCGACCGGCTCTCGCAGTACGCCTATCCGCGAAGGATCGAGTTCGTGACCGATCTGCCGAAGACCCTGACGGGAAAGATCCGGCGGATCGAGTTGCGGGAGCAGGAACGCGAGGCGCAGCCTGCGTCTTAGACTGCTTGCTCTCCTCATGCTCGCTGGGTGTGGCGGGGCCGCCGCCAGCTCCGAGGCGCCGCACGCGCAACCCACCTGCTTGCGGGCATCCGGCCACCAGGAGGTTGCCGGCGAGTTGGTCGACATCCCGGCCCACCTCCCGAAGCGCCCGCCGCTGCTCGTGGCCTTCCACGGCCTCCGCGAAGCCGCGACTTGGCTTTCCGGTGAGACCGGCTTCGATGATCTCGCCGCACGCTACGGCTTCGTCGTGGCGTATCCGAATGCTGTTCGCGCGCAGCGCTGGCAGCTGAACCATCGCGACGGCGACCAGGACGTCGACCACATCCGCTCGTTCGTCGACCAGGTCGTCACGCGCGTCTGCGCCGACCGTTCGCGCGTCTACCTGACGGGCTTCTCCAACGGCGCCGGCTTCGCCTATCGCGCCGGCTGCGAGCTCCGCGATCAAGTCGCCGCAATCGCGCCGGTATCGGGGAGCTACCGCACGCACGACCCATGCTCCGCCGGCTCGATGCCCACGCTCGAG
The DNA here is from genome assembly GCA_036269895.1 of Thermoleophilaceae bacterium. Taxonomy (GTDB): domain Bacteria; phylum Actinomycetota; class Thermoleophilia; order Solirubrobacterales; family Thermoleophilaceae; genus DATBDN01. The sequence continues at coordinate 46,211 of DATBDN010000113.1, forward strand.
ATCCACGGTCGCGATCCCTGGACCGAGACGGTGCCGCGCCTGATCGCCGACACGAAGCGTCGCAACGGCTGCCGGGAGCAACCGTTGACCACCCGCATAGCGCCCGGCATCACCCGCACCCGCTGGCCCGGCTGCGACCTCGAGCGGCTCTACAACCGGACCATCGGCCACGAATGGCCGCGCCTCGGCCCCTACAACACCTCGCTCGAGGTCTGGCGCTTCGTCAGCCGCTTCGGCAGAAGCCGTTCTTAGGCACGCCCGCGCACGGCTTCTTCATGCCGCGCAGCTTCGGCAGCTTGTGCACCTTCACCTTCGTCGTCCGCGGGTAGCGGTGCGTCGCGTCCGCCTTGCACGGGCCGACGAGCTCGCTGTCACATAGCGCCTGCGCCGCCAGCTCGCTGCCCACGTCGTCGCCGTGCCCCGCGGCGTTGCAGTCGGTGTGCGCGGTCTGGAGGTCGGTCGGCTCTGCGCTCGGCGTGCTGCCATCGGTGCGGACGTTGTCATGCCAGCAGTTGCCGGGCGTGTTCTCGCCGGAGATGTCGCCGAAGTCGCCGTTCGTCGGGTTGCCGAGGAACCCGTTGTGCTTCAGCTTGTTGCCGAAGACCTGGTTCGCCCAGTCGTCGAAGAAGCACGTGGTCGTGCCGTCGGAGTTCTTGCTCGCGACACCGCCCTGGCAATGCGCGACCTTCGGCGGCTTGCGCGTGTCCGGGAACGGCGCCAGCAGGACGCCCCAGGCGCCGTTGTTCTCGATCCGGTTCCCGCTGATCACGTTGTGGCGGCCACCGGTCACGATGACGCCGACGCCCGCGATCCGCAGCCCCTCGGGGTTGCTAGGGACGTTCACGTTGTTGTTGTCGTGCACGAAGTTGTTCTTGAACGTCGACCCGAGCTGCGGGCTCGGAGCATCGTCGTTGTTCTCGCTGTCCGTCGAGATGCCCGCGAAGTTCTGCCTGAACTCGGAGTTCTGGATCGTCACCCCGGACGAGTTCGTCCCCGAGTAGCCGAGCCTGTTGAACTCGCCCTTCACGTGAGCGAGCGTCGCGTTGCACGGATGGCACGCGCCGACGTAGAACGCAGCGTCGTTCATGTTCGATGCGTATGAGTTCGTCAGGCGTCCGGGCCCCTTCGCGTTCGAAGCGAAGATCCCATACGTCCCCTGTGGCTTCTTCGAGTTGAAGTAGGTCGAGGTTGCCGTCAGGTACGAGCCGTACCAGCTCGACATGCCGATCTTGCCGCTGCCGTCGCCACCATTCCACCAGATCTGATTGCCCTCGCCGAGGAAGTTGCAGACCGTGAGGTTCTCGATCCAGACGTTGTTGGCCTTGAAGACCTCGATGCCGTTGCCGTGGTCGCGGCGGTTGAAGACTTGGTCCTTCGCCTTCGAGCTGCAGGCCCGCCCGGATTTCGTGCCGTCGACGATCACGCCGCTGCGCGACATCCCGCGCAGGTGCAGCCCGCTCTTGCGGATCTCGACGCGCTCCTTGTAGTCGCCCCGGGCAATAAGGATCCAGTCGCCTCTGTGGGCGGCGTTCACCGCGGACTGGATCGTCTTGTAGGTCGCGTGCTTCCCGACCAGCAGCACGTGCGGGCTCTTCGCGGGGGCGGCGGCGGCGACCAGCAGGCCGAGAGCGACAATGGCGGCGAGGACCGCGATGGGGTAACGCATCCGCGGGACCCTAACGTCTGCGGGCGGACGGCTCGAGCGCCGGGTTCTGGAAGCCCATGTCAGCCGGGTTGACGACCGTGCCCGGCGGCACGATCTCGTCGACCCGATCGAGCAGGTCGTCTGACAGCTCCACCTCGGCCGCTCCGATCTGCGACTCGAGCTGCTCCATCGTGCGCGGGCCGATGATCGCCGCGGTCACAGCCGGGTGGCGCACGACGAACGCGATCGCCATGTGGATCAGCGACATCCCGGCTTGCTCGGCCAGCCGTGCCAGCTGCTCGACCGCGTCGAGCTTGCGCTGGTTCGCCGGCAGCGACAGGTCGAAGCGGTTCGGCAGGCGCTCAGCCCGCGACGAGCCCGGGGAGTCCTGACCTTTGCGCCACTTGCCTGACAACCAGCCGCCGGCGAGCGGGCTCCATGGAATGACGCCCATCCCGTAGCGCTTGCACGTGGGCAGCACGTCGGCTTCGACTGCTCGCACCAGCATCGAGTACGGCGGCTGCTCGCAGACGAAGCGCTCACGTCCGCGCTTCTCGGCGGCCCACTGGGCCTCGACGATCTGTGATGACGGAAAGGTCGACGATCCGATGTAGCGCACCTTGCCCTGGTGCACCAGGTCGCTCAGCGCGCCGAGCGTTTCGTCGATGTAGGTGTCCTCCTCGGGGCGGTGAATCTGGTACAGGTCGATCCAGTCGGTCTGGAGCCGGCGCAGGCTGTTCTCGACCTCTTTGATGATCCAGCGCCGCGAGTTGCCGAACTCGTTCGGATCGTCGCCCATCGGGCCGTGCACCTTCGTCGCCAGCACCACGTGGTCGCGGCGGCCCTTCAGCGCCTTGCCGACGATCTGCTCCGACTCGCCGCGGGAGTAGACGTCCGCGGTGTCAACGAAATTGATACCCGCGTCGAGCGCCGCGTGGATGATGCGCATCGACTCGTCGTGGTCCGGATTGCCCCACTCGCCGAACATCATCGCGCCGAGGCAGAGCGGGCTGACCTTGACTCCGGTGCTGCCGAGGTTACGAAGCTGCATGGCACCTCACTTGGTAGATCGACGTGAAGCCGGTCTCGAATCCGTTGCGGGCGGCGCGCAGGTAGAGGCGCCATACGCGCGTGCGCTCAGGCCCAGCCAGGCGCGTGGCCTCGTCGAGGTTCTCGTCGAGCCGACGTGCCCAGTGGCGCAGCGTCTCGGCGTAGTCCTCGCAGAAGCCTTCGACATGCTCGGTCTCGAAGCCGGCGCGCTCGAGCGCGAGCTCGATGCGCGACAGCGGCAGCGGGTCGCCGTCGGGGAAGACGTAGCGTTCCGAGAACGGCCCGGGCTCCGGTGCCTTCGGGCTCAGTCGCGCGATGCCGTGGTTCAGCAACCGGCCGCCCGGCTGCAGCAGGTCGTGCAGCTGTTGCGCATAGACGTCGATCTGGGCCTCGCCGACGTGCTCGACCATGCCGATGCTCGCGATCGCGTCGAAGCGCTCACCGCGCAGCTCGCGGTAGTCCTGGACGCGGATGTCCACCTTGTCGGCCAGACCCTCGTCCGCGGCGCGCTGGCGGGCGATGCGAGCCTGCGGCTCCGACAGGGTGATGCCGGTGACGTGCACGCCGTACTCGCGCGCGGCGTGCAGCACCCAGCTGCCCCAGCCGCAGCCGACGTCCAGCACGCGCTCGCCGGGCTGAAGCTTGAGCTTGGTGCAGACCAGGTCGAGCTTCGTGCGCTGCGCCTCCTCGAGCGTGGCCGCACCGCGCGAGAAGATCGCGCAGCTGTAAGTCATCGACCCGTCTAGGAAGAGCCCGTAGAACTCGGGGGGTAGGTCGTAGTGGTGGCGCACCGAGCGCGCGTCGCGCGTGATCGAGTGCAGGCGGCCCTTCGGTCGCAGCTCAGCTGACGGCGGCGACGGCGGCAGCAGTGGGCCCGCAGCGCGCAGCGCGGCGAGGGCGAGTTTCGCCTGGTCCTTCCGGTCCACCGGGCTCGGCTGCCAGTTGAGGACCACGCGCATCGCGGCGTCCAGGTCGTCCACTGCGATGTCGCCGGTCACATAGGCGCGGCCGATCCCGAGCTGGCCGGGGGCGCGCAGCGCATGCGCGACCGCTTTGCGCGATTGGAGCCGGAACGTGGGGCCGCCGCCGTTGGTCGGCGGCAGCTGCGAGCCGTCCCAGAACTCGATTGCAAACGGTCGCTCAGGGAAGATGCGCGAGATCTCATCGCGCAAAGGAGCGGCAGAGGGCATGGCGCCGACAGTATCGAGGCGCAATACTCGGGGCCGATGCCTCCGCGCGCGGGAGTCGATCTGGGTGGGACGAAGATCCAGACCGTCGTCATGGACGGCCGGGGAAAGGTGCTGGGCCAGTCACGCGTGCCCACGCCTGGCGAGGGCCCGGACTCGATCGTCATCGCCATCACGCAGGCTCTCGGGGCGGCGGCCGACGAGGCCAACCTGGCGACCGACTCCCTGATCGGCGTCGGCGTCGGTGCGCCCGGCGGCATCGACCCCGAGAAGGGGATGCTGATCAACCCGCCGAACCTTCCTGGCTTCAACGGCGAGTTCCCGCTCGGCCCTGAGCTCGAGCAGCGCCTGGGCACGCGGGTGGAGCTCGGCAACGACGTATCGGTCGCCACGGAAGCCGAGTTCCGGCTCGGCGCCGGCAAGTCGTACGACTCGATCCTTGGCGTTTTCTGGGGCACCGGCGTCGGTGGCGGCTTGATCCTGAACGGCAGCCAATGGGTCGGTCGCGGCTCGGCCGGCGAGATCGGCCACGTGGTCGTCAAGCAGGGCGGTGACAGGTGCCCCTGCGGGCGACGTGGCTGCATGGAGGCCTACGCCGGTCGCGGCGCCATGGAGGCGAAGGCGCGCCATCGTCAGAAGAAGGGCGAGAAGACGCGGCTCTTCGAGATCATGGAGAAGAAGGGCCGCACGCGGCTGACCTCGGGCATCTGGGCGCGAGCGCTGGCGCATGAGGACAAGATGGCGCTCGAACTGATCGACCAGGCGATCGAGGCGCTGGGCGCCGGCGTCGCCTCCTGCGTCAACGTGCTTGACCCCGAGGCGGTGATCATCGGCGGCGGACTGGGCATCCGGCTCGGAGAGCCGTACGCCGAGCGGATTGCGAAGGCCATGCAGCCGCACCTGTTCGTGGACGACCATCCACCCGAAATCAAGGTCGCCACGCTCGGCGATCTGGGCGGCGCAATGGGCGCCGCGCTGCTGATCAACCCGAACGCTTAGTGCTTGTACGCCGCGATGATCTCGGCGGCCGCGCGCTCGCCGGTCTCGACGCCGCCCTGCAGGTAACCCTGGAAGTCGATCGAGGTGTGCTCGCCGGCGAAGTGGCAGCCGTTCTGCTCGGTGCGCTCGATGCCCGCGAACGACGTGTACTGACCCACCTTCCAGTACGAGTAGGACCCCTTCGTCCACTGGTAACCGGACCAGAAGTCGAGCGTCGCGTTTCCGTTCCAGTTAGCCGTCGCGCCGGGAAGCAGCGGCTCGATCTGCGCTAGGAACTGCTGCGCGCGTGACGTCGGCGTGCCGGATCCGAAGCTCGCGCCGATGTTGCCGCCGGTGTAGTCGACCAGCAGCCCCGTTGCGCCGCTCTGGCCACGCGAGACCTCCCAGGTGTTCTGGTAGCCCGTGTCGGAGTAGGTCTCGCCAGTGCAGCCGAGGTCACGCCAGAAGCGTTTCTTGAAGCCGACGTGCATCTTCGCGTTCGTGCCCATGCCGAGCTCGTTGATTGCCTGCAGCTTGCGCGGCTCGAACTGCGCTTTCTTCAGGTTGACGCTGCGCAGGATCGAGAACGGGATCGCGATGACGACGCGGTCGGCCTTGACGGTGCGCCCGTTGTTGAACGAGAGCGTCCAGGTGCCGTCGCTGTTGCGTGCCACGCCGGTCAGCTCGTAGCCCACGTTGATCTGGCCGGAGAGATTCGCGGCGAGCCGCTCGGGGATTTGGTCGTTGCCGCCGACCACGTGGTACTTCTCGTCGGACTTGCCGAAGATGCGCATCTGCCCGGGCCCGGCATAGCCCAGCAGGTAGAGCATGTTCAGCGAGCTTTGCTGCGTGCACTCGGCGCCGTACTCGATGTTGTAGGCCACATCGAGCAGCTGGCCGAGCTTCGAGCCCATGCCACCGGGCACGTAGGCGTTGATCCAGTCGGTGATCGACATCGCGTCGAGCTCACGGCCACGCCGGGTGTTCGAGTCCCAGAGGGTCGGATAGCTCGCGGCGGAGATGTCGTTGTGGATCTGCTGCCAGATCTGCTTGAGGTCGTTGGTCGCGTCCGTGAACGAGTAGAACTGGCCGTCGAAGAGGTGGAACGTCTCGGTGCCATTCGTCTCCGACGCAACCAGGTTGACAAGGTTCAGGCCGAGCTCCTGGACGAGCTGGCGTATGTCGACGTGGCCCTGGTCGATCAGCTCGCCACCGTGCTCGTAGATCAGGTTCGAGCCCGGGAACGTGTCGCTCCAGCAGCGGCCACCCAGGCGGTCGGTCCGCGCCTCGTAGAGCTGCGCGACATAGCCGGCCTGCTTCAGCCGGTAGGTGGCCGTCAGTCCGGCAAGCCCGCCGCCGACGACTGCGATTCGCGGGGCCGGTGCCGCGTTCGCGAGCGGCGCCCAGCGCGTGGCGCTGGCGGCGACCATCCCTCCTGCGGCGAACCCGGCGCGCTTGAGCGCATCGCGCCGGGTGTAGCCGGCGCGTACGTCTGAGGCGAGCTCCTCGATTCTACCTGCAAGCGGTGTGCGAGCCACGGTGCAGCGTCCTCCTCAGATGGGGCAAGGTGCGACCCAAACGTATGGCATCTGGACCGGCATATGGGGGATTTGTGTTGTGTCTCAAGGCCGCGGCGATTCCGGCCGATACGCCGTTCATGGGCGGCGCAGGGGCGGCCGAGACGCTCGACGTGGAAAGTGACAGCTCGATCCGTGCGCGCGCGCTCGGGTTGCTCTACGTCGCGGGCGGGACGATTGGCGTCGTCTCGATGGTCCTGCCGCACGGCGCACACGCGAGCGAGGTCGCGCTGTGGTCGAACATCGGGCTCGCCTACGTCGCGGGCGGCCTGCTTCTGGCGGTGGGCGGCCGATTCCCCGGCTGGGCGTTCCACGTGTTCGTCGCGCTCGGCTCCGCGATGGTCATGCGGGCGGTGCTGGTCAGCGGCGACGGCACCAGCTTCTACTCGGTTTGGTTCCTCTGGATCGGGCTCTACGCCTTCTACTTCTTCAACCGCCTCGCGGCCTGCGCTCACGTCGCCCTGGCGGCGGCGCTGTACGCCGTCACCCTGATCGTCCACACGCCGCCGTCGCCGCTGGCGCGCTGGCTCACGACGGTCGCGACCCTCGTCATCGCCGGGCTCTTCATCGACACGCTGGTGCGGCGCTCGCAGCGCGAGGCCCAGCACGCAGCGGCCAGCGCGCAGCTGGTGGCTACGGTGGCCGACGTCGCGCACGAGCTGGCACGGGTGTCCGACAGCGAGGGCGCACGCCACGAGCTCTGCGCTGCTGCCGCTCGTCTGGCGCAGGCGGACACGGTCGCCCTGTGGGAGCCGGCGACGAGCGGCGCCAGCCTGCAGCTGACCGGTGTGGCCGGGCCGCGCCCGGCACAGCGGTCGCTGCCCTTCGTCGCCACCCCCGGTGGTGCGGTGCGCGCGTTCGCCGCCGCCCAGACTGTCCGGGAGCCTGATGGGGTGACCGTGCACGAGTACACCGGCGACGTGATGGTGCCGCGCGACGTGCTGTGGCAGCCCGTCATGCGCGACTCGGTGCCGGTGGCGGTGCTTGCGTTCTACTGGCGGACGCCGGCCGCGCCTGACCTCGCAGTGACAACGCTCGCAAGCCTGCTGGCAGCTGAGGCGGGCGTGACGCTGGAGCGCGTCGAGCTGCTGTCGCGACTGGAGTCGATGGCGCGGACCGACGACCTGACGGGACTGCCGAACCGGCGCGCGTGGGAGCAGGAGCTGCCGCGCGAGTTGCTGCGCGCGAAGCGCGAGCAGCGGCGGCTGTGCGTGGCGATGATCGACCTCGATCACTTCAAGCACTTCAACGACGAGCGCGGCCACCAGGCGGGGGACCGGCTGCTGAAGCAGGCGGCGGCGGCGTGGGCCAGCGAGCTGCGGGGCACCGACGTGCTGGCTCGGTACGGAGGCGAGGAGTTCGTGCTGGCGCTGCCGGGTTGCACGCCGGAGCAGTCGATGGACGTGGCCGAGCGGCTGCGGGCGGTCATGCCGGATGGCGAGACCTGCTCGATCGGGATCGCCGAGTGGAACGGCGCGGAGGACGCATCGTCACTGCTGGGGCGCGCGGATGCGGCGCTGTACCAGGCGAAGCACCGCGGCCGCGACGTCAGCGTGATCGTCTAGCTCAGCGTGGTCGTCGAGCGGCGGAATCAAGCTCCGCCGGGTGAACGACCAGCTCGACTTCGGTCGCTCCTCGCAGGAGCGTCACACGCACCGTGGTCTCGATCAGGTCCGCGGTCATCAGGCGCTGCAGATCCTCGACGCGCTCGATCGGCGTGCCCGCCACGTCGAGCAGCAGGTCCTCGGCGCGGACGCCCGCCTCGGCGGCGGGTGAGCCCGGGACCACTTCCGAGACCTCGACGCCCGACCGGCGCCCGTAGCGAGCGCGCGCCTGCGGAGGCAGAGGGCGGGGCCCGCCGGCGATGCCGAGATACGCGCGGCGCACGCGCCCCTCGGTCATCAGGGCGCCGACGACTCGCCGCGTGGCCTCGTTGATCGGCACCGCCAGCCCGAGGCCGATGCCTGCGACGGCGGTGTTGATGCCGATCACGCGACCGGTCGAGTCCGCCAGCGCACCCCCGGAGTTGCCCGGGTTGAGCGCGGCGTCGGTCTGGATGACGTTGTCGACGAAGCGGACGGTGCGACCGCTCCGAGCAGGCAGGGATCGCCCGAGCGCCGAGACCACGCCGGCCGTCACCGAGCTCTCGAATCCGTGCGGGTTCCCAACCGCGATGACGAGCTGTCCGACCTTGAGCGCCTCCGCGTCGCCAAGCTCGGCGGCCGCAAGGTCGTCGGCATCGGCACGGAGCACGGCGAGATCGGAGAACGCGTCTGCGCCGATCACCTGGAACGAAAGCTCGCGCCCGTCGGTCAGCGCGGCGCGGCCGCCGCGCCCAGGTCCGGCAACCACGTGAGCCGAGGTCAGGATGAAGCCGTCACTCGTCAGGACCACGCCGCTGCCGGCGCCTGCCGGCATGCGACCGGAGCGAGTGCGCCGCGTGACGCGAAGGTTCGTAACCGAAGGGGAGACCCGCTCGGCGGCCGAGATGACGACGCGCGAATAGGCGTCGAGCGCCTCCGTGTCAGTGATGGCGCTCATGGCCGCCGCTCCTCCGCTCGTGCGTTCATACGACCGTGCTCTCGCCGAACTCGATGCGCACGGCGCGCTGGTCGGTGCCGCGCAGCACGGTCAGCTCCAGCGCATCCGCGCCTGGGCCGTCGAGCGCCGCGTACAGGTCGTCCACCGCTTCGAGCGGCTTTCCGTTCAGCTCGATCAGCAGATCGCCTCGCTCCAAGCCGGCGCGCGCCGCGGGCGAGTCGTCCTCGACCGCGCGGACCAGAACGCCCGTCGCATCCGGCAACCCGACCGACCGTCGCAGCCGACGCGCCACGTGCGGCGGCGCGACGGCCACGCCCAGGCGGCGCCGCGTCGGCGCCTCGCCGCGGCCAAGCCGCTCGATCTCGCCGGCGAGCGCGACGGTGTCGACCGCAATGATCAGGCCGCCCTCGAAGCGCATCACGTTGACGCCGATCAAACGCCCGTCGGCGTCCAGCAGCGGGCCGCCGGACGCCCCGCGCGGGAGCGGGGCGGTGTGCTCGACGGCAGGCACGCGGCGGCCCCGCGGGCCGCGGCCGACACGCTGGTCGGTCGAGACGAAGCCGTGCGTCACGCGAAGCGCGCGGCCACCCGGCCGGGCGAGGCCGACGACCACCGCTCCGATCGACGGCGCCTCAGCGCCAGGCTCGAGCGGGGCAATCCCGCCCGTGTCCACGGCCAGAACCGCCAGGTCGAGGTCGCGATCGACCCCGAGCACCTCGGCGCGCTCGCGACGGCCATCCGCGAAGACAACGCCCGGATGCTCCCGGCGCAGGTTATGGGCCGCCGTCAGGACGCGCCCGTCGGCGATGACGATTCCAGAGCCACCGCGCCACCCGGGGCCGAGCCCAACGACGGCGGGGCCGGCCTCAGCGGCCGCCTTGGCGATCAGTTCCGATGCTTCAGCTACTGCAGGCATTTGCACTCCCTCGTTACTTGCAAATCGCAAGTCACTGTACCATGACCATATGCCCGCCCATCCTGAAGCCGCTGCCGTAGCCGCGTCCGCGCCGCTCGCCGCACCCGCGGCAGCGCGCGCGTCCGTCGTCGAAGCCCTCGACCAGGCGCTCAGCGCCGTCGGGGACCGCTGGACACTCCTCCTCGTCGCCGCCCTGCTCGACGGTCCGCGCCGCTTCGCGGATCTCCAGGAGGCCATTCCGGGCATCGCGACCAACGTGCTCACCCAGCGCCTGCGCGCCCTCCAGGAGGAGGGGCTCGTGGCCGCCGAGCCCTACTCGAGCCGCCCCGCCCGCTACTCGTACGAGCTCAGCCAGGCGGCCGCCGAGCTTGCCGGCGCGTTAAGACTCCTCGCGGACTGGGCAGGACGACACCGCACAGATGTCGAACCCATGAGACACTCGGTCTGCGGGTCTCCTCTGGAGGCAGCGTGGTACTGCCCGGCTTGTGATGTGGTCGAACGCGAGGCGGATGCGGGCGACGAGCTGCATTTCGCCTGATTCCCGCCTTGCATCGGCGGCGCGAACCGTGTAAAATGTTGCGTACGCAACAGCCACTCGAAAGAGGGTTGATCCGCGTGGGCCCGGTTACCCGTAGTCCTTTTGGAGAGCGTCACCGTTCTCGTTGGGACGATGGTGCCGCCTCTGTGAGTTGTGACACACATGCGGCGCACGCGTAACAACAGCGCGTTTATCGGGTCTGACTATTAGTAAGGCTTTATGGGACTCGTGTCTTATAGCCAAGCCTCTTATGAGAAAGAAAGGGATAGAGACGAACCGCAAGACTGAGCAGCAGCACGGATTCCGACGCGGCGTGCGCCGCGGGAAGGCCGCCGAGCGCCGAGAGATCGAGCGCCTGCATGACGCGCCTGCGCCCGTGGACCACAAGAAGGAGGAGCTGGCCGGCGACCTCGAGTCGCTCAAGCTCTTCTTCCAGCAGGCTGCCAAGTATCCGCTGCTCACGGCCGCAGAGGAGATCGAGCTCGCCAAGCGCATCGAGCGCGGCGACCTCGATGCGAAGGATCGGATGATCACTTCGAACCTGCGGCTAGTGATCCACGTGGCCCGCGGCTACCGCGGGCAGGGTCTGCCGTTCCACGACCTCATCCAGGAGGGGATCGTGGGCCTGATCCGCGCCGCCGAGAAGTTCGACTGGCGCAAGGGCTTCAAGTTCTCGACTTACGCCACGCTCTGGATCCGTCAGGCGATCCAGCGCGGCCTGGCCAACACCGGCCGTGCGATCCGGCTTCCGGCGCACGTCGGTCAGCGCGAGCGCAAGGTCGCACGCGCCGAGCGTGATCTCACCGTCCGTCTGGGTCGTGAGCCCACGATCGAGGAGCTGGCCGAGGCAGTCGAGCTCGAGCCCGAAGAGGTTGCCGACGTCCGGACGCTGTCCGATGTCGTCGCCAGCCTCGACCAGCCGGTCGGCGACGGTTCGGAGACGGCTTTCGGAGACCTGATGGCAAGCCAGATCGCCGGTCCTGAGGAGCAGGCGGTCGAGGAGTCGGTGTCCACCGAGATCGAGTCGGCGCTGGGCGTTCTTCACGAGCGCGAGCGCGACGTGCTCGAGCTTCGTTACGGGCTGCGCGGCGGAACCGCCCTCAGCCTGCGCGACGCCGGCAAGCAGCTCGGCATCTCCGCCGAGCGGACGCGTCAGCTCGAAGAGCAGGCGCTGCGGCGGCTGGCCGACAACGACAGCCTCGCCGCGCTCCGCGACGCGGCGTAATCCGCGAATTTCGCTGCAAGCGTCCTGTTCTAGCCACCCATAGGGTGATCTAGGCAGGACGCTTAGGCGATTTCCAGCGCGTCCGGATCAGCCAGGCACGCCCGCTGCTTGACGCATTCCGCGCCACCGGGCAACGAAGCGAGCAACTCATCCATCTGCTCCCGCCCCGCTTGGCCGAGTCGTTCAACGAATAACTCACGGACGCCATCCAGATGCGTCGTGGCTGCCTCCCGAAGGCGACGTGCGCCCTCCGGCGTCAAAGCCACAAAACTCCCGCGCTTGTCCGACGGACACGACGCCCGTGCGACAAGCCCGTCCTTCTCGAGCCCGTCCACCAGCCGCGTCACCCCCGATCGCGTCAGGACCACGGCCTTCGCAAGCTCGATGTTGCGCAGCTTCCGCTCCGGCGCTCGCGCCAGCTGCACCAGCACGTCATAGTCCGACAACGTGAGCCCGTGCGCGCCCATCAGACGGGCTTCCAGTTCGCGCGTTATGGCCGAGTGGGTGGCGAGGAAGCGAATCCAGGTGCGGACCGCTGACTCGTCTGTGCAGGCGCTCAGGTTCATAACATTCGTTGCGTACTCAACGAGAGGTTAGCCCGAATCATGGACTACGACCACCCGCTGCGCTTCGGCATTTTCCCGTCCCCTCGGGCGGATTCTGCCCAGGACACCCTGCATATGGCAAGAGTGGCCGACGAAGCGGGCTTCGACCTGGTCGGGATCCAGGACCACCCGTACCAGCGCCGCTTCCTCGACACGTGGGCGCTGATGGCATTCGTCCTGTCGAAGACCGACCGCGTCTCGGTTTTCCCGGACGTGGCCAACCTGCCGCTGCGGCCGCCGCGGATGATGGCCAAGGCCGCGGCGACGCTGGACCTGCTGTCGGGCGGCCGCTTCGAGCTCGGCCTGGGCGCCGGTGCGTTCTGGGAGGGGATCGAGGCGATGGGCGGCCGCAACCTTTCGCCGAAGCAGTCGGTCGACGCGCTCGAGCAGGCGATCTTCGAGCTACGCGACTTCTGGAAGGGGGAGGGGAAGTTCGAGGGTCCGCCGCCCGCGCACGACATCGGCATCTGGATTGGCGCCTACAAGCCGCGAATGCTGCGCATCACCGGGGCTCTGGCCAACGGCTGGATCCCGTCGCAGTCCTACCTGCCGCCGGATCAGGTGCCGGAAGCGATGAAGCGAGTCGACGACGCCGCCCAGGCCGAGGGTCGCGACCCGACGCAGATCCGCCGCGTCTACAACCTGCTCAGTGACGAGCCACCCGCCGCTGAACAAATCGCCGACTTCGCCTTCGACCTCGGCTTCGACAGCTTCATCTTCTCGCCGCCCGACACCCACGAGCTCGAGCGGCTCGCACACGACGTCGTGCCGGCGATCAAGGAAGAGGTTGCTCGCCGGCGGTCCAGTCCCTGAACGCGCGCAGCAACGTGTCGCGGGCCTCGGGCGAGATCGATTCCTCGTCCAGGCGCCCGACGGTGGTGATCGTCGTCTTCATCTGCTCGAGGTAACGCTCGCACCACACGCAGGCGTCGATGTGCTCATCGAAGCGCCGCGTGTCGTCGCTGGGCAGCTCGCCCTCGAGGTAATGCGTCACGAGCTCTACGAGTTCGCTGCAGTTCATGAGGGCTCCAGCGCCGCCCGGTTCGGCTCGATCGCGCCGAGGTGTGCCTCGATCGCAGCACGCACCTTCGAACGCGCGCGGTGCAGCAGCACGCGCTGGTTGCCGTCGGTGATGCCGAGCGCCTCCGAGACCTCGTCGGGCGGGAAGCCCTCGACGTCGCGCATGGTGATCACCACGCGCTGTGACTCGGGCAGCTCGTCGATCGCGTCCAGGATCACCTGGCGCGCCTCCGCTCCGAGCAGCTCCTCCTCGGGCGTCTGCCACTCGCTCGGGCCGAGCATCCAGCCGCCCGCCCAGCGGTGGTCCGCGTCGAGGAAGCGGTCGGGGTCTACCGCCGGCTCGTCGTCATGCGCCGCCGCCGAGAACGGGACCGAGCGTGCCTCGCGCTGGCCACGCGTCTTCGCCGTGTTCATCAGGATCCGGAAGACCCAGGTCCGCAGGCTCGAGCGGCCCTCGAAGCGATCGATCCCGCGCACGACCGCGAGCCACGTCTCCTGCACGACTTCCTCGGCAACCGCGCGGTCGCGCACGAACATCCGGGCCATCCGCATCAGGCTCGGGCTCCAGGCATCGACCAGCTGAGCGAACACTGCCTCGTCGCCGCGCTTGAGCGCCTCGACGATCTCGGCGTCGGACAGCCGCATTTCCCGGGCCGTGGCCATCGGGGGCATCCTGTCACGGTGGTTCGACTGCCGGGGCAACGAATCCGTTACGTCTGAGAGGATCGAGGGCATGGACAGGGTCGAACTGCGGGAGCTGCAAGCTCCGCTGAAGGAGCGCTACCGGGCGGAGCCCGGGGCGGCCGTCGTCACGCTGAAGGCCGAGGGAGCGCTCGACGAGGAGAACATTGCCTGCTCGGTGGCCACGGGGCGCGCGCTCGTGGAGGCCGGACTGCACCCCGCCACTGGCGGTACCGGCATGCTCGCCTGCTCGGGCGACATGCTGCTGCAGGCGCTGGTGGCCTGCGCCGGTGTGACGCTCACTTCGGTGGCCACGGCGCTCGGCATAGAGGTCGGCGGGAGCGTCCGGGCGGAGGGCGATCTGGACTTCCGCGGCACGCTCGGCATCGCCAAGGAAGAGACCGTGCCGGTCGGCTTCCGCTCGATCCGGCTCTCGTTCGACCTGGAGCACGATGCCGACGACGCGCAGTTCGCGAAGTTGATCGAGTTGACCGAGCGCTACTGCGTGGTCCTACAGACGCTCGCCGGCGGCGTGCCGGTTCAGACGACCACCAGTTCCATGAGCAGCTCGTCACGCCACCCGCCCGACCACGCCTCGCGGTAGGCGCGCTGCAGCACGCCGACGCGGCGGAAGCCGGCCTTTTCGTAGCAGCGGATCGCTGCGCCGTTCTCGACCGCGGGGTCGATCGTGATCCGATGGTGGCCGCGCTCCTCCAGCAGCATTCGGAGCACCTGACGCACCACCTCGGTGCCGATCCCGCGTCCGGCGTAGTCGTCGCCCACGAAGATGTCGATCCACGCGTGGCGGTTCTCGGGCCACTTCTCCTCGCCGTACTGGACGAGGCCTGCGACGGAGCCGTCGACGACCACTGCGAAGCGCGTGGACTCGGCCTCGTCGAATGGGAAGTCCGGCTCCATCGGGCCCCACCACTTGGAGACGCCAGGCTGCTGGTGGAGCGCCCGCAGCGGGGCGACGTGTGCGATGTCGAGTGGCTCGAGGACGAGGGTCATCCGCGCCGCGCGGCTTCGAGGATCTCGAGCACGCGCACGCCGTCCCACGGATCGACGGGCGGCGCGCCATCACCCCGCACCCAGTCGCGCACGCGCTCGTAGTAGGCGACGTAGTTGCCACGTTCCAGCTCGACCGGCCGCTCGTCGTCCTCTCCGACGATGCGCCCTGGTGGAGCCTCGCCGAAGGCGCGATCGCTCGGCCGCATCCCGTCGCGCAGCTGGGGCTCCTGCGGGTCGAGCCCGTCGCATGCGAACCCGGCTGCCAGCCCGCTTACGCGGAAGCGCGGCCCGTGCAGCGGCGCGATCGCGCTCATCCAAAGGTGCGAGATCTGACCGCCCGCGTGCCGGAGCGCGATGAAGGCGTCGTCGTCCACCTTCGCCTCCGGACGCCGCGTCAACACCTCGCCATAGACCGAGTCCACCGGGCCGAACAGGTGCAGCGCCTGGTCGACCAGATGCGGGCCGAGGTCCAGCAGCGCGCCGCCGCCGACGGCAGCGTCGGCCTCCTCGCGCCAGCCCTCCTTGATCTGCGGCCGGAAGCGCTCGAAGCGCGATTCGAAGCGCGTGACGTGGCCCAGCTCTCCGTCGCGCACGAGCCGCTGCACCGTCATGAAGTCGCCGTCCCAGCGCCGGTTGTGGAACACGGTCAGGCGACCGTCCGCCGCCTTGGCCATCCGACGCGCGTCCGCAGCAGTCACCGCCATGGGCTTGTCCACGACCACGTGCAGGCCGCGCTCCAGCCCGGCCAGCGCCAGCTCCACGTGCGTCGAGTTGGGCGATGCCACGACCAATAGCTCGATCCCGTCGAGCAGATCCCCAACCGACGCGACCACCCGGGCGCCCGGGTGGGCCTCACGCACCTGCGCCGCCCGCTCGTCCGAGCGTGTCATCACCGCCGCCAGCTCGAGTCCGTCGACGGCCTCGATCAGCGGAGCGTGGAAGACCGCGCCCGCGATGCCGTAGCCGGAGACGCCAACCTTGAGGCCCAGACTTGTCAATTCGGCTGCCATCCGTAATGCTCTCTCAACGAGGGGGATCGGTTACGACGTCGAATGCTCGCATCCGTACGAAGCTCGGCGCCGGGCCGTGTCGGTTCCCGGTTGTGCGGACCCGTACAGGTGTTTAGGGTGACCGCACATCAACCTCTTGTTCAGCTGGTGCGAGGAAGGCAATACCCCATGAAGAAGTTTGGACTTTCCGTCGTGTGCCTGGTGGCCGCGGCGCTGTTGCTCGCTGCCTGTGGCAGCAGCAACAACAGCTCGAGTTCGACCAGCGGGTCGTCCTCGGGGGCATCGTCAAGCAGCGGCAAGGGCGGCAAGATCGCCTTCTTGCTGCCCGAATCGAAGACAGCTCGTTACGAGACCCAGGATCGGCCGCTCTTCGAGCAGAAGGTCAAGGCGCTCTGCTCGAGTTGCTCGATCGTCTACTCGAATGCCGACCAGGACGCGTCCAAGCAGCAGCAGCAGGCTGAGGCCGCTCTGACGCAGGGCGTCAAGGTCATGGTGCTCGACCCGGTCGACGGCGCCGCCGCGGCAGCGATCGTCAACCAGGCCAACGCCAAGAAGGTGCCGGTGATCAGCTATGACCGCCTGCTCCTGAACTCGAAGCCGGACTACTACATCGAGTTCAACTCGCCGGCCGTGGGCAAGGCGCAGGGCACCGCGCTCATCGACAAGCTCAAGAAGGACGGCAAGAAGGGCAACATCATCATGATCAACGGTGCCCCTACGGACAACAACGCGAAGTTGTTCAAGCAGGGCGCACACTCGGTCATCGACAGCAGCGGCTTCAAGGTCGCGAAGGAGTACGACACTCCGGACTGGTCGCCTGACAAGGCTCAGAGTGAGATGGAGCAGGCGATCACGGCAGTCGGCAAGGGCAACTTCGTTGGCGTCTACGCCGCCAACGACGGAACCGCCGGCGGCGCGATTGCGGCCATGAAGTCAGCGGGCATCGACCCGAAGACGATCCCGAGCACGGGTCAGGACGCCGAGGTCGCGGGTATCCAGCGGATTCTCGCCGGCGACCAGTACATGACGGTCTACAAGCCGATCAAGCCGCTCGCCGACCAGGCCGCCACGTGGGCGGTCGACCTCGCCAACGGCAAGAAGCCCTCGGGCGCGTCCGCCACGGAGAACAACGGCAAGGTCAACGTGCCGACCCTGAAGCTGCCGGTTACCCCGGTCACCGCTGACAAGGTCAAGAGCACGGTCATCAAGGATGGCTACTGGAAGCCGTCGCAGATCTGCACGGGCGCCTACAAGTCCGCCTGCGCGAAGTTCG
The DNA here is from genome assembly GCA_036269895.1 of Thermoleophilaceae bacterium. Lineage (GTDB taxonomy): Bacteria > Actinomycetota > Thermoleophilia > Solirubrobacterales > Thermoleophilaceae > DATBDN01. The sequence goes on from DATBDN010000113.1 coordinate 63,468, forward strand.
GCATTCAGTAGGAACCAAAAAAGGAGACCGCAGGGATGACGACAGCCTCCGCTACAGCCGCCTCGGACCACCCGCTCCTGCAGTTAAAGGGAGTGACAAAGCGGTTCGGGGCGGTGGAGGCCCTCACCGACGTGGACTTCGAAGTTCACGCCGGTGAGGTCGTCGCCCTCGTTGGCGACAACGGAGCCGGCAAGTCCACCCTCATCAAGGCCATCGCCGGTATCCAGCCCGGCGACGAGTACGAGGCCTCGTGGAGCGGCGAGTCGATCAACCTCAACACGCCACAGGACGCCACCAGGCAGGGCATCGCGACCGTCTACCAGGACCTGGCGCTGTGCGACAACCTGGACGTGGTCGCGAACCTCTACCTCGGCAAGGAGGCAATCGAGGACGGCGTCGGCGCAACGGTCCGGACGCTCGACGAGATCGAGATGGAGCAGCATTCGGTGGATCTCTTGAAGTCGCTGGCGGTGCGGACGCTGCGCAGTGTGCGCACCGAAGTGGCCTCGCTTTCCGGCGGCCAACGCCAGACCGTGGCGATCGCTCGCGCGATGCTCGGCGAGGCCAAGATCGTGATGCTGGACGAGCCGACGGCGGCGCTCGGCGTAGCTCAGACTCGCCAGGTGCTCGATCTCATCCTCCGTTTGAAGGAGCGCGGCCTGGGCGTCGTGCTGATCAGCCACAACGTCCTCGACGTCTTCGAGGTGGCGGATCGAATAATCGTCTTGCGTCTTGGCCGCAGAGTGGCAACCTTCGAGACCGCGAAGACCAGTCAGGACGAGGTCGTCGCCGCGATCACAGGAGCGAGTCAGGTTCGATGACCGAAATCGAGACGGGCAAGGGCGAGACCACAACCGACCAACCCGGAGTCGCTGCCGAGGAGACGGGGGCGCCCGAGCAGCAGTCGGGCTTCGACCAGGTCTCCACGGAGGGCATCTTCTCCGGCGGGCCGCTGGCGATCCTCGCGCGGCTGGGTTCCCTGCGCGTTCTCATCGTCCTCGCGCTGATCTGGATCATCTTCCAGACCCAGAACTCCAACTTCCTCACCGCCTTCAACCTCACCAACCTGGTGCTGCAGATCTCGGCGGTGGGCATGATCTCGATTGGGGTCACGCTCATCTTGCTGCTCGGGGAGATCGACCTCTCGGTCGGCGCCGTGAGCGGTCTCTGCGCGGCTGTGATGGCGGTACTCAACGTCAAGCACGGCTGGGGGCCGATCCCGGCGATGGCCGCCGCCATCGCCGTCGGCGCGGCGATTGGCGCGCTCAACGGCTTCTTCGTCACGCAGTTCGGGATCCCATCGTTCGTGGTCACGCTCGCCGGCTTGCTGGCATGGCAGGGAGCCCTGCTGAGAGTGCTGGGAGACACGGGCACCATCAACATCACCAACCCGACGATCCTCGGTCTCACGGGCACCTTCTATGGCGACACCTTCTCGTGGATCCTCACCGCGCTGGTGATCGCGGCCTATGCGGCTTCGGGATTCCTCGAACGCGTCCGCCGTACACGGGCGGGCCTCGCGCCGCCGCCGATCCTGGGCTACATCATCCGCGTGGCCGCCGTCGCGGTCGGCGCGATCGGGGCCGTTGCCGTCCTGACATCGGACCGCGGCGTTCCGCTTGCGGGTCTGATCCTGGTCGGCTTCTGTGCGCTGTTCGTGTTCATCACCGAGCGCATCACCTGGGGCCGGCATTTGTTCGCGGTCGGCGGCAACGCGGAGGCCGCACGGCGCGCCGGCATCCCCGTTCGCAGACTGCGCATAACCGTATTCGTCCTGGCCTCGATGTTCGCGGCCGCCGGCGGCATCCTCGGCGCCTCGCGCTTGCAGGCGGTCAACCAGTCCTCGGGCGGCTCCGACCTGCTGCTGCTCGCGATCGCGGGCCCGGTCATCGCCGGCACCTCGCTGTTCGGCGGCCGCGGCTCGGTCTGGGGCGCGCTGCTCGGTGCTCTGGTGATCGGCTCGATCTCGAACGGCATGGACCTGCTCGGCCTGCAGTCGTCCGACAAGTTCATGATCACCGGTGCTGTCCTGCTGATCGCCGTCGTCATCGACGCGCTCATTCGCAACGAGCGCGAGCGGGCGGGCGCGCGAAGATAGACCGGCCCTCACAGCGGGTACATCCCGCTTGTGGGACCTGCAGGGATGCGGATCGCCCAGGAGAAGCGCCTGGAGCTGACGAACTGCAACGGATTGCTCGGGCGGGCGTGTGAAGAGCTCGATGCGCTGATGGGCCGCGGGGCATCCGCCAGCCTCGGCTCACTCAACCTCGACGGGCTCGGACCGCTGGCCATGCGCGTGGTCGAGTTGCGGAAGCGGCGCAACCGGCTCGAGGCGGAGCTGCGGGCGATCACGTCCGAGTGGGACGCCTGAGCCGGCACGGTTTATTCAGCCTCGCGACCTACCGGATCCCACTCCGGGGGCGCAAGCGGTTAGCTCACGCACAGGGCTTCAGGGCGGAACGGCTTAGGTCGTCGAGGCCCTTCCCGAGGTGGATCTGCCGCGAATTTGCGCGGACAGGGCGGCCGCGAGGCTGGTCACCGCGATCGACGATGCCATTTGGGGATAAACGCGTCCTAAACGAACTTGCGATAGCAATCTGCGCTCAATGAACGCCGAGCCGACCGCCGAATGAGCGCCCCGGCAGAGACCACCAGAACCGGTACGAGGCCCTCTTTCCTGGATCGCTTTTTCCGCTACGGCGAGCGCGGCTCCTCGCTGCGGATCGAGGCGCTCGGCGGCTTCAGCACGTTCCTGACGATGTCGTACATCCTGTTCGTCAACCCGGCGATCCTGTCAGCGGCCGGACTGCCGTTCAATGCGGTGGCGACCGCTACGGCGCTGGCCGCCGCGATCGCAACGCTCGCGATGGGTCTGATCGCGAACTACCCGTTCGCGCTGGCGTCAGGCCTGGGTCTGAACGCGGTCGTGGCCTTCGACGTGATCCTCGGCCGTCACCTGCCGTGGCAGACAGGCATGGCGGTCGTTGTCATCGAGGGACTCGTTGCGGTGGTGCTGGTCGCGGTCGGGGCCCGGGAGGCCGTCATGCGCGCCATCCCGAACTCGCTCAAGCTGTCGATCGGCGTCGGCATCGGGCTGTTCATCACCCTCGTCGGCCTGCGCGAGGGGGGCATCGTCGTCAACAACCCCGCGACTGGCATCGGGCTGGGTGACCTGACGACGGGGCCCGCCGAGATCGCGCTGCTCGGCATCTTCGTGGCGGGGGCGCTGGCGGTGCGCGGGGTTCGGGGGGCGCTCTTGATCGGCGTCGCGACATCCGCCTTCGTCGGGATGGTCTTCGGGGTCCTCGACTGGCCGAACGCGGTCGCGCACTGGCCGAACTCGAGCGACTTCTCGACGATCGGCGATTCGCTGTCGCACATCGGTGACGCGCTCACGCTGGCGCTGATCCCTGTGATCTTCTCGCTGTTCATGACGGACTTCTTCGACACGCTCGGTACGGCCTACGGCCTCGGCGAAGCGGCCGGCGCGGTCGACGAGAAGGGCGAGCTGCCGCGCATCGGCCCCGTGCTGATGGTCGACTCGGCCGCGGCGGCGCTGGGCGGCACGATGGGCGTGTCGTCGGTCACGACCTACGTCGAGAGCGGCGCCGGTGTCGAGGAGGGTGCCCGCACCGGACTCGCCTCGGTCGTCACGGGACTCCTGTTCGCGCTCGCGATCTTCTTCGTGCCGGTCATGGGCCTCGTGGGCCAGGACGTGCAGGTGGCGAAGGGAGTGTTCATTCACCCGGCGATCGCGCCGGCGATGGTGATCGTCGGCTACATGATGATGCGCCTGGTGCAGGTGATCGACTGGACCGACCCCGAGGTCGCATTCCCAGCCTTCCTGCTGATAGCCGGAATCCCACTGACGTTCTCGATCTCAGCCGGCATAGGCTTCGGCGTGATCGGCCACGTAGTCGTAAAGGTCGCAAAGGGCAAGGCACGCGAGGTCTCGTGGCTGATGTACGCGCTGGTCCCCCTCTTCCTCGCCTTCTACGCGAGCGGCTGGCTGGAGCAGCACGTCTTCTAACCCCGTGACAAAAGGGGGACAGTCCCCCCCGTGTAACAACACACGGGTCGGGGAACTCGCACCTCTGTATGTCGAGTCCCTCGATCGAGGCCGTTGCTCGAGAGACGTTCGGCTTCGAGGCGCTCCGACCAGGACAGCGCGAGGCGATCGAGTCCGTGCTGGACGGGCGGGACACGCTCGTCGTCATGTCGACCGGGTCCGGCAAGTCCGCCATCTACGAAATATCCGGGTTCATCAAGCCCGGCGTCACCGTCGTGATCTCGCCGCTGATCGCGCTGCAGCGCGACCGCGTCGAGGCGATCGAGGAGCGCGTGCCCGGCGAGGCGGCCGGCGTGAACTCGGGGGAGGCGGAGGGCGAGAAGCGCGAGGCGCTCGAGGAATTCAGCGAGGGCGAGCTGGAGTACCTGTTCCTGGCGCCCGAGCAGCTGGCCAACCACGACGTCCTCGAGCAGATGCGCGCGGCCGGGCCGTCGCTGATCGTGGTCGACGAGGCTCACTCCATCTCGGAGTGGGGGCACGACTTCAGGCCCGACTACCTGCGCCTGGGCGCCTTCGTCGCGGAGATGGGCCACCCGACGGTGCTGGCGCTGACGGCGACGGCGTCGCCGCCCGTGCGCGAGGAGATCGTCGAGCGGCTGAACATGCGCGACCCGCTGGTCGTCGTGCGCGGCTTCGACCGCCCGAACATCTGGCTTGGGGTTGAGCACTTCCACGACGAGGCGCACAAGCGGCGCGCGCTCGTCGACACGACGCAGGCCGCCGACAAGCCAGGCTTGGTCTACGCCGCCACGCGCAAGTCCGCCGAGCACCTGGCCGAGGCGGTCGGCGCCACCGCGTACCACGCGGGGATGGGTTCCAAGCGGCGCGACCAGATCCAGAACGACTTCATGGATGACAAGTTGGATGTCATCGTCGCCACGACGGCGTTCGGCATGGGCATCGACAAGCCGAACATCCGCTTCGTCCACCACTTCGACGTAGCGGACTCGGTCGACTCCTACTACCAGGAGCTAGGCCGCGCGGGCCGCGACGGGGAGCCGGCGCGAGCGCTGCTCTTCTATCGGCCGGAGGACCTGGGCCTGCGGCGCTTCTTCGCCGGAGGCGCGCTCGGCGTGGACGTCCTCCAGTCGGTTGCCGACACGGTCTTCGAGAAGGGCCGCCCGGTCGAGCCCGCGGTCATCCGCGACGAGCTCGACCTGTCCGAAACGAGACTCGCCAGCGCGGTCACGCGCCTCGAGGAGGCTGGCGCCCTCGAAGCTCTGTCCAGCGGTGAGGTCGCTCCCGGCTGCGGCAGCGAGGAACTCGAGGACGCGGTGCAGCGCGCAGCGGAAGCAGAGGAGGAGCGCCACGCCTTCGATCGCTCGCGCGTAGAGATGATGCGCGCCTATGCCGAACATGACGGGTGTCGTCGCCAGTTCATCCTCAGCTACTTCGGCGAGGAGTACCCGGACCCGTGTGGCAACTGCGACAACTGCGACGCGGGACGTGGCGAGTCATCCGCAGCAGACGTGCCGTTCCAGGTCGGCGCGCGGGTGACGCATGCTCAGTGGGGTGAGGGCGCGGTACAGCGCTACGACGAGGGCCAGATGACGGTGCTTTTCGACTCCGTCGGCTACAAGACGCTGTCCGTCGAGCTGGTGGTCGACGGCGATCTGCTGACGCTGAGCGGCTAGGCATGCCTTGCGGCCCTCGCCGAGCACCTTCACGGCCAAGCCCAGCGCATACCGGTCCGTACGGCGGGAGTCGCTTGGCGGATCAGGCGCGACTAGCCCTTGCCGTTCGTCGCGTGCGTCGCCGCGTCGACCGCCGCCAGCACCTCGTCCGCCAGCTTCGGCCCATCGGCTTCCGTCTCCGGCGTCGCGGTGATCCGCATGACCACCTCGGTGTCGTCGATCTCCTCGAGTTCGATCTGCGGGCGGTCGCGCGTCGGTATCTGCACCGTCTCCTCGATTATCCGCTGCACCTCGCTGGGCTTGATGCCCGGACGCAGCCGCGCACGCACGTCCACGCTGCCGGGCTGGCGCAGCGGCACGATCGCCGAGGAGACGACCGTGTTGTTGGGCACCAGGATCACGTCCTTGCCGTCGGTGAGCGTCACATACAGCAGCCCGAGCTGAGTGACCGTGCCCTCCAGCACACCAGCGAGACCTCCGCCCTGGAACCGGACCCGCTCACCCACGCGGAACGGCTGCACGCTCAGGATCAACAGGCCGGCGAAGATGTTCCCGATCGTCTGCTGGGCCGCGAGACCCAGGACGATGGCCGTGACCGCCCCGCCGACCGCCAGCGTGCGCGGCGTCAGCCCGGCGATGTGCAGCGCGAGGATGGTGGCCGCTATCAGCAGCCCCAGCCGGATGAGGAAGCCGATCGTCCCGGCAGTCCCCTGGTCCATGCGCTTGCTCAGCACGGGGCCGACCGCGCGGCCGAGGTCGCGCGCGAACCAGGCGCCCAGTCCGACCAGCGCGACGGCACAGGCGAGCCGTACCGGCTCGTCCACGTGGAACAGGCTCATGCGGTAGCGGTTGAGCAGGATGACGCCCACCACCAGCGGCAGCAGCAGAGCCGCGCGGCGGCGCGCGGCCCGTGCCTGCTCGCGCAGGCGAGTCGCGCTGGCCGCCCTCAGCTGTGCCATTGCCCCTGCCGGAAGGCGCCTTCCGTCGGAACGGCGGAAGACACGCATGTCGGGGAACTTACCCGCGCTGGTTTGTTTCTTCTCGTCCGCTGACAAACGGCACACCGGATTGCTGCCCCGCGTCGTCGGAGAGGGCGTAGCTGTTGCGCCCCACGCGCCTGACGACACCGGCCTTGGTCCCCTCCGACAACGCCTTCTGGAAGCACCCCGGACCCCATGTCCGCGCGTTGACGCGCTGCCTGAGCAGCATCCGCGGCATCGTCCCGTGCTCCTTGAGTGTCTGCGTGATGGCGTCTACCTGCTCGCGCACGTCGTCATCGACCGCCGCCGTCGAGTATGACGCGTACGGAGACCAGCCCTGCGAACTGCCGCGTCCGAATCGGTACGCGCCACGGGCGCGTGCGGGTGCTGTGCCGGCCGGGACCGGCGGCCGCTCCTCGCGCGGCCGTTCCGTCGACGGCTCGTCCGCCTGCGCCTGCTCCGCCGGGATCCCCTCGCCACCAGTGACCACCTCCGCCTCCGCGGCGGTGACCGGCGTCGCGATCTCCTCGAGCGGTTTCTGCTCCGCATCGACCGCCAGGAAGGCGGCGACGATGCCCGAAGCAGCCATCAAGAACGCCGCGAGCGTGTAGCCCCAGAAGACCGGGGTGACGTGCCCCGTGTTGATCAGCGCGCCGAACAGCAAAGGTCCGACCGCGCCGCCCAGGCCGGTGCCGACGGCGTAGAAGAACGCGATGCAGAGCGCCCGTGTCTCCATCGGGAAGACCTCCGACACCGTTAGGTAAGCCGAGCTGGCCCCAGCCGAAGCGAAGAAGAAGATCACGCACCAGGCGATCGTCTGCGTCGTCGCTGTGAGCGTCCCGGCCTTGAACAGCAGCGCCGTGATGAACAGCAGGACGCCCGACAGGATGTAGGTGGCCGAGATCATCTTGCGGCGGCCGACCGTGTCGAAGAGGCGCCCGAGCAGCACCGGCCCGAGGAAGTTGCCGATTGCGAATGGAATCAGGTAGAGCCCGACCTTGGCCGAGTCGACCTTGTAGAAGGTCGACAGCACGAGCGCATAGGTGAAGAAGATCGCGTTGTAGAGGAACGCCTGCCCGATGAACAGCGACAGGCAATACACCGTCCGGCGCGGGTAGACCTTGAAGACGGTCTTCGCGATCGTCCCGAAGCCGATTGAGTGGCGCTGGCGCACCTTGATTTCGCGCTTTGGCTCGCGCAGTTGCTCGCCGGTCGACTCGCTCACCTGCTGCTCGATGTCGGTCACCACCTCCTCGGCTTCCTTCTCGCGGCCGTGGATCATCAGCCAGCGCGGGCTCTCGGGGACCATGCGGCGCACGATCAAGATGGCGACGCCGAGGACTGCGCCGATGCCGAAGGCGAGCCGCCAGCCCACGTCGGCGCCGAAGATGCTCTTGTCGAGCAGCACAATCGACATCGCGGCGCCGATCGCCGTGCCGATCCAGTACGACCCGTTGATCATCAGGTCGGTCGCGCCTCTGACGCGCGCGGGGATCAGCTCGTCGATCGCGGAGTTGATCGCCGAGTACTCACCGCCGATGCCAGCGCCGGTGAAGAAACGGCAGATCGCGAACCAGGCGAAGGTGGGGGCGAAGGCGGTCGCCACGGTCGCCACCAGGTAGACGCCGAGCGTGATCATGAAGAGCAGCTTTCGACCGTGACGGTCGGTGAGGTAGCCGAAGAAGAGCGCGCCCAGACAGGCGCCGATGACATAGAGCGTGGCGGCGAAGCCGACCTGTGACGCGGAGATGCCGAGCGCGTCCTTCTCGGAGAGGCGCGATGCGATCGCGCCGACGATCGTGACCTCGAGGCCGTCGAGGATCCAGACCGTGCCGAGCCCGACGACGACGAGCCAGTGCCACCGCGACCAGGGAAGCCGGTCGAGTCGAGCCGGGATGTTGCTGGTGATTACGCGTCCTGCGTCGCCTCCCGAGGGGAGGGCTTCTGCTTGTGCTTCCGCCGTGCCCATGTCCGGAGGATTTCCCCACGGGAGCGGGTTAAAACGGTGGCCGGTAGTGGGTACTACAGAGGCTTGACTGGGTCAGCCGACCCGCGCGTCCGCGTGCTCGGTGCGCTGGTTGGCGACCGTCTTCGCGATCCGGCGCGCGTCGATCGCGATCTCCCGGAACATCCCGCTGATCGGATTCGTGTAGCCGATGAAGTGCAGGCCGGGCGCGTTCGGATGCGTCTCCGGCCCGTGGACGATCGGACGTCCCTTGTCCGGCTCCACCAGCCCAAGACCGCCGACCAGCGGCTCGAGGCCGCGCCTGAAGCCGGTGCCTGCGATCACGGCGTCCGGCTGAATCCGCGAGCCGTCGGCCAGTACCACGTCGGCGCCGTCGAAGCTGTCGACAGCCGCGACGATCTCGACGTTGCCCTGCTTCAGCATCGGCACGAGCCCCACGTCGAGGATCGGTGTCACGTCGTCGCGCAGGAACTTCGAGTAGACACCCGGCGGCGGCAGCGGCAGTCCGTACTCGGACAGGTCGCCGACGGCGGTCTTCTGAATCCGCGGCCACAGCCGGTCCATCACAGGCACGGGCATGTGACGGAAGAGCACGCCCAGCGCCTGGCCGGGCATGCCCTTCACGTCGCGCTGCAGCACAGTCGGTGGTGTTCGCACCGCCATTTGCACGTGCCCCGCGCCGCTCTCGACCAAGTCCACGCAGATCTCAGCGCCCGAGTTGCCGGTGCCGACGACCAGCACGGCCCTGCCGACGTATGGCTCCGCGTTCTTGTAATCGCCGGAATGGATCAGGTCGCCGGCGTAGGTGGCGAGGCCGGGCCAGTCGGGCAGGTGCTGGTGCCTGTTGTAGCCCGTGGCGATGACCACGCGCGGGGCGGTGAGCGTTCCGTTGCTCGTGCCGACGTTCCAGTCGTCACCGTCGCGCTTGAGCGTCTCGACCTCTACGCCGGTCCGCACGTCGAGGTCGTGCACGCGGACGTAGTCCTCCAGGTACTCGACGACGTTGTCGCGCGAGACCCAGTTGCCGTAGCGGCGCGGCAGCTTGTAGCCGGGCAGGTGCGAGAGCCAGCGCACGGTGTGCAGATGCAGGCGGTCGTAGTGCCTGCGCCAGGAGGCGCCGATCGAGTCGCGCTCGAGGACCACGGCCGCGATGCCGTGGTGGCGCAGCGCGCCGGCGGTTGCCAGGCCCGCGGGACCTGCGCCGATCGCAATTACCTCACATCGCTCCACGGCGGGGCAGGATAGGGCCGGTCGGTAGGTTCGGGGCATGAGCGACGCACGAGCAGCCGGAACGTTCAACCTCGGCGACATGGAGGTCTGCCGCATGGGCTACGGCGCAATGCGGATCACCGGGCCCGGCATCTGGGGGCCGCCTGAGGACCACGACGAGGCGATCCGGGTGCTGAAGCGCTGTATCGAGCTAGGGGTCAATTTGATTGACACCGCCGACTCGTACGGGCCCGAGGTGTCGGAGAACCTGATCGCCGAGGCGCTCTATCCGTACCCGGAGGACCTGGTGATCGCCACGAAGGGTGGCCTGCGCCGCACCGGCCCGGGTGACTGGCCGCGAGACCTGCGCCCCGAGCGGATCAAGGAGTGCTGCGAGGCGTCGCTGCGGCGGCTGAAGCTCGACCGGATCGACCTGTACCAGCTGCACGCGGTCGACCCGAACGTGCCCTACGAGGAGACGGTCGGCGCGGCGGCGGAGCTGAAGGCGGAGGGAAAGATCCGCCACGTGGGCGTCTCCAACGTCGGTCGCACGGAGCTGGAGATTGCCCGGGGGATCGTCGAAGTCGTATCAGTGCAGAACCGTTATTCGGTCGTTGAGCGTTCCTCCGAGAAGGTCCTGAAGGTGTGCGAGGAAGACGGCCTGGGCTTCTTCCCATGGTGGCCACTCGGAGCGGGCGACCTAGGAGAGGACGCCGCCGCGACGTTGGACGAGGTGGCGCGGGCACACGACGCCTCCCGCTTCCAAATCGCAATCGCCTGGCTCCTGGCGCACTCACCGGTCACGCTGCCAATCCCAGGAACGTCAAAGGTGGCGCACCTGGAAGAGAACGTCGCCGCAGCCTCGATCAAGCTGAGTGACGAAGACAAAGCAAAGCTAGACACCCTGTAACAAAAGGGGTCAGAGCACTTTGGTTACAGCGCCAGCGGCACAATTCCGCGCTCGAGATCGAGCAACAGCTGCTTGTTCTCGAGCCCGCCGCCGTAGCCCACGAGTTTTCCATTTGAGCCGATCACGCGGTGGCAGGGGACGATCACTGCGATCGGGTTCTGGCCGTTCGCCGTCCGACCGCGCGGGCGAGCTCCGGCCGGCCGATGCGGCGCGCGAGCTCGCCGTAGCTGATCGTCGCGCCGTACGGGATCTCCGTCAGCGCATGCCACACGGCGCGCTGGAAGCCGCTGCCACCGAGGTGCACCTGAAGATCGAAGCTCGTGCGCTCGCCCGCGAAGTACTGGTCGAGCTGCCTGCGGACCTCCGGGAAGGCTGAGTCGTCGCGCTGCCAAGTTGGCCGCACGCGGATCGGCCTGCGACCGTCCTGCATGTAGAGGCCATGCAGAACGTCGCCTTCGCCGAGCAGAAGGAGCTCGCCGATCGGACTGTCGACAGTTGTGAAGATCACGAGGCCACCGCCCACAGATGTTGGAGTGCGTAGGCGCGATAGGGGCGCCAGGACTGAGAGAGCTGTTCGGCCGCGGCGGGCCGTGAGTCCAGGCCGAGCCGATCGAGCGCATGCCGGACGCCGAGATCGGAGGCGAGGAAGGCGTCTGAATCGCGAAGCGCGCGCATGGCGATGTAGCTGGCAGTCCACGGCCCGACGCCGGGAAGCGCGAGAAGCCGATCTTCGACCTTGGGCCGGTCGGCATCCGGATGGAGGACCACGTCGCCGGACGCAAGTGCCGCGGCGAGGCCGCGAATGGCCCGTTGGCGCGAGGCGGGCATCGCCCAGGCCGTATCCGCCCCACCGGCGAGCACATCGGCGCCGGACGCGATTGCCCCGCCGTCGGCAAGCGCATCGGCCGACGGAAACGCATGCGTGACGGAGCCGATCGGCCGCGCCAGCGGCTCACCGTACGCAGCGACCAGCCGGCCCGCGAGCGTTGCCGCGCCTGCCAGCGACACCTGCTGCCCAAGCACCGCCCGGATCGCGATCTCGTTCGGATCCGCGCAGCCGGGGACCCGGCGGCCGGGCGCCTCCGCCACCAGCTCGCGCATCAGCTCATCGCGCGCCAACGCGTCCGCGATCGCCTCCGGATCCGCATCGAGGTCGAGCATCGCCCGCACCCGCGACACCGCTTCGCCCTCGTCGCGCCCATCGTCAAGCCACAGCCGTGTCGCGATCCGATGGCCCAGCGACCGCAGCTCGACCACGCCACAGCCGTGCTGCAGCCGCACGCTCCGCCTGAAGACATCGCCTTCGAGCTCCTCGACGCCGGGCACCGCTCGCCGCGCGAAGAAGGCGATGAGCGCATCCGCGTCCAACGGCGCCCGGAATGCCAGGTGCCGCACCAACGCACCACCCGCCGCCTCATCAGGCCGGCAGCGCTTGCACGCCCGCATCCCCGCGGCCCGAGCGGCCGCTGGGCTCTCGAAGATCCGCACGTTCTCGGGCTTGGGCCGCGCCGGGCAGCTCGGCCGGCAGTAGATCTTCGTGGTCACGACGCCCTGCGTCAGCCATCCGTCCAAACCAGTCACGGCGATAGAACGTCCCAGCCGCCCCGAACGTGAGATCTATGCCTGGCGCAAATAGCCCAGCTTCTTCAAGAAGCTCCGCAGCGACTTCAGGTAAGCCCGCCCGAACGGCCCCGACTCGCCGGAGAACCGCTTCTTCACCTCGCCGCGGTGGTATGCAGCGACCACCCGCGTCCAAGCAGCCGGGCCGTTCCTTGCGTTGTACGAATCCGCGAGGTAAGCGGCAAGGAACCCGCGCACGTTCACGTCCTTGGACTTCCGGTACCTCAGGTAGCCCTTGTACATCACCGCCGCGTCCTTGGCCGCCAGTGTCGGGAACCCGACCGTCACGTCGACCAGCTTGCCGGCTTTCCAGTTGAAGATCCGCAGCGGCCGCGGCGTGTCGACGTTCGACCCGTATTTGTAAGCGAAGCGATAGTCGATCGACTTGAACTCGGGGATCCCGTTCTTGTCGAGGTCGTTGAGGACGTACGGGAACGACAGCCCGGGCCGCAGCAGCTTCTTCACGTACCTGTTCAGGTTCTCGTCGAAGCGGTAGCTCTCTGTGTACCAACAGCAGTTCGCCCCGCCGGAGAACAGGTCGATCAGCACCTCGGGCTCGCCATCGGCATCGAGGTCGCGCACCCGTACCGACGACACGCCCTTCTGGGCGCCGCTGGCCGGCCACGGAGTGCAGTAGGCGCACTCCTTGCCAAGCGTCTCGTTCACGAGCTGGACGCCTCCGCGCGTAATAGACACGCGCGCGTTCGAGAAGCCAGCGATGCCGTAGCGGTTCGTCTTGTAGTCGTAGGTCAGCGAGGCCGTGACCTGCCCGGACGATCCGGTCTCCGTCTTGGTCTTCTTAGCCGCGGCGGCCGGACCGGCGGCGAGGAACAGGGCGAGAAGGGCGACGGCCAGCGCGCGAATCGGCATGGAAACAATCTTGCACACGCCGCGCGGCGAAGGTCATGGCCAAGCGTTAAGCCGCGAGACGGTCCTTCAGGTGCTCGAGCGCCTCCTCGCGCGTCGGGTAGACGCGCAACGCGTGGCGCAGCCCGGCCAGGTCGAATGCGCGCACCACGTTGCGCTCCGCGCACGCCACATCGAGATGGCCGTTGTGGCGATAGACCTCCTTCATCGCGCGCACGATCCGGTTCAGCGTCGACATGTCGACGAAGGTCACGTCGCACATGTCGATCACGAACTCGTACTCGCCGCGCCCGAGCGCCGCGTCGAGCAACTCGCCGAGCATCGGCATCGAGAACGCGTCGAACTCGCCGCGCATGACGAAGACGTCGATGTCGTCGACGGTCAGGAGCTCGACGTTGAAGGCAATCGACTCGATAGAACGATCCTAATCACGCTGACCGCCTCATCGAAGTGTTAAGAAAGACCGAGGCCCCCGGTTTCCCGAGGGCCTCGATCCCGTCCTCCACTGACGTGTTAGAGCTCAGACGTACTGGAGCGCCTCGAGCACGTCCAGCTTGGCCGCGCGCCGCGCAGGAGCGATTGCGGCGAGTGTCCCGGCGACGACCGCGATGACCACGAATGCGATCAGCGTGCCGACCGGGAGCTGGAACGTAAGGCCCCACGCCTTGTTGAGGGCCCCGACGGTCATCGCGCCGAGTGCGAGCCCGACGCCGGCGCCCAGTGTGGCGCCGATCAGCGCGGTCACGATCGACTCGTGGCGCACCATCTTGCGAGTCTGACGGCGAGTCATGCCGACGGCGCGGAGCATCCCGATCTCACGGGTGCGCTCGACCACCGACAGGGCCAGCGTGTTGACGATGCCGAAGAGCGACACGATGACCGCGAACGCGAGCAGCACGTAGAGGATCGCGAGCATCGAGTCCAGCCACGACAGCTGGTCGTGAACGAACTTGTCAGTCGTCGACACCTTGACGGCCGGGTACGGCGCCAGCGCCGTCTTCAGGTCGCCGAGCGATCCACCCTTGATGAACGCGAAGCGATCGCCGTCCGCGTGGAAGTACTTCCCGAACGTCCCGTTCGAGACGGTGACCTCTCCGAGCGACAGGCCGTTGAGCTTGGCGTCCATCAGGCCGACGACCTTCAGCTGGGTCTTCTCGCCGGACTGAGCCGTCAGCTCGACCGGCGACCCCACGTGGTAGTGGTGCTTCTTCGCGAAATCGTCGAGCAGGATGGCGCCAGTGCCGTCCAGCTGCGACAACGCCGCATCGGAGGAGCCCTTCTTCCACTGGAAGGTCACGACCTGGCTGATCTGGCCAGGGTTGACGCCGTCGACGCGGACCTTGGCCTTGCCGGCCTTCGCGCTGTCCTCGCGGATGCCCTGGACAGTCGCGACGCCCGAGACAGACTTGGCGGCGCCCTTGGCCTGGCCCGTGATCGGCGACCAGTTATCGGAGGCCGAGATCACGTAGTCGCTGTTCGACACCTGGGCGCGGAGCGACTTCTCGGCCGTGACCTTGACCGACGCCGCCAGCACCGCGACGAACGTGACCAGCGCGATACCGATCATGAGCGCCGCCGCCGTGGCGGCCGTGCGACCGGGCTTGCGCTCTGTGTTGCGGCGAGCCAGGATGCCCGACGCACCGGCGAGCTTCTCACCGGGCCGGCCGAGCACCGAGGCCAGCGGCCGGACGAACTTCGGCGACACGAGCGCGATCCCGATGAACAGCATGAGCGAGCCCAGGCCGATGAACGGGAGACGCTCGCCGAACGACATGCCGGAACCGAAGTTGCCGTAGGCGGCCGCGGCGAGGCCGACGATGGTGACGCCGAGACCGATCTTCGGCAGACGTCGGCCGGTCTTCGTGAGCGGCAGCTCGGCGCCCTCACGCAGAGCGGCAACCGGCTCGATGCGGGTTGCGCGGAGCGCGGGGGCGATCGACGCGAGGACCGTCACGCCGATACCAACGATGGCAGCGACGATCGCTGTCCGTACCGCGAACACCGTGCCCACCTTCGGCAGGTCCAGGCCGGCGGCGGTCATGACCGCCTGCAGGCCCTTCGCGATCGCGAAGCCGAGCAGAAGTCCGAGGACCGTCCCGATGACGCCCATGACTGCGGCCTCGCCGACGACCGAGCGCATCACCTGACGGCGGCTGGCGCCGACCGTCCGCAGCATCGCGAGCTCACGGATGCGCTGAGCGACCGTGATCGAGAGCGTGTTGAAGATGATGAACGCTCCGACGAACAGCGAGATCGCGCCAAAGGCGACCAGGATGCCGCGGATGATCTTCACGAACGACGTGAGGCCGTCGAGCGTGAAACGGTCCTGCTTCTTCGCCGACTGGACGGTCACGTCAGAGCCGAGCTGCTTGCGCAGCGTGGCCTGGAGCTGAGCCTGCGAGACGCCGTCACGGGCGCCCACGAGGACCGAGTTGAAGTTGTTCCCCTTGTGGAACATGGCCTGCGCCTCGGGCAGCGTGAAGATCGCCGCCGTGGCGGTGCCGAAGTTGTCGACCGAGCCCCACTTCGTGATGCCGACGACCTTGAACATCTTGGCCGGGCCGATAGCGGAGACCTTGATCTGGTCGCCAACCTTGTAATGCTTCTTGTCAGCCGTGCCCTTGTCGATCACGACCTCGTTCGGAGCGGTCGCGAAGCGGCCCTCCGTCAGCTTGAACGGCGACAGGTTCTTGCCGTTCACAGGATCCAGGCCGACCGCGAAGTACGGACCGGTCCCGATGACCTTGCCGTTCTTCCCGATCAACTTCGCCTGCTCGGTGATGTCGCCGGCGGCGGTCGCCACCTGCGGGAGCGAGCGGACCTTGTGCAGCAGGACAGGCGGCACGGTCACGGCCGTACCGACCGTGTCGCTGCCGGAGTTGAACGCCTGCTTCTTCGTGACGACGGCGTCGGTGTTGTCGTACGCCGAGCTCGAGAGCGAGTTCGCCGCGCTCAGCATCGTGTCGGACAAGACGTAGGCGCCGCTGATCATGGCGACGCCGATGACCACGGCCAGCGTGGTCAACACAGCCCGGGCCTTGTGTAGCCCGAGTCCCTTGAGAGCGACCTTGGTCATGCTACGGAGACCTCCTTGATCGCCTCGAGCACGCCGGCCTCGGTCGGGTCGTTGAACTCACGGACGATCTTGCCGTCGGCCAGGAAGATGACGCGGTCCGCGTAAGAGGCGGCGTGCGCATCATGGGTGACCATGACGGTGGTCTGGTTGCGCTCGTCGGCGGCGCTTCGCAGCAGCTGCAGGATGTCGTCGGAGCTCTTCGAGTCCAGGTTGCCCGTGGGCTCGTCGGCGAAGACGACGGCCGGCTCGGTGATGAGCGCCCGCGCGACCGCGACGCGCTGCTGCTGGCCGCCCGAGAGCTCGGTCGGCTTGTGCTTGCGCCGGTCGGTCAGACCGACCTTGTCGAGCAGTGCCTCGAGGTTGCCGTTGGCCTTCTGGCGGCCCAGTGTGAGCGGCAGGACGATGTTCTCCTCCGCAGTCAGCTGCGGGATCAGGTTGAACGCCTGGAAGATGAAGCCGACCCGCTCGCGGCGGAGCATCGTCAGCTCCTTGTCCTTCATCTGGGTGACGTTCTCGCCCTCGATGTATACGTTGCCCTCGCTCGGACGATCGAGACCGGCAAGCAGGTGCATGAGCGTCGACTTGCCCGAGCCCGAGGGACCCATGACGGCGAGGAACTCGCCGGGCGCGACGTCGAGTGAGACGGTGCAGAGAGCGCGCACAGCGGCTTCGCCCTCCCCGTAGTTCTTGGTGATTTCCACTGCACTGACGGCGGGAGTGCTGCCGTCTCCGTTGCTGTACATAGAGCGGAGTCCTTTGGTGTGGGGGACGGGTTGTTGCCTAGGCGGCCAGTGCCGCGTGCTGGTAGTCGAACTCGGGGTTCTCGGCGGCGAAGGCGAGCTCGCTGAGCGCGCTCTTCAGGGCGCCGCCGGCGAGGAAGCCCTCGACGGCCTTGGCCACGAAGCGGCCCATGACGCCCTTGCCCTTAACGTCGATCGAGGCGCGGACGTGAGCCCAGTCATCGCGGGGGAAGACGTCGTAGACGACGTCCATCTCCACGAACGGGCCCACTGCCGTCAGGCGCAGGCCCTCGTCGCTCGCCTCGTGGACTTCCACTTCGAAGGCCAGCTCCTTGCCGGCCAGCATGCCCGCCACGCGAGCCCTGCTGCCGGTTGTGAGCCGGTCGCTGTGGAGCCCCTCGACCTCGAACGGGACCGGGGCCCAGCTGGAGATCGCGCACGGCCGGGTCAGGACGTCCATGACCATCCCCGGATCCGCGCCAATAGAGGTGTCGGCTGTCCATGCCATATGGCGATACTCCGCGTTTTGGCGGCCTGGGGCATCGGCTTCGAGGCCGATTCGCCGTCATCCCTGAGGAGGATTTGGAGTCGTCCCTGCGGCGGACGACATAGTCCCCGCGCGCGGGTAACTTCGGCCCCGAATGAGTTCCTCGTTTCCGAGGATCAGCGCCCGCCAGGGCGATGCGTTGATGGCCATCGCGCTGTCGGTCGTACTCGTGCTCGAGCTTAGCCTCGGGTCGAACATCACCGGGCCTTTTTGGGCGAACTACGTCTGCGGGCTGGTGACCACGGCTGCGGTGGCGTGGCGGCGGCCGTGGCCCGTGTGGGCGCTGGCGGTGCAGCTGTCGGCGGTGTTGCTGTCGACCGCTTTCGGCGGGGACCTTGCCGAGAACCCGTTCTCGCCGTTTCTCGCCGTGATCGTCGTGATGTACGCCGTCGGTTCCTACGCGCCCCGCGAGTGGAGCCTGTTCGGCGTGGGGATCGGCGTGGTCGGGATGATCCTGATCACCGTCGTCGGGGACCAGGGGCACGACGCCGGGTCGTATGTCGGCACGATCCTGCTGGCGATCCTGCTGCCGTGGGCAGCCGGGCGCGCGGTGAAGGAGTGGGCGCAGCGGGCGCTCGAGCTCGAGCGAGTGAACGCGGCGCTGAGGGCGGAGCAGGAGCAGCGGTCCTTGCTCGCCGTCGCTGACGAGCGGTCGCGGATCGCGCGTGAGCTGCACGACGTCGTCGCACACTCGATTTCGGTCATGGTCATCCAGTCCGAGGGCGCGAAGCGGATGATGGACCGCGACCCACGGCGCGCGAAGGCTGCCTTGGAGCAGATCGAGGGCACCGGTCGGGCCGCCTTGGTCGAGATGCGCCGGTTGTTAGGCGTCTTGCGCAAGGAGCGGGAGGCCGTCGTTCGGACGCCCCAACCCGGGACCGGGACATTGGACATGCTGGTCGACCGAGCCCAGGAAGCCGGCCTCGATGTGCGTGTGGCGATCGACGGGCAGCGGAAGACGCTGCCCGCCGGCATTGACGTGTCCGTCTTCCGGATCATCCAGGAGGCGCTGACGAACTCGTTGAAGCATGCCGGTCCTACTAGGGCGGACGTGCTGTTGACCTACCACCCGGACTCCGTCGAGGTCGAGATCGTCGACGCCGGGATCGTGAACGGCTACGAGCCGCCGGAGCCCGATCCAGAGAACCCCCAGCACGGGCTGCTCGGCATGAAAGAACGGGTTTCCCTGTACGGAGGGGAAATCGTCACCGGCCCATGCGAGGATGGGCGAGACGGCTACCGGGTCTGGGCCCGAATACCCCTGACTACATAAGACATGAGCATTCGAGTTCTGCTGGTCGACGATCAAGCGCTGGTGCGCGCGGGGTTCAGGATGATCCTGGACGCCGAGGAAGACATCGAGGTCGTCGGTGAGGCCTCCGATGGGGAGCAGGCCGTGTCGTCCGCAGCGCGCTTCAACCCCGACGTGATTCTCATGGACGTGCGGATGCCGAACATGGACGGCATCGAGGCGACGCGGAAGATCGTTTCCGCTGAGGCGAACGGGGCGTCGGCGGCGGGGTCGGGGTCAGGCTCGGAGGACGTGGATCCCGCTTTGGACCGGCCGCGCGTTCTCATGCTGACCACGTTCGAGCTGGACGAGTACGTCTATGAGAGCCTGAGGGCTGGCGCGAGCGGGTTCCTCTTGAAGGACGTGCCGGCGGATCAGCTGGTGGCTGGGATCCGAGTGGTGGCCGAAGGGGAAGCCCTGCTCGCGCCGTCAGTGACGAAGCGGCTGATCTCGGACTTCAGCGCCGCTCGGGCGGCGAAGGCGATCGAGGAGCATCCGCCGGCGGGCCTCGATGAGCTGACGACGCGCGAGATGGAAGTCTTCAAGCTGATCGCCCGCGGGATGTCGAATCATGAGATTGCTCAGGAGCTTGTGGTGTCCGAGACGACGGTGAAGACGCATGTGGCTCGGATACTCATGAAGCTGGGGCTGCGGGATCGGGTTCAGGCTGTGGTGCTGGCTTATGAGAGCGGGCTGGTGCAGCCTGGGGCGGGCTGACGGACTCATAATCCGTCGGTCCCACCGGCTCTAGTTCCACACGCAGGCGGTAATCGCGGCGAGACCCGGAGGCCGGGTCCGCTCCAGACGGGTCTCCCGCCGGGTCAGGCAGCTTCGGAGATGACGGTGAACCGCGCGAACCGCTCTTCAAGCCGATGTGGATCCGGTCGGTCTGTCACGCGGGAAGGAAAATGGATAGGTGAGCGGTGGAATCCCTGGAGGCCCTCACGCAACATCGGCCCATCCCTTTCTTCGAGTAGTCGTCGCGCGATG
>DATBDN010000114.1:0-2555 GCA_036269895.1 Thermoleophilaceae bacterium
GTTGCGCACGAGCCTGCGGCCGGCGATGCGCCAAGGGCTCCTCCCGGAGATCTCCTTGGCGCTCTCGCCGGCCGCGAGCTGGACTTCTGGCCCTGGCTCGTAGGCGAACTCAGCCACGCGCGCCGCTCGTTACTTCACCGAAGCCTGGTCGAGGAGGAAGTACCACTGCGGGCTGAACAGGTAGCCCTTGACGCGCGATGAGAGGAAGTCGATGTACTTCGGGTTGTACATCGCCACCCACGGTGCCTGGTCGGTGACCTTCTTGTCGACCTCGGCCCAGATCTTGTTTCCCGCCGCCGGGTCGGTGATTCCGACCTGGCCTGCGTGATCCATCTGGGCCTGGATGCCCTTGTTGCAGAACTGGGCGATGTTCGGGCTGGAGTTCGAGTTCGGATGGATCGACTTGCACCCGAGCAGGATGTTCAGAAAGTCCGATGCCGCCGGGTAGTCCTGGAACCAGTCCGAGAACGCGAACTGCACGTGGTTCTTCGAGTTCTGGATGTAGGGGTACTGGATGTCGGGCGACAGCGCCTGCAGCGTCGCCTTGTAGCCGAGCTGGTTCAGCAACCCGACGAAGTAGAGACCGAGCGCCTTGTCGGTGTCGGTCGAGTCGGTGTTGACCTTCACGGCCGCACCCTTCGTCCCGGACGCGTTGATCAGCTGTTTCGCCTTCTGCAGGTCGGGCGCCGTCCACTTGCCGCTGCCCGGGTTCTTGGTGTACGGGCAGTAGGGCACGTAGCCGGGGAAGTTCGGCGGCAGCACCTGGCAGGTCGGCACCGCGAGCTTCGGGCCCCCGGCGATCTTGACGAGCGCCGCGCGGTCGGTGGCGAAGTTGACGCCCTGCCGCGCCTTCAGGTTGTTGAACGGTGGCTCGTTGACGTTGAAGGCGAAGTACCAGGTCGAGGTGAGCGGGTTGACGTGCACCTGAGCGGCGTACTTGTCGCTGCTCAGCTCGCCGAGCCGGTCGGACGGAGGCTGGTCGAACATCCAATCGGCCTGGCCGTTCTGGACCTGCGTCACCTCGGCCTCGACCGTCAGCCCGAACTTCTGGACGATCTCGTCCGGGTTGCCGTCGGGCTGCGCGTCCTTCGACCACTCTTTGAAGTGCGGGTTGCGGACGAGCTTGATCTGGTGGCTGGGCGAGTACTGCGCCCACATGTACGGCCCGGTGCCCGGCGGCGGGATGTTCACGTTCTTCGCCGGCGTGCTCGCCGGGAGGATGAACGTGAACGGCACGGCGAGCTTGTCGAGCCACTCGGGGTCGGCCGTCGTCAGCTTGAAGGTGACGGTGTCGCCGTTGACGGTGATCCCCTTGGAGAGATCGCAGGTCTTCGGCGTCTTGATGCACGCGTCGGCGCCCTCGATGACGTTGTACCAGGTGCCGGCGTTCGGACTGTTGCCGATCTTGAACAGACGCTCGAAGGTCGCCTTCACGTCGGCACCCGTGAGCGTCTTGCCGTTCGAGAACTTGATCCCCTTCCGCAGCTTGAAGGCCCACGTCTTGCCGCCGTTGGTCGGCTTCGGGACCGACTCTGCGAGGTCGGCGACGAGCTTCGTGCCCTCCTTGCCGCCCGCACGCTTGAACGCGACGAGACCGTCGTGCGTGAGGATCAGCAGCTGCCACTCCTGGAGCGTGTAGTTGACCTGCGGGTCGGGCGAGCCCGACGGTGCCGCGTTCGCGACCGTCACTAGCGTGCCGCCCTTCGCCCCGCTGGAGGTGGACTGTGTACTACTCGAGCTTGACTTGTTCGAGCTGCCGCAACCGGTTGCGACGAGCGCAACCGCGATCAGCAGCGACGCGGAACCGACGAACCAGCGCTTCACCACAACCTCCCGGTTGACGGATATGCCTACCCGTGAATACCGACGCTCAGCGGGCGCTGGATGTTAGCGGTGGAGGGGTCTCGCCCGCGTCAGGCTGCGACGGTTTGCAGCTCGCGCAGCGCGGCGAGCCGCGCGAGGGCCTGGCCCTCGAGCTGGCGGACGCGCTCGCGGGTCAGGTCGAGCTCGTGCCCGATCGCCTCGAGCGTCCAGGGCTCGCCCTCGAAGCCGAAGCGCAGCTCGAGGATCCGCCGCTCGCGCTCGGGAAGCGCGTCGAGCGCACGGCGCACACCCTGGCGGCGCAGCGACTCCTCGGCCTCCTCGAACGGATCGGGGGCCTCGCGGTCGGCGAACAGGTCGCCGAGCTCGCCCTCGTCGTCCGCGCCCACGGTCTGGTTGAGCGAGACCGAGGCCTGCGCGGCGCCGAGCGCCTCGTCGACGTGCTGGATCGGAAGTCCGGTCGCCTCCGCGAGCTCTTCCTTCGTCGCCTCGCGGCCGAGCTCGACCTCGAGCCGGCGCGCGGCCCGGCCGAGCTTCTGCTGCCGCTCGACGACGTGGACCGGCACGCGGATGGTGCGCGCGTGGTTCGCGACCGCGCGCTGCACCGACTGGCGGATCCACCAGGTCGCGTACGTGGAGAACTTGTAGCCGCGCCGCCAGTCGAACTTCTCGACCGCACGGTTGAGCCCGAGCGTGCCCTCCTGGATCAGGTCGAGGAAGGGGACGCCGAGGCC
>DATBDN010000115.1:0-1528 GCA_036269895.1 Thermoleophilaceae bacterium
GACTGCTTGACGGCCCTCGCGGCCTGGTTCAGGAACGGGTCGCCACGGTGCGCGCCGAGCCGCCCGAGCGTCGCGAGCATCCGGTCCTCGACCTCGCCCCAGACGCCCGGCGCCCAGAACGTGTACTGGTCGGGCGCGGCCAGCGAGGCGACCGGCACCTTGGTCGAGGCCAGCGCGGGCTGGAGCTGGTAGTCGAGCGACAGGCCCTGGAGCGGGTTGTCGTTCGTCCCGTGGTGGTCGAGGTAGCGGCCCATCCAGCCGCTCGCCAGGCGCGAATCGGTCGCGCCGACCTCCCAGAAGTGGCGCGAGGTGAAGTGCGACTGGTCGGGGTGCGTGTAACCGATCGCCGGCATGACCGAGACCTTGCCCTCGCCGTGCAGCGTCGCCAGCGGCTGCAGCTTCGGGTGCCAGTGCAGGCGCGTGTCCTCGGAGAACACCGGCCCTGCCGAGTCGGGCAGCGCCAGCGTCGGGCGCAGCTTCTTGTAGCTCGGGTCGAGCGCGGGGTAGAGCACCGACAGCGAGTCGGCGCCGCCGGGCAGGAAGACGGAGACGAGCACGGGCTGCGCGGGCCCCGAGGCTGCCTGCGCGATCCCGTCCTCGAACAGCCGCAGCTTTCCGAGCCCGTACACCGAGAGCGCGAGCCCGAGCGCGCCTGAGACGAAGCTGCGCCGGTCGAGCCCCGTGCCCGCCGGCGCCGGCATGCCGGGCTCGATCGCCGGCAGCCCGCGGCCGGCCTCGGCGGCGCCGCGCCGGAGCAGGGAGACGCGCGTGAACTCGTCGCAGTGGTGGCAGGAGCGGCTCATCAGCAGGTCTGCAGGTCGGGGGCGGTGGCGAGCAGCTGGCGCAGGGCGTTCTCGATCAGCGGCGGGTACTGCTGCTTCTTCCAGTGGGCGTCGGCGTCGCGCAGCGCGTGCCTCGCGAAGCTCGCCAGCGCAGCCTCGGTCTGCCCGGTGAGCGTCGGCTCGCCGAACAGCGCACGAGCGCGGTGGACGAGCTTGTCGGCCTGGCCGGGCACGTGCTTGGCCGACTCCTTCAACACCTTCGGCCGGATCGCGTGGCCCGCGATCTCCCAGCGCGCGCGGAAGGTGGCCGTGTCGAGCCAGCGCGAGTCGTCCCAGCCCGCGACGTTCGGCGGGTAGAAGAGCTGCTGGCCTGCGAGCTGGAGCAGCCAGGTCCAGGCCTCGGTGTCGACTCCGCGGCCGAGGCCGCGCAGGAGGCCGGCGAGGTAGAGCGCCGGCGACTTGACCATGCGCGGGCCGGTGTAGAGCGCGGGGTGGCGCAGGATCGCGCCGACGACGGGAGCGATCTCGTAGCCGCTGTGGACGTAGAGCCGCTCGAGCGCGCGTCGGGTCCCTGCTTTCGGCGGCACCGGGACGAAGTAGCCCCAGAGCTTGGTCACGAAGAAGGACGGGTGCAGCCGATGGTCGACGCAGAGGCGGCACGAGTCGCGCCAGTCGAAGTGGCCGCGCTTGCCGAAGATGCGCTTCGAGCCGGTGTCGTGGCGCTTCGGGTCGAACCGGAAGCGAAC
>DATBDN010000116.1:0-8881 GCA_036269895.1 Thermoleophilaceae bacterium
GGCGAGTTCGTCGACGATCTGTCGAACTGGTACGTGCGCGGGTCGCGCAAGCGCTTCTACGGTCCTGACGGGGCGGCGTTCTCGACGCTGCACGAGTGCCTCGTGACGGTGGCGCGGCTCGTTGCTCCGCTGACGCCGTTCATCGCGGATGAGATCTTCGACAACCTCGACGGCAGTGAGCCGTCGGTGCATCTGTGCGACTGGCCCGGGGCGGGCGCGCGCGACGAGGAGCTCGAGTGGCAGTTCGAGGCTGCGCGGGAGGCGATCGAGCTTGGGCGGAAGGCGCGCGCAGAGGGCAAGCTGGCACTGCGGCAGCCGCTGCGCGAGGCCGTGATCGTTGCCGGCGAACGGGAGCGACGGGCGGTCGAGCGGTTCGCGTCCCTCGTGCGGGACGAGCTGAACGTGAAGGAGCTGCGCTTCGTCGGCCAGGCCGGCGAGCTGGGTCACTGGGAGTTGAAGCCGAACTACCGCGCGATGGGCCCGCGCTTCGGCAAGCGGATGCCGAAGGCGGCGGAGGCGGTGGCGGCGCTCGATGCGCAGCGCGTCGCGGACCGGCTTCGGGCCGGCGACACGGTTGGGATCGTCGTCGACGGCGAGGAGCAACCGCTGGGTCTCGACGACGTGCAGATGGTGCTGCAGCCGCTGGAGGGCTACCAGGTCGAGCGCGCGGGGACCCACGCGGTCGCGCTCAACCTCGAGCTGGACGACGAGCTGATCCGCGAAGGGCTGGCGCGCGAGGTGGTGCGCGCCATCCAGAACGCGCGCAAGGAGGCCGGGCTGAACGTGGAGGACCGCATCACACTGACGCTCGGCGGCGATCACGAGCTGGTTGGTGCTGCGCGCGCTCACGAGGACTACGTGGCAGGCGAAGTGCTGGCGACGCAGGTCTCCTACAACGGCGACGTCGCGGGCCAGGTCGCCGACATCAAGGGCCGCGAGCTGCGGATCGATGTGCAGCGCGCGTAGCGCGGGCCTCTCCGCAGTCCCGCCCCGTACGCGCGACCGCTTACGATGAGTCGCCCGTAGTCGCCCGTAGTCGCCCATCGGCCAAGGAGGCCCGTTGTGGACGTCGTCGCCCGTATCGAAGCCGCAGCTTCGCGTTGGAACGTTCTCGATCACCCCTTCTACCAGCGCTGGAGCGCCGGCGAGCTGACCCGGACGGAGCTGGCCGAGTACGCGGCGCAGTACCGCCACGCGGTCGTCGCACTCGCAGACGCGGCGCAGGCAGCCGGCGACCCCGAGCACGCGCGCGAGGAGCACGAGCACATCGCGCTGTGGGATGTGTTCGCCGAGGGTTGCGGCTCGCGGGGCGCTGACGCGAACGCGGAGACCCGGAAGTGCACCGACGCGTGGACAGCCGGCGCCGACCGTCTCGAGCGGCTGGCGATCCTCTACGCGATCGAGTCGGCACAGCCGGAGATCTCAAAGACAAAGCTGGAGGGCCTCGTCGCCCACTACGGCTTCGAAGAAGGACCGGCAACCAACTACTTCTCACTGCACGCGGACCGAGACTACGAGCACGCCGCGCACTCGCGCGAGCTGATCGAAAAGCTGGCAACCGAAGAGGACGCCCCCCGCCTCGCCGCGAAAGCAGAAGCCGCAACCCGAGGAAACTGGCGCCTGCTAGACGGCATAACCGCGTAACAAAAGGGATCAGAGCACTTTTGTTACAGCCGAACCGGGGCGGAACTCGGTCCCGCTAACGCTTCCCCGGTCATGAGCAGACGGCGGAACGAGGGCGTGGATGCAGAGCACCACGTTTGGGCGCGCGGGGTCAAACGTGAGCGGATCTTCCTCGATGACGAGGACTATCGGCGGTACACGCGGATGCTCCGGGCTGTGGTCGAGAAGTACGGCTGGGAACTCCTCGCGTTCTGCCTCCTGCCAAACCACGTTCACTTCATCGTCGGGACGCCGAACGCAAATCTCGCAGCAGGGATGCAATGGCTCCATAGCCGCTATGCCCTGAGCTTCAACGAACGATACGGCCCGCCTGGCAATGGGCACGTCTTCCAGGGCCCGTACGGCTCGAGGCGAATCAACGATGACGTCGGGTTCATGCGAGCTGCCGCGTACGTGACAATGAACGCCGTCGTGGCGGGCCTGTGCACGCATCCGGCTGGGTGGCGGTGGTCAAGCCAGGGATTCGCAGCGCGACGACTCGGCGGCGAGTGGATGGCGCATGAGTCTTTCTCCCAGCGGCTGCAGCGGCTGACTGACTCGGAGGATTGGCTGCGGACGATCGTGCTGTAACAAAAGTCCTCTGACCCCTTTTGTTACGGGGTTCGCTTTCGGAGCGCGTCTAGGTCTTTCCACTCTCGGGTGTTTGCGACTTGGTCTTTTGTCAGCCATGCCCGGCGTGCCGTTGCTACTGCGTAGCGGACGTTTCGGAGTGTGTCTGTTCCGTGGCCGTCCGAGGTCAGGCAGATCTTCACGCCTGCTTCGGCTGCGTGGCGTGCCCACATCTCGTTCAGATCACGGCGGTCTGGGTTTCCGTTTATCTCGAGGAAGGTTCCGGTTCGGGCTGCTGCCTCGATGACCTTTTCCATGTCGATCGCGTAGGGCTCGCGGCGCTGAATCAGCCGGCCGGTCGGGTGACCGATGCAGTCGACGAGCGGGTTTTCCATCGCGGTGATGACCCGCTTCGTCATCTCCTTCTCGCCGACGCGGAAGGACGTGTGCACTGACGCCATCACCCAGTCCAGCTGGGCCACCAGCTCGTCGTCGTAGTCGAGCTCGCCGTCCAGGCCGATGTTGATCTCCGACCCGGCGAGGATCCGCACCGGCGCGTACTCCCCGGATGCGTTCAGCTCGGCGATGCGCTCGATCGTCGCCCGCAGTGCGTCCGGCTGCACGTCGTTGCCGAAGCCGTGCGTCGCCGAGTGGTCGGTGATCGCGATGTAGCCGTAGCCGCGCTCGCGCGCGGCCTCCGCCATCTGCTCGAGCGTCTGTCGGCCGTCGGAGGCGACCGTGTGGCAGTGAAGCTCGCCGCGCACGTGGCCCGGCTCCACGAGCACGGGCAGCGCACGCTTGCGCGCCGCTTCGAGCTCGCCACGGTTCTCGCGCAGCTCCGGCGGTATGTACTGCAGCCCGACCAGCTCGTACACCTCTTCCTCGGTCGCGCACGAGTGCGTCGTCCCGGTGGAGTCGTCGAGCACGCCGTACTCGGAGACGTGGAAGCCGCGCTTCACCGCGTCCGTCCGCATTGCCTCGTTGTGCTTGCCCGAGCCGGTCAGGTGCTGCAGCAGGTTTCCCCAGTTCTCCGGCGCGACGATGCGGAAGTCGACCGCGACGCCATTGTGCGTGACGCCGCGCGCCCCGGCCTCGCCCGCGCGATTCACCTCGCCGAGCAGCGGCAGCTCGGCGAACGCGTCGACCAGCGCGCGCGCGTCGCTCGCCGTGGCGACGATGTCGATGTCCTTGC
Source organism: Thermoleophilaceae bacterium (assembly GCA_036269895.1). Lineage (GTDB taxonomy): Bacteria > Actinomycetota > Thermoleophilia > Solirubrobacterales > Thermoleophilaceae > DATBDN01. The sequence continues at coordinate 3,425 of DATBDN010000116.1, forward strand.
AGGTGTCGGTCCAGCGCCGTAGGCTGCCCGCCACCTCCACCTGCTCGCACGCTGGATGCTCGCGCAGGACCGGCACCAGCGACTCCGCGATCCGCGTCGCCTGCGAGTGCAGGATGCGCGGCGACGGCGCGGTCTCGCCGGCCGCCAACGCGTGCGCGATCGTCTCCTCGGTCTTCACGCCAAACCCCGGCACGTCACGCACCCGCTCCTGCGCCACCGCATCCTTGAGCGTGTCCAGCGAATCGACACCGAGAGTGTCAAACAGCTTGCGTGCCTTCTTCGGCCCGAGGCCGGGAATGCGCGTGATCTCGACGAGCCCCGGCGGATACTTGGCCTTGAGCTTCGCCGCGCTGGGGATCTGCCCCGTCTCGAGCAGAGCGTCGATCTTCTCCGCGATCGTCTTGCCGACGCCCGACAGCGTCGTCGCCTTCCCCTGACGCGCCAGCTCCGTGACCGACACCGGCGCCTCGCGGATGGCCTTCGCCGCATTCCGATAAGCGACGATCCGGTAGACGACCGCCCCGTCGAGCTCGTACAGATCTCCGAGCTCGTCGAAGTGCGCCGCGATCTCTGCGTTCCGCATCGCGTCCTAGGGTACGCGGGCCATGCCGGTCGCCTGGCTCATCCTGCCGACCTACAACGAGGCCGAGAACATCGGCCCGATCGTGCGCTCAGCGCGCGCGCACCTGCGCCCCGACGACCGCATCCTCGTGGTCGATGACAACTCGCCTGACGGGACCGGAGCCCTTGCGAACGACCTCGCACAGGAACTCGAGGGCGTCGAGGTTCTACATCGCCCCGAGAAGCAGGGGCTCGGCCGCGCCTACCTAGCCGGCTTCGCCTACGTGCTCCAGCGCGACGCGGAGCTGGTGCTCGAGATGGACGCCGACTTCTCCCACGACCCGGCCGACCTGCCGCGCCTGATCGCCACCGCCGAGGAGCGCGCCGACCTGGTGCTCGGTTCGCGCTACGTGGCAGGCGGCAGCGTGACCGACTGGGGTCTGCTGCGGAAGCTCGTCAGCCGCGGCGGCTCCTGGTATGCCCGCGTGATCCTCGGCGTGAAGGTGCGCGACCTGACGGGCGGCTTCAAGTGCTTCCGCCGCTCGGTGCTGGAGGCTTTGGACCTGGATGCGATCCACGCCGACGGATACGGGTTCCAGATCGAGCTCACCTACCGGACAGTCCAGGCCGGCTTCCGGGTCGTCGAAATTCCGATCATCTTCCGAGACCGGCGGGTAGGAGAGTCCAAGATGAACGCACGGATCGCACTCGAGGCAGTGTGGAAAGTGCCGGCGCTGCGTCGCCGGCGGGCTGCTAATCTTTCGTAAGCAACCGATTTCACGGGGAGACACGCGTGGCAGGCAACCTGACCGAGGTAACGGACAACAACTTCGCCGCCGAGGTGCTCGAGGCGAGCCAGCCTGTGCTGGTCGACTTCTGGGCGCCCTGGTGCGGACCCTGCCGCATCATCGCTCCCCATCTGGAGGAGCTCGACAGTGAGCGCGACGACATGACCGTCGTCAAGATGAACGTCGACGAGAACCCGCAGACTGCTGCGACGTACGGGATCATGTCCATTCCGACCCTGATCCTGTTCAAGAACGGCGAGGTCGCGCACCAGGTCGTCGGCGCGCTCCCGAAGGCCCGCCTCCAGCAGGAGCTCGAGCCGGCGCTTGCCTGATCGCGTCCCCGCTCGCAATGAGTGGGGCGCCCGCTTCGGCTACAGCCGCGCGGTCCGGGTCGGAGATCTGATCGAAGTCGCCGGGACCACTGCGCCCGGCGGCTCGGCGTATGCGCAGGCGCGTGGCGCGCTTGCCGCGATCGAGGCCGCGCTGACGGAGCTCGGAGCGTCGCTGGTCCACGTCGTCCGCACTCGCATGTTCGTCGTCGACATCGCCGCGAATGCCGAGGACGTGGGTCGCGCCCACGGCGAGGTGTTCGCAGACATCAAGCCCGCAACGGCGATGTACGGCGTGACCGGGCTCCTGCGGCCCGAAATGCTCGTCGAGATCGAAGCTACGGCACGGCGCTGAGCCGCGAGTCCGTCGGCTCGATCCGCCGCATCCACGGCGTCCGCAACAGCTGCGTCGGCTTCAGCGGCGACGTCCTCTCGACGTAGAAGCGCACTCCGTCGCGATCCTCGATGGCGGCCACGGCGCGCGACTGCTTGCGCCACGCCAGCGCCACCAGCAGCGCGTAGCCCGCGCCGATCGCCGGCACCTGCGGGAGCAGGAATGCGATTGCCGCCGCCGCCGCAATCACGATGATCAGCGGCCACAACCGGTTGATGACCGTCCGCGCGGGGTCGAGCTCAGGCAGCGTCGGCGAATGGCGTGCATTAGCCAGCAGGCGTCCGATGCCCTGCGAGGTCTCCGGGCGGCGGCCGATCCACAGCCCGGCGATCGCCGCCGCCACCCACCAGCCGACCGCGACGTAGACCAGCGTGATGTCGCCGCTCGACGACGCGCCGGCGATCGCCACGGCCGCCAGCGCGGTCGCCGCGCCCGCGAAGAGCAACACGCTCGTGCGGAGGAAGTCGTTGAAGCGCACGGCCGCCTCAGCCGCCGGCGGGCCCAGCCAGGATCTCGAGGACAGTCACGAACCCCTCCGTCCCTTCAACCACCAGGTCGGCCCGCTCGACGATCGCCGGTGGTCCCTCGTCTGACTTCACACCGACGCAGACAGTCGTCTCCAGCACACCCTCCGACCGCAACTCCGCGAGCACGTCGAAGACGTCGAGGTCGGTCGCGTCGTCGCCGCCGAAGACGGCCGTGCGCACCGGCGCGCGCCGCAGCAACTCGCGCACGGCCTGGCCCTTGTCGATCGGGACCGGCGGGCGGATCTCGAGGACCTTGCGGCCCCAGTGCGTCAGGAAGCCCCCGTTCTCAGCCTCCGCGGCAATCGCCTGCATCGCGTTCAGCGCCGCCGCCTCGTCGCGCGCGCCGCGCCAGTGAAAGGCGACGATCGGCCCCTTGTCCTCGATCCGCACCCGCATCATCCGCAGCTCGGCCGAGTCCTTTCCGAGCGCGAAGTCGCGGACCCGGTCGGCCCAGGTCGCGAACGCCGGCACCAGTTCCGCCTGCGTCTGCCCGGGCAGTAGGAGCTCCGCCCCGTGCGAGCCGGCATACGCGATCCCGCCTACCCCGACGATCCGGCGCGCCTCGGTCGAGCTGCGTCCGGAGATGCACGCGACCACGCGGTAGCGTCGCCCGATCCGCGCGAGCAGCCGCGACGTGCCCTCCGGCACGGTGGCCTCCTCGGCGCGCTCCACGATCGGCGCCAGCGTGCCGTCGATGTCACAGAGGACAGCGGCATCCACCGGCCGGTCCGTCAGCGGCCGCAGCGCTTCGGAGATCGTCTCCACAGGGGGGACGGGCATCGGCGCTTAGTATGCCCGCCGGTGTCACGGAGGCTCGTGCGCATCGCCCTGATAGGCACGGCCGCCGGTTTCTTCTCGGGACTTTTCGGCGTCGGAGGCGGGACCGTCATGGTGCCGCTCCTGGTGCTCTGGCTGGGCTACGGGGAGCGCGAGGCCACGGGAACCTCGCTCATGGCGATCATCCTGATCGCCGGCGCCGGGGCGGCTATCCAGGCCATCTACGGCAATGTCCACCCCCTGGAGGCACTGGTCGTGGGCGCGCCAGCAGTGCTCGGCGTGGTCGCGGGAACCGCCGTCCAGCAGCGAGTGTCCGAGCGGGTCGTCGCCTTCACCTTCGCCGTCCTGCTGGTCGTCAGCGCAGTGCTGCTGGTGGTCTGAGTGGACGCGCAAGAGGTCATCGCGGCCGCGTTTCTAGGTCTCGCCGGTGGTGTTGTGGGCGGAATGCTGGGCGTAGGCGGGGGAATTGTCTTCGTTCCGACGCTGGCGCTCGTGCTCGGCCTCTCACAGGTCGACGCCGAGGCCACGTCGCTTCTCGCGATCATGGGTGTCGGTGTCGTCGGCGCCTGGCGCCAGCACGGTTACGGCAATGTCCGCCCTCGTGACGGGGCTTTGATGGGTGCCCTGAGCGTGGCTGGCGTGGCGGCCGGAGTGGCGCTGGCGAACCTGCTTCCGGAGCACGCATTGAAGCTGCTGTTCGCAGCGGTCATGCTGTATTTCGCAGCGTCGCTCTTTCGGCGCGCGCTGCGTGTTTGAGGACGGATGACCGGGGATACCCTCAATAGCCATGGCTGACCAGGCACTAGCCCAGCCCGAGATCGAAGCCCTGCTGGAACGCGGGGAGGAAAACGGCTGCCTGAACCTGAGCGAGGTCGACGACCTGGCAAAGCGCCTGGAGTTCGAGGACGACGACCTCGACGCGCTGCACGAGCGCATCGACGCGCGCGGAATCGACCTGACCGACGACTGCGGCCGCGGCGACGCCGTCACGCGCACGGAGTTCAAGCCCGAGGAGCTCGCCGCCTCGACCACCGACGCGCTCCAGCTCTTCCTGAACGAGATCCGCCGTTACCCGCTGCTGACGGCGGCGGACGAGATCGAGCTCGCCAAGCGCATCGAGAAGGGCGACATGGCGGCCAAGGAGCGGATGATCAACTCGAACCTGCGCCTGGTCGTCTCGATCGCCAAGAAGTACCAGGGCCAGGACCTGCCGCTGCTCGACCTGATCCAGGAGGGCATCTTCGGCCTGATCCGCGCCTCAGAGAAGTTCGACTGGCGCAAGGGTTACAAGTTCTCCACCTACGCGACATTCTGGATCCGTCAGGCGATCCAGCGCGGCATCGCCAACCGGGCGCGCACGATTCGCATCCCCGTGCACATCGGCCAGCGTGAGCGCAAGATCGCGCGGACCGAGCGCGAGCTCGCGGCCGAGCTGGAGCGGCAGCCGACCGACCAGGAGATCTCGAAGCAGTCCGGCGTGCCGATCGAGCAGATCGAGGAGATCCGCGATGCCGGCCGTGCTGTCACCTCGCTTGACAAGCCCATCGGCGAAGAGGGCGAGACGGCGTTCGGCGACCTGATCGCCGCGCAGGACATGACGCCCGAGGAGGAGGTCCACCTGACCCTCTCCGAGGAGGTCATCCGCCGCACCGTGGACGAGCTGCCCGAGCCCGAGCGCGGAGTGCTGAAGCTCCGCTACGGGATCAACGGCGACGAGCCCACGCCGCTGCGCGAGACCGGCAAACGGCTTGGCATGTCGCCCGAGCGCGTGCGCCAGATCGAGTCGAAGGCGCTGGCCAAGCTGGCCATGCGCCGCGAGCTCGACGCTTTGCGCGTCGGCTAACAACGGCCTAGCCGACACCTCCAGGGAGGACAATCCTTCCAATGTGGCGCCGGACCCGGCGAATCCTCTTCTGGGCGCTCGGCGTCCCGCTGCTGGCCGCCCTGGTGGTGGTCGGCGGCTTCGTCGGCTACGTCCTCTATCTGAGCTGGCAGACCCCGTCGATCGACGATCTGAAGCCGCGGCCCGAGGCGCAGAACTCGGTCGTCTACGCGGCCACCGGCGAGCGGCTCGGCTTCAT
>DATBDN010000117.1:0-9120 GCA_036269895.1 Thermoleophilaceae bacterium
ACCGTGCGGCCGTCGACCTCGACGGCGACGCGCGGCGGATGCAGCAGGTACTTGCGCATGAACTGCGAGACCGCGACGTAGGTGTAGTACCAGCGCGTGTAGCGCGCCTTCAGCTTGGGGTGCGCGTCGACCTGCTCGACCACCGAGGCATCGAGGCCGATGCCCGAGCTGAAGGTGAAGTGGCGACCGTTGACGCGTCCGAGGTCGACGCGGCGCGGGTGGAAGTGATCGGCCACCTGGAGCAGGTGCTCGGTGGCGTCGACGACGTCGCGCGGGATGCCGAGCGTGCGGCAGAAGACGTTGGTGGAGCCGCCGGGCAGGCACGTGAGCGGCACGTCGGTGCCGACCAGCCCGTTGGCAGCTTCGTTGACGGTGCCGTCGCCGCCGAAAGCGACGACGACCTCGTAGCCCTCGTCGGCGGCCTCGCGGCAGAGCTCGGTCGCATGGGCCTTGGCCTGGGTGTCGACCGCCTCGACGTCGTAGCGCGACTGGAGTGCGTACACGACGAGGTTCTTGAGCCGGTCGGAGACCGTCGTCGCGTACGGATTGACGATGACGAGCATGCGCCGGCGCGGCGTGTCGCGATGCAGTACGCGCTCGGCGAGCGCTTCGGCGCGTTCGAGCTCAGTCGGCGAAGGCCCGGGCGTCGTCATCGCCCGGAACCGTATCCGAGCGCGCTGAACCGGCGCGATTCCGGGCTCTCGTCATGTGATCCGGTCCGCGCGCTCCAGAGCTGCAGCGGCGTTAGGTTGTGCCGGGCCTCGACCGTAGTTCGTGCATGAGCGAGCAATACGGGAGGAGCCATGCGTAAGACGCTCGGGGTAGTGGTTGGACTGGCCGTCTTGGCGTCGGCTGGTGGTGCGAGCGCGCAGGTGGCCGACCTGCAGCTCGTGTCCATGCGTGCCGACGTTTCACATGCCAAGGTCGGGCAGCAGGTGACGTGGACGATCACGGCTCGAAACAACGGGCCGGAGCCAGCGGAGGTCGACCTCAACGGCCAGCCCTTGGCTGACTTCACGCTGACGGGCGTGGTCTGCAGCGGTATCACGAACGATGGGCCGTTCTGCGAGTGGGGGGAGTGGATTCAGGGCCAACTGGGCGCGCTCACCCTGACCGCGACGACCACTGTCAACGCGTCAGCGCCGCGCCGCGCCTCGAACACCGCCTGCGTCTTGTCCTTCGGCGGGCCGTACGACGATCCGAACCCGGCGAACGACTGCCTTACGAAGACGCTGCGGATCGTCGGACGGCGCTAGTCGTCGCGGGAGCGCGCTCGAGGTTGCAGCCAGACGACTGCCGAATCGCTTAGGCGCCGGCTTCCGAGCGCAGGCGCTCGATCGCCTCGAGCGCGTCGATGTCGTCGAGGTCGCGACGACGACCGGCCGCGCGCTTCATCGCGACCAGATCGCTGATCGCAGCGATCAGCACCGTGTGGCCTTCGATCTCGATCGGCTCCGCCCGTGCCTTGAGCTCGGGGTAGGGGGGAGCGCCCGGGGGCGCGGCGAGCAGGTCGAGCGAGCCGAAGCCCGTCTCGAGCGTCAAGAGTTCGGCGCCGCGCAGCGTGCGGCCGTCCGGCATGAACGGAATGACCTCCGCGACTCCGCGCAGTCGTGCATCGAGGTTGACAAGAACCCTGCCTAACGCGTCGAGGTTCGCCGCGTCGGTCGCATAGGTGATGTCGAGGTCGCGTGTCGTTCGGATGTGCCCGTGTGCCACGACGGCGATGGCGCCGATGACGACGAAGTCGACCTGGCCCGACGCGAGGCGCTCGAGCAGCGCGACCGGCGAGGGTCTCATCCGCCGCTCGACGCGGTCCTCGTGCTCTTGCGGGACGCGGCGGCTGCGATCGCGTCGGCATCGTGCAGAAGGCGTTCGGCCGCTGCAATCCGCTCGGCCGGAGGCATACGTAGCGCTTCGCGCAGCAGGCTGAGGTCGACCTCGGACTCGTCCCGAACCAGGCGCAGCTCGAGCCGTTGGCCGGCGGCGCGCACCGCCCGCTCGAGCGTCGCGAGCGTGGGGTTGGCGCGCGTGCCCTCGAGCTGCGCGATCGCCGCCTGGCTCACGCCGAGCCGGCGTGCCAGTTGCTCCTGGGTGAGCCCGGCTTCATGCCGTGCCTCTCTCAAGATTGCAGCCGAGTTCATAAGACTTCGTTGATATTAGCGAAACCTTATTCACCCAACTTGATGCGCGCGCCGCCGGCACGGCGACGCGCCGCCGGCTGTGGGGAGCCGGCGGCGCGCCACTCGGTCGTCTGACTAGTCGTCTGAGCCGTGGCCGCCGGAGTGGCCCGATTCGCGGCTGCTGCCGGAGTCGTCGCTGCCGGAGTTGCCTCCGCGGTCGTCGCCCTGCTGGCGCTCGGCCTGGTCGTCGCGACCGTGGTCGTCGGCCGCGTCGTCCTGACCGCGGTCGTCGCCCTGCTCGTTCTGACCCTGGTTGTCGTCGCCCGGCTCGGTCTCGTTCTGATCGTCCTGACCGTTGTCGTCACCCTGCGGATGCTCGGCCTGGTCGTCGCCGCTGGTGGTCGCCGGAGCCGCGGTGGTCGCCGGCGCCGTGGTTGCGGTCGTCGTCGCGGCCCGCGTGCCGTGATGGCGCTCGTGGGCACGCTTGTGATGCCTGTGCACCTTCTCCTTGCGCGGCCGCTGGGACTTGCTGTTGTCGTCGCTCGACGACTGCTGCTGGGTCGTCGTCTGCGAGGTGGTGGTTTGCGTGGTCGTGTCGTCGGACCCGCTGAACGTGTGCGCCATCGCGACGGTCGCGAAGACCGCCGCTGCCACAAGCGCTGCAGTGAGTACCGGCCAGTTCCTGAGAATTCGCTTCATGCTCCCTGTGACACGCCGGGCGGCGTTATCTCACGGTCTCGAACGTGACAACTCCGTCCTCCTCGGCCTCCCGCACCCGGCCCTCGTTCTCGAGCAGGTCGGTATGCCCCAGCACCTCTGACAACGTGAGGTACGCCTGGGTGACGGCGATGTTGCCCCACAGCGCCTGCGCCAGCTCGTGCGCCGTCCGCGGCCGCTCCTCGATCAGGCCGTAGAGCTTCTCGGCCCGGCGCCGGTGCATCTCGAAGCGCTGGTCGATCAGCGAACGGTGGTCGGTGATCGGATCGCCATGCCCCGGCAGCACCAGCTCGACGTCCATCTCGCGCGTCCTGCGCAGCGACTCCATGTAGGTGACCAGCGCCTGCGGCCGCTCGCCGCCGTCGGGCGGCCGCACGATCAGCGGATTCGACGAGATGTGGCCAAGCAGATGGTCGCCGGCGACGAGCAGCTTCCGCTCCTCGTCCTCGAAGACCGTGTCGCTGGGAGAGTGGCCCGGGCGGAACGCGACCTTCAGCGCGCGGTCGCGCAGCTCGATCACGTCGCCGTCCTCGAGGATGCGGCTGATGTTCGCCCTGGCGCCCCAGCCCCGGAAGGCGGCCGAGACCGAACCGAGCGCCCTGGCGACGTCCTCGGTGATGCCGTGGCGGACCATCAGCGCCATGGCGTAGCGGTCGTCCTCGGCAGCCGCGTCCGAGTAGTTGTTCACGAACGGCACGGCGGCGGCGATCGCCGCCACCTCGGCGCCCGAATGCGACGCCACGATCTGGACCAGGCCGATGTGGTCGATGTGCTGGTGCGTGACGACGATCAACCCGATGGCGTCGATCGAATGCCCGAGCTCGCCGAGGCGCTGCTGAAGCTCGTCCAGGGCGCGCCCGGAGTTCGGGCCGGAGTCGACCAGCGTCAGTGGGTCGTCCTCGATCAGGTACGTGTTGACCCGGCCCACCGCGAACGGCGTCGGGATCGAAAGCCGGTGGATGCCGGCGTCAGCCGCCGCGGCGAACGGATCCGCCTCGCTCAAGAGCGGATCAGATCCAGCACCTCGTCCCGCTTCTGCTCCATGTGGTCGGGGGAGACCAGCGACTCGAGGTTCAGGCGCAGCAGTGGCTCCGTGTTCGACGGCCTCACGTTGAAGTGCCAGTCCTCGTAGTCGACCGAGACGCCGTCGAGCCAGTCGACCTCGGCATCCGAGTAGTGCTCGGCGAGCTCCTTCATCTTCCCGTCCTGGTCCTGGACCTCGGAGTTGATCTCGCCGGAGATGAAGTACTTCTCGCGGTACGGCGCCAGCAGCTCGGACATGCGCTTGCGCTCGGTGGAGAGCAGCTCGAGGATGAGCAGCGCCGGCAGGGTGCCGGAGTCGGCGCAGTAGAACCCGCGGAAGTAGTAGTGGCCTGAGACCTCGCCGCCGAAGGCCGCGCCCTCCTTGCGCATGCGCGTCTTGAAGAACGCGTGGCCGACGCGGTTCACCTCGGCCGTCCCGCCGGCCTTCTCGACGGTGTCGCGCACCGCGCGCGAGGCGCGCACGTCGTAGAGGATCTTCGCGCCCGACTCCTTCTTCAGGATCGACTGGGCCAGCAGCGCCGTCAGGAAGTCGCCGTCAACGAACTTGCCAGTGTCGTCGATGAAGAAGCAGCGGTCGGCGTCGCCGTCCCACGCGATGCCAAGCTCGGCGCCCTCGGACAGCACCTTCTTCATGATGAAGCTGCGGTTCTCCGGCAGCAGCGGATTCGGCTCGTGGTCCGGGAAGTTGCCGTCGGGCTTCCAGTAGGTGGCCTCCTGGTCCAGTGGCAGCTCGTCGAGGATCGGCCCGACCATCGGTCCCGCCATGCCGTTGCCGCCGTCGAGTACGACCTTCATCTTGCGGATGGCGGACGTGTCGATGAACGACTTCATCTTGTCGTTGAAGGCGTCGCCGACACTGATGTTCTCGTAGCTGCCGCCACTGGTCGCGTCGCCGGGCTCGCCCGAGGTGACGATGTCGCGCAGCTCACCGATGCCGGCGTCGCCCGACAGCGCCAGCGCGCCGCGACGCAGCAGCTTTGCGCCCGTGTAGGCCGGCGGGTTGTGGCTGGCGGTGCACATGAGGCCGCCGTCGAGCTCCTGCGACCCGACGAGGAAGTAGAGCTGCTCGGTCCCGACCTGACCGATGTCGATGACGTGCGCGCCCTCGTCCTGCATTCCGCGCGCGTACTCCTTGGCCATCGCGGGCGCCGAGAGGCGCATGTCGCGGCCCAGGCCCAGGCGCAGCTGGTCGACCGGCGTGTCCTCGAGCTCCGAGATGACGCGGGCGAAGCCGCGGCCGATGCGATAGGCGAGCTCCTCGTCTATCTGGTCCGGATAGATGCCGCGAATGTCGTAGGCCTTGAAGATGGACGTGTCGATCAAAACGCTCTCCTCAGTTCTTTCCACGAATCGCTCAGTGCCTGCGGGAGTACCCGGACATCGCCGATCACGGGCATGAAATTGGTGTCGCCGCCCCAGCGCGGCACGACGTGCTGATGGACGTGCTCCTCGATGCCCGCGCCGGCAGCCGCGCCCTGATTGATCCCGATGTTGAAGCCATCGGGGCTATATACGCTCCGGAGTGCCCCAATCGAACGATTGACCAGCCGCATCATCTCGAGGAGGGTTGCGTCGTCTAATGGCTCGATGGTCGGCTCGTGCGCGTAGGGGGCAACCATCACGTGACCGTTGTTATAAGGAAATGTGTTGAGGATGACGAAGCAGTGCTCGCCGCGGTGGACGACCCCGTGTTCCTCGTCGTCGCCGGCGATCGCACGGCAGAAGATGCACTCGTCGTCCTTTGGGCTGCGGATGTATTCGAGCCGCCAGGGCGCCCATAGCCGTGCCTCCGCCATCCGCGGCGAGGTTATCGCCGTGGTCGCCGCCTTGGCGGCCCTGGCCTTTCCGGCCGGGGCCTCGGCCGGCATCTTCGGCACGGACCCGCTGAACATCTCGGTGACGCCGGGCGGCGGCGCCGCCAACGGTGACTCGGGTGCGCCGGCGGTGTCGGGCGACGACCGCAAGACGCGGCTGGCGGCATTCCAGTCGGACGCGTCGAACCTGGTCGGCGGCGACAGCAACGGCGTGACCGACGTGTTCGTCTGGTCTCGCCCGCGCGGGAGCGAAGGGCTGAGGCTGCCGCGCGGCGCGGGCTCGCTGCAGCGCGTCAGCGTCGGGCCGGGCGGGGGGCAGGCGAACGGGGCCTCGCGCGCGCCGTCGCTGGACGGATCGATCAGGCGCTCGCCGCACTGCGTGGCGTTCGAGTCCGACGCGTCGAATCTGGCGGGCGGCGACGGCGATCCCGCCACCGACGTGTTCGTGCGCGACCTGCGGGCCCGCAAGACGTTCCTGGTGTCGCGCGGGATCACGGCGCCGGCGACGCAGCCGTCGATCGACGGGTCCTGCAGCCGGGTGGCGTTCTCGGCGAACGGCCAGGTGCTGGTTGCGCCCGTGCGGGGCGGGAAGCCGCACGCCCTGGGGCCGGGGTCGAACCCCGACTTCTCGCTGGACGGGACGGCCGTCACCTGGCAGAAGGGCGGCGGGATCGCGCTCTCCCGTGATGGCCGCGAATCGATGGTGGCGCCGTCGGGGCAGAACCCGACGGTCTCGGACGGCGAGCGGCTGCACGGGCAGTCGGCGGCGAGCTACGGCGTGTCGTTCGAGGCTCTCAGCGCGCTGACCGGCCGCGACCACAACCCGGGCTGGGACATGTACATGCGCGTGCTCGGTGGGAGCGGTGGCGTCAAGGAGACCGACCTGATCTCGGCCTCCGCCCGTGGCGCCGGCAGCCTGGGCGGCGACAACTACAACGGCGGCATCACTGCCTACGGGCCTAACCGCGGGATCCTGGTCTTCACGCACACCCGGGGGCCGTCGACCGACCTCTACTACCGCAACAACCACAGCGGCAACATCGACGACCTGGCGCACTCCGCCGCGGTCGACTCGCTCGGCGGGATCAACGAGGTCCAGACGAGCGCGCGGGCGAACTTCGTGGCCTTCAGCTCGGCCTATAGCGGTGACCTGTCGCAGCCGTTTGGCGGGGCGCGGGGCGGGCTGCTCCAGAACCTCTTCGCAGACCACAGGCACGTCTACTTCAAGCATTTAGTCGACGGCGAGCGGCTGTAAAGGGAATCGAGAGCCTGCCGATATCAGTGGGGTGACCCGCTCAGTTGCTCTTATTACCACGTTTGTAGTGCTGGCTATCCCGGCTGTGGCCTCAGCTGGGGGCATGTTCGGCACCTACCCGCTCAACATCAGCGTCGCTCCGAACGGCGCTCCGGCGAATGGAGACTCGAGCGCCCCGGCCATCTCCGGCGACAACCGCAAGACACGCCTGGCGGCGTTCCAGTCGGACGCGTCGAACCTGGTTGGCGGCGACACGAACGGCGTGACCGACGTCTTCGTCTGGTTCCGCCCGAAGGGTCATCAGGGCCTTAGCCTGCCGCGCGGCGCGGGGTCGCTGCAGCGCGTGAGCGTCGCATCCGACGGCGCCCAGGCGAACGGCCCGTCGCGCAGCCCGTCGCTGGACGGCTCGGTGACCAAGGTTCCGCACTGCGTGGCGTTCGAGTCGGACGCCTCGAATCTCGCGGCCGGCGACAACGATCCGGCCACCGACATCTTCGTGCGCGACCTGCGCTCGCAGAAGACGGTCCTGGTCTCTCGCGGCGTCGCCGCTCCGGCCACCGACCCGTCGATTGCGGGCGACTGTTCGCGCGTGGCATTCGTCGCCAACGGCCAGGTGCTCGTGGCGCCGGTGAAGGGCGGCAAGACGACCTCGCTCGGCGCGGGCTCGAACCCCGACTTCTCGCTGGACGGCCGGGCGATCGCCTGGCAGCAGGGCCCGAACGTGGCGTTGATCCGCGACGGCAAGAAGTCGGTCGTCGGCCCGGGTGAGAACCCGACCGTTACCGACGCCGAGCGCCTGCACGGGCAGAAGGTGCCCAGCTGGGGCGTGTCGTTCGACACCCCGGTGGCGCTGAGCGGCAAGGACAGCAACCCGGGCATCGACACCTACCTGCGGGTCTTTGGCCCGAAGGGTGGCGCCAAGCGCACCGACCTGATCACCTACGCGGAGTCGAAGGTGCACTTCGACGGCTCGGGTGACAACCACAACGGCGGCATCACCGCCTACGGCACCAACCGCGGGATCATCACCTTCATCCACAGCGGCGGCACGTCGACCGACACCTACTACTGGAACCAGCACAGCGGCAACGCCGACGACACAGCCCACGCGGCCGCGTTGAACGGCCAGCCGGGGATCTCAGAGATGGTCACGAGCGCGCGGGCGAATTTCATCGCCTTCAGCTCGTCATTCACCGGCGACATGGCGCTGCCGTTCGGCAGCGGCCGTGGCCGGGTCCTGCCGGGCGTCGGCAGCGTCGAGTCGCTGTTCGCGCCCGTGAAGAGCGTCTACTTCAAGATGCTCGTCGACGGCGAAGCGCTGTAACAAAAGTGCTCTGACCCCGTTTGTTACGGCCTCGCCGTTACACAAGGGGTCAGAGCAGTTTTGTTACAGCCAGCCGCGCTTGCGGAAGAGTGTGAGCATCGAGACGAGGACGCCGACCATCACGATGATGATCACCCAGAAGGCGTGAATCGAGTTCTTGCCCGGCAGCCCGGTGTTCATGCCCCAGACCGAGGCGATCAGCGTGAGCGGCAGGATCACGACCGAGATCGAGGTCAGGACTCGCAGCACGTTGTTCAGGCGGTGTGAGATGAGCTGCTCGTTGGTCTCCTCGAGCGCCTCCACGACCTCCTTGTAATTCTCGAGCATGTCCCAGATGCGCTCGGACGCGTCGCGGATGTCGTCGAAGTAGACCTCGAGCTCGTCGCCGACGAACTTCTGCTTGGCGCGCTCGAGGTCGGTCAGCACCGTCCGCTGCGGGCGGATGACCTTGCGGAAGTTGATGATCTCCTGCTTCGTGTTGGAGATGTCGCGCACGATGTCCTCGCCGCGGCCGAGGAAGATCTCCTCCTCGAGGCGCTCCAGCTTGCCGCCAATCTTGCGCAGCATCGGGAAGCAGTAGTCGAACGAATCGTCGACGATCCTGTAGAGCAGGAACCCCGGGCCCTTGCTGAACAGCTGCTCGCGGAACTCCTCGTTGGCGCGGCAGCGCTCGAACAGGTACTCGACGGGCTGGAGCGGGCCGTTGGGGATCGTGATCAGGTAGTCCGGCCCCATGAAGATGTCGAGCTCCTCGGCGTTCAGCCGGCCGATCTTCTTGTCGAAGACCGGGAACTGCAGAACGATGAAGAGGTAGTCCTCGTACTCGTCGATCTTCGGCCGCTGGTT
>DATBDN010000118.1:0-14827 GCA_036269895.1 Thermoleophilaceae bacterium
GTCCTGGCCTGTAATCGAGTTGATGCAGTCCTTTGTGATCGTGGCGTACTGCGACTGATGGCCCTGGACGGCCGACGCTCCGCCGGTCCCCACGACAGCCATCACACACAGCGCCGCCAGCGCCGCCAACAGCACTCGAACCTTCAATTGAGCCCCTTTCGTAGTCCCCCGTTCAACGACTGAACGGGAGCCGGGCGCGCAACTGACGCGGCGCCAGCCAGATAGGTCCGTCCCTGGACGGCCCGCGTCAGCCGACCGACGCTATGAGCGCGTCGCGCGGCACCGGACCAGCGTGCGCATCACGCGCAGGCCGTCCACCCACGTCAGCTTCTTGCCCTCCTCGGTGCGGCGCGCCTTGTAGCTCACGGGCACCTCGAAGATCCGCTCGCCGCGCTGCAACAGCCGCGCTGTGATCTCCGCCTCGATGGCGAAGCCGCGCTCGCGTAACGGGAGTGACTTGAAGATGTCGGTCCTGATGGCCTTGTGCATCGTCATCAGGTCCTTGACGTACACGTTGAACAGCGCGTTCGCCGCGAGTGTGACGCCGCGGTTGCCCAGCACATATAGGAACGAATGGCTCGTGAAGCCGTCGAACGCGCGCACGCCGAACACGGCGTTCGCCGTCCCGTCGAGCAACGGCGGCAGCAGCGTCTGGAGGTCCTCGGGCTCGTACTCGAGGTCGGCATCGAAGATCGTCGCGAACTCGCCGCGAGCGTCCGCCAGCGCGGTCTGCACCGCAGCGCCCTTGCCGCGGTTATGTGAGTGCCAGTGGATCCGGACGCGCTCGCCCGGCCAGTCGGCCTGCTCGATGATCTGACGCGTGCCGTCGGTCGAGCCATCGTCGACGAGCACCACCTCGGTGGTCACGGGCAAGTCAGCCGCCAGCACGGCGCCGACCGCACGCGCGACTGTCGCCGCCTCGTTGTAGACCGGGATGAGTATCGACAGCTTGGGCGCCAAGGCGCCTGCATGATGCCGGGTCCGTTTAGTCGGCGATCGCGTCGCGGGCTGCGACAGCGATGCTGCAGACGACGGTCGCGGCGCCGAGGGCGCGCGCCACGGCGATCATGTAGCCGATGCCGTCGGGGTTCTGCAGCAGCTGCTGGAGGCCCACCCCGGGATGGGTGACGGCCGCAATCAGGAAGGCGGTCCCAACAGCAAGAGAGCACCTCGCCAGGACCGGCATGCGCTTCCAGTCGAAGCCGGCGAAGACGCCGAAGATGATCGCGAGGGCCAACACGCTCTTCCTACCATCGGCCTGCGTGGCCGATTTCGCAACCTCGCCGTTTCGGTGAGAACAATTGAGGGAGACGGCCTCGACCGCTGCAAGCGAGTGGAGCGCCATTCGGGCGGCGCCGTTACCCGGTCAGTCGTCGTCCAACCCGGAAAGCAGAACCTCGGCGTCGCCGTAGTCGGCGCCTTCGACCCGCATCGCGATGTCGCCTCGATCGAAGCGGTCGAGCTCCCAGTCGCTGGTCAGGACCGCTTTGATCCCGGCGTCGCGAAGCTGGTCCCTGAACGCCAGCGCGGTCTGTAGGTCGTCGAAGTCGCGGACCACGGCCCACTCGTCGTATGTCGCGTCGCCGACGTGGACGTCGGCCCCGCGTCTACTCCTCCGGCGGAACATCCTCGCCGATGCCGGCCTCGCGCTCCGAGCGCTCGCGCTCGTCGAGCTTCTCCTTCAGGTACTTCGCCTTCTCCGCGCGGCGCGGGTCCTGCGCGGCCTGGCGGATGACCTGTGCCTTCAGCTCCTGCGTTGTCGGTTCGTCGTCACTCATGACCGGGGCCTCCAACGACTCGTCAGCTCCTCCCCGCTTGGCGCGGGTCCTGGGAGTGGATCGTGCGGCCGTGCGCGCAGTCCGTCAAGTGCCAACGCGAGGTAGCGGCGGCGCAGTCGGTGCGTCCGGTCATGATCGCCGAGCTGGATCGACGCGAGCTGCTCGAAGATGACCCCCAGGTCATTGACGTCGGCATCCGGCCGAATGACGCCCGCCTGCTGCGCACGATCGAAGACCTTGCGGTTGAGCTCCCCCGCGTAGGCAGCGGCTCGGTAGAGGTCCTCGCTCGGGACGAATGTGCCCGCCAGCCTCTGCGTCAGGCTCGCCGCATCCGCTGCAACGACGCGCTGCATGAACGCCGCGAACGACTCCCAGGGATCGCCGTCGTCCGCAGAAGCAGCCTCCGCGGCCGAGATGTAGCGGCGCAGCCCGTCGGCGCACAGTTCGCGCAAAAGGTCCTCCTTGCTCGGGTAACGGCGGTAGAGAGCGCTGATGCCGACGCCCGCTGCTTTGGCCACGTCCGCGATCGGAGCCGAGGGGTTCGCGATGAACACCTCCCGCGCCGCTTCGATAATGGTGGTGTCGTTGCGCGCAGCTTGTGCGCGGCGCCCGCTCGCAGGCGGCGCGTCAGTCGTGTGGGTATCCGCTTCCATCTGTGATGATCATAACGGAACGGATCATTCCGTTCTGTTACCTTATTTGGAACGGAACAGTTCGTTCCGCCAATCTCAACCAAAGGAGCGCCGCAATGGACATGAAGCTCGAACTCATCCCGGTGCCTGTCACGGACGTGGACCGCGCGAAGGCCTTCTACACCGAGAAGATCGGCTTCAACGCCGACCACGATCACCAGGTCAACGACGAGCTGCGGTTCGTCCAGCTCACCCCGCCCGGCTCGGCGTGCTCGATCACGATCGGAACCGGCGTGACCCAGATGGCACCCGGGTCAGTGCAGGGATTGCAGGTGGTCATCGACGACGCTGATGCCGCCCGCGCCGAGCTGAGTGGACGCGGCGTAGAGGTCAGCGACGTGCAGGAGTTCCCGTGGGGCCGCTTCGTTTTCTTCAGCGACCCGGACGGCAACGGCTGGGCGCTACAGCAGATAATCCGTCCCGCGAGCTAGGTCGGCTTCGTCGTCATGGCCCAGATGGCCACGACGTACGCCAGGATCAGCACGCCCGAAAGAGCCGCAGCAGCTGTCAACGGCGTGGCGCCCGCAACCGAGGCGCCACGCTTCGAGCGGCGGGCCATCAGCCCGGTCAGAACCAGGCCGATGATCAGCAGCAGCAGCCCGCCGTCAGCCACGGTGAAGCCGATGCCGACCCATGCGTCGTTGCTGCTCTCGAGGTGTTCCTTGCTGGCGATCCACTCGGCCCCGATGCGCATGGCGATGAAGGCCGGCAACGTGAACCGCCAGAGCACGCGGAAAGCGAACTGTGCGGCCGGCTGGTCCCCGCGCATGCGGGCGATTCGAATCGCATAGAGCGCCATGACGAGCGAAGCCACCAGGGCCATCGCTCCGCCGACGTGCAGGAACAGCGGGAAGTTCCACGCATCTGGGCGAACGACCGCGAGCATCGTCAGTGCCCCGGCTTCCAGATCATGAGCACCAGCAGGATCGTGGCCCCGACGGCGTCGACCACCCAGAGGGCGCGGACGTCGCGGCCCGGGTCTTCGCCTTTGCCGACGGCACGAGCCGCCTTGGACACCTCGCCGTTCGTATAGCCCGCGATGGCCCAGAACACAAGCGCGCCCAGGATCCACAGGCGGAAGAACTGGTAGCCCACATTGCTGACGAGCCACAGGCCGAGCACCAGCGTCAGGACGGCGCCCACGCCGGACAGGATCGCGCCGATCCCCGCCAGTTTTGCCGCGCCCGTGCGCTCGAGCGCAGCCTGGCCCCACCCGAACGCGAATGGGGCCATGGCTGTGGTGCCGGCTACGAGGGCGAACGCGCCGAAGACGTGGAAGAACAGGAGCGTCTCGTAGAGCGACATCGGCGGCGGACCTTAATCAATGCTCATGCCGGAACCGCGCGCGAGTCGAGGTGCGCGGTGACCTTGCGCTTCACGCGCTGGAGGGCATTGTCGACGGTCTTGGTGTCACAGTCCAGGCGGCCGGCGATCTCCTCGTAGGAGCGGCCGTCCAGGTAGAGCGACAGCACCGAGCTCTCGAGATCCGAGAGCGCGCTGGTGAGGCATCCAACGAGGCTGTGCAGCTCCTCCGACGAGATGACCTGGATCGCGGGGTCATGGACCGTCGGCCCCGGCAGCACATCCTCGAGCGTCTGCTCGCCGTCACCGGCGGTGGCCGGGGTTTGCGCGAACGACACGTACTCGTTGAGCGGTGCGTGCTTGTTCCGGGTCGAAGTCTTGACGGCCGTGATGATCTGGCGCGTGATGCAGAGCTCCGCGAAGTTGCGGAAGCTCGACTCGCGATCTGTGCGGTAGTCGCGCACGGCCTTGTAGAGGCCGACGAGGCCCTCCTGGACGAGGTCGTCCCAGTCGCCGCCGACCAGGAAGTAGCTCGAGGCCTTCAGACGGACGAAGCCGTGGTAGCGCTTGACGATCCGGTCCATCGCGTCCTTCCGCCCCTGCTTGGCAAGCGCGATAAGGAAGTGATCATCAGGCTCAACCTGAGATTTAGGCTTCCGCAGAGCGGAAGGGGAAGCAGCAGCTGTAGCCACGAATGGTTCCTTTCGCGGCGCGCTTACCTCCCCTGGCAGCGCCTTCCGTCTATGACAGGTCTTAGCCCTTCCCTCTGCTGCTTGCGGCTGGCGCCGGCGCCCCGGTACTAACCCTCAAGTGCAGGTTTACATCCTCCGTCGCCGCTGAGAATGACGGAGTTATGTATCCGTGTCAACCCTTTCGGCGGGATTGCAAGATTCCGTACACGATCGCGGCGGCCGCCGTCGAGACGTTCAGAGACTCGACGCGCCCCAGGATCGGCAGCGAGATCAGCTGGTCGCAGTGTTCGGCGACCCGCGGACGCAGGCCCTTGCCCTCCGAGCCCAGCACGAGCACGACGCGACCCTTGTAGTCCGGTTCGTCGTATGCCGTCGGCGAGTCGGCGGATGCTCCGTAGACCCAAGCGCCGGCCTTCTTCGCATCGTCAAGGAAGTCGGCGAGGTTTCGGACCTGCGCGACCGGCAGGTGCTCGACGGCGCCGGCCGCGGTCTTGCAGGCGGCGGGGGTGACCTCGGCCGAGCGGCGCTCGGGAACGACCAGGCCGCTGGCGCCCGCGCATTCCGCCACGCGCGCGACCGCGCCGAGGTTGCGCGGATCCTGGACCTGGTCGAGTGCCACCACCAGCGCATCCTCGGGCTCGAGCAGCGCGTGCGCATCGGCGTACGGGTACGGCCCGGCCTCCGCGCACACGCCCTGATGGTCCTCGGACCCGCAGCGGGCTGCGATCTGCCCGGCATCGGCCCTCTCCGCATTCGGCCACTCGTCGGGTCGGATCGCCCAGATCCGGTTGACCGGGCGGCGGTTGGCGGCGAGCGCCTCGCGGACCGGGTTGACGCCGTAGATGACCACGGCGACGACTGTAATTCCCATCGCTACCGTCGGATGAGTGCGTGCGCTCCTGCTGGTCGCACTCCTGCTGATGGTCGCCGGGTGCGGCGGATCCGGATCGGGGACCGCGGATCGCGGGGGAGCCGCGGCGGCGGATGCGGGCACGGCACGGGCGGCGGATCCGAATCCGACAGCCGCGTCCGGTTCGCAGGGTGGCGCGGATCCGCAGTCCGCCTCGCATTCCCCGGCCGCCTCGAATTCGCAGCGCGCCGCGGATTCGCCGCCCGCGGCTGATGCGCCGCTGCCGCGCGGCCAAGCTGCGATCGCACCTGCGCTGGCTCAGACGGCGGGGGGCCTCGAAGCCGAAATTCGGCGCTGGCTGCGGTCGCATCCCGGCGTTGACGCGAAGCCGCCCGACGCCGTGACGCTCTACGCGCTCTTCCAGCAGCGGATCTACCGCTACCTGCGCCTGCATCCGGCGCTCGCCGGTCAGGTCATCGCCGCGATGCCGGCGCGCCTTCGCTCCCAGGCGCGCGACAACGTCGCCGCCGGGACGTCGCTGTACCGGCTGACGCCGAAGAAGCCGCCGAAGACGCAGCCGCCGATCCGGATCGGCCCGGCCGAGGCGCCCGGCCGTCTCCTGGCCTGGTACCGCGACGCTCAACGACGCTTCGGAATCCGCTGGCAGGTCCTGGCGGCGATCAACTTCGTCGAGTCCTCCTTCGGCCGCTTGCGCAACCACAGCTACGCGGGCGCTCAGGGTCCGATGCAGTTCATACCCGGCACCTGGAGCACGTATGGACTCGGCGGCGACGTGCGCGATCCGCATGACGCGATCATGGGCGCCGCGAACTACCTGCACGCATCCGGCGCACCGGCGAACTACCAGCGGGCGATCCACTCATACAACCCGTCGCCGCTCTACGTCGACGCGATCGTCCGCTACGCGCGCCAGATGCAGCGCAACGCGGGACGCTTCTACGCCTACTGGAGCTGGCAGGTGTTCGCCCGCGGCGAAAGGCGCCTCAGCGGCCCGGGCCTATAGGCGGGCGACCGAGGGGCCTCCGCGGCCAGCCCGTTTCAGCGCTGTCTGACCAGCTGAGGGCCATCCGCGGTGTCGCGGACGATCCACCCGCGAGCGGCCAGCTCCTCCCGACGCGCATCCGCGGTCGGGAAATCCTTCGCCTTGCGGGCACTCTCCCGCTCGTCGAGCAGCCGCAGCGCATCGTCGTCGGGCTTCTCACCCGCCTCCAGCAGGTTCTCGAGACCGAACATGCGCAGCATCTCGGGCAGCGGGCCGGGACCGATCCGCTCGCCGGCGTCGATCCGCCGGTTCGCCTCGGTGATCCAGTCGAACATCACGGCTCGAGCGGCGGGCGTGTTGAAGTCGTCGGCAAGCGCCGCGTAGAAGCGCTCCTCGTAGTCGGCAGCCTCGGGAGGAGCCCCGGAATCCGGATCGAGCCGCAGCACGAAGTCGCGGACCCGCTCGACCGCCCCGCGTGCGTCCGCCAGCGCGTCCTCGGTGTAGACGAGCGGCTGGCGGTAGTGGCCGCTCACGAAGTACATGACGAGCGCGTCGCGACCGACGGCCTCGAGGGCCTCATGCAGCAGGCGGATGTTGCCCACCGATTTCGCCATCTTCTCGCCGTCCAGCCGAACCATCCCGTTGTGCATCCAGATGCGCGCGAGCGGCTCGTGCCGCGCCGCCTCGGTCTGCGCGATCTCGTTTTCGTGGTGGGGGAAGATCAGGTCGGCGCCGCCCCCGTGGATGTCGAAGTCGACGCCCAGGATCTGCTCCGCCATCGCTGAGCACTCGATGTGCCACCCCGGCCGCCCGTCGCCCCAGGGCGACGGCCACGACGTGTCCTCGCCCGCCTTCCGGCCCTTCCACAGTGCGAAGTCCTGCGGAGCCTCCTTGATGCCGGCGCGGTCGGCGTCGTCCTCGCCCTGCTGCATGTCCTCGAGCGCCCGGTTCGAGAGCTTCCCGTAGTCGGCGAACGACCCGACGCGGAAATAGACGTCGCCCTCTCCGGCCGGATACGCGGCCTCCTGGTCGACCAGCGACTGGATCAGGTCGATGATGGGCCCGATCGTCTCGGCGGCCTTCGGCTCGGCGTCCGGTCGTCCCAGCGCGAGCCGGTTCGTGTCCGCCACGTAGGCCTCAGCCATCTCGCGCGCGAGCTCGGCGCTGCCGATGCCGCGATCCTCGGCCGCCGCGTAGATCTTGTCGTTCACGTCGGTGATGTTCTCGACCAGAGTCGCGTCATAGCCCTCGTGCTCGAGGAAGCGCTTGAAGAGCGAGAACACGACGAACGGCCGCGCGTTGCCGACGTGGATACGCCCGTACACGGTCGGTCCGCACGCGTAGATACCGACCTTCCCGGGGTCGCGCGGCTCCAGCGGCCGCAGCTCGTTCGTGAGCGTGTCGTGGATGCGGATTGCGCGCACGCGTTGCTCCTATGTCAACCGGATTCCGCAAGGAGCGGGAATCGCGGTCGGGGTCGAAGTGATCGCGGTCGAAGCCCGCAGCAGCTGCCAGACGCGCCGGACCAGGTGGCGCTTGAGCCAGCGGAGCGCCTCCATGCGGCCCTTGCCCTCGGCCTGCTTGCGCTCCAGATAAGCGCGCGCTTCGGGGTGGAACCGACCTTGGGCGACTGCGAGGCGGTGAAAGGCGCAGTTGAGCTGGCGGTTGCCGCCGCGGTCGAGGCGCTGGCGGTCGCGACGCCCCGACGAGGCCGGGACCGGCGCGACGCCGGCGAGCCGGGCGAGCTTGGCGTCGGTTGCGAAGCGCTCGACCCCGGCCGTCTCGGCGACGATCTTCGCCGCCGTCAGCGGACCGCAGCCCGGCAACTCGAGCAGCTGCGGTGCCTTGGCCTGGATGCGCAACGTCAGTTCGCGCTCGAGCTCGCGCTCACGTCGCACGTGCGCACGGATCGCGCGCACGAGCTCGCGCGCGATCTCGACCCGGACCGATTGCTCTGACCGCGCCAGGCGCCGGCTGAGCTTGTCGAGCCACTTGTCGCGGTCGAGCGCGCCGGCCGGGAGCTCGAGCTCCGGCCAGAGGTCGTGCAGGTGCCAGCGCAGCCGCCGCTGATCGTCCGCGCGCTGGTGCACGAGGTCCTCGCGGTGGTCGAGCAGTAGCTTGATCTCGAGACTGTCGCGGTCGAGCTGGGCCGCCGGCAGCGTCTCGGGGCCTTCCTTGAGCGCCGCCCGCGCGACTGCCAGGGCGTCGATCGAGTCAGACTTGCCGCGCACGCGCGAGCCTTTGCGGGTCTCGCCCATGAGGCGTGGTGCGACGCGCACGACGCGCTCGCCGCGGGCAACGAGGAAGCGCTCGAAGCCGCCAGAGACGTGGCGGCAGTCCTCGATCGCCCAGATTCGCTCGGGGCCGAGCCGCCGGCCCCACGCCAGCAGCTGCTCGAAGCCCTGCTTGCGCGCCGCAGCGGTCAGCTCGTCGACGAGCTGACCGCTCGCCCGCTCAACGCCGGCGGCGGTGTGGGTGGCCTTGTGTGTGTCCGTCCCGATCACGATCATCTGCAGCGTCCCTTCGTTTGGATGTCACCGGCGAAGCGGATCGACGGTGGACAGACCTCACTGGGGGCGATGCCACGCTCCTATCAAGTCACACCGGCGGTCCTCGGGCAGCGGCGGGCGACGCAACGCGTGTAGGTCAGGCCGCGAGGCCGACAGGCAAGCTAGGAGTCAGCCCGCCGCCAGCCCGGGAACCTCCCCGCACGATCGGACGTCACCGCCATCCGGGATCTCGACTGTGACAGTGAGCGCAAGCTAGCCGACCGTTGCAGACTCAGGGTGAAAGAACGCTGTACCGGGAACGTTGAGGGCATATGCACAGGTACGCCTTCGCGCTCGCCCTCGCCGCCTCGCTGCTCTTCGCGACGACCGCGTCCGCCAACCGAATCGTCATGCCCAACCTCGCGAAGACCGTCCAGCAGCAGCGGTCGGCGCGCGCGGTCAATCCGCCGCCGCCGCCCTGCCCGCAGTACCCGACGGTCTCGTGCACACCCGTGCCGGAGGCGTTCGCGACGACGTTGCCGTTCCCGGGCAACATGGCGTACTACGGCGGCCAGGTCGAAACGACACCGCATGTGTACCTCGTCTACTGGGGCTGGGGTCAGTCCGGCGCCTGGCCGGCGGGCACGAGCTGCACACCGGCCGACATCACCGAAGGCACCGACGCCGCGACGCTGCCGTGTGATCCGGACGGCGCGGGCAAGTACATGGCCGACTTCGCCGACCAGCTTGGCGGCGGCGACTGGGCGGGCGTCCAGACGCAGTACTACGAGACCGATTCGGCCGGCACGAACCACAACATCACGAACCCGACCGACCAGCTCGGCGGCATCTGGGTCGACGACACGAACGCGAACACGTTGCCGAACACGTCGCTCGACAATCCGGCCGGGCCGACGAACTCGGAGACCGTGATGGCGCAGGAGGCCGAGCGCGCCGTGGCGCACTTCGGCATCACCGACCTGCACAACTCGCAGATCGCGATCATCCAGCCGCCGGGCCTGAGCGATCCGAACGCGCTGTCGCAGGGCTACTGCGCGTTCCATGACTACACACAGCCGGGCGTCGAGGCCAACGTCTTCAACGGCATCCAGCCCGGAATCGCGTTCGACAACATCCCGTACCAGCTGGCGATCAACTCGGGCGGCTCGAACGTCTGCGGCAAGAACGCCGTCAACTCCGGCTCGGCCGGCACGCTCGATGGCTTCTCGATCGTGTTCGGTCACGAGATCGAGGAGACCGTGACCGATCCGGGTGCGGAGGACGTCGTAGGCAGCACGCCGACCCACCTCGGCGGCTGGTACGACACCGTCGACGCGAACGAGAACGGCGACAAGTGCGCATGGGTCGGCGAGCCGCTGGTCACGGGCCTGCCGGGCCAGCCGAACGTGACGCCGATCCCGGGCGCTCTCGGCACCACTACCGGCAACCAGGGCAGGAAGTTCGCCGTCCAGTCGTTGTGGAGCAACAAGGCCGCCGGCGGGACGGGCTACTGCGCGGGTGCCGGGACGGATCTACCGCCGGGCACCGACGGCCCGGCCTAGCCCACCCATTCGATCGTGGCCGTGGCGAGGCAGGCAATGCCCTCGCCGCGGCCCACGAACCCCATGCCCTCGTTCGTGCCGAACTTGACGCTGACCTGGCTGCGATCGAGACGGACGGCCGCCGCCAGCTCCTGGCGCATCCGGTCGCGGTAAGGGCCCAGCCGCGGCGCCTCGCACACGATGGAGGCGTCCAGCGAGCGGATCGCGTAGCCACGCTGCGCGAGCTTGTCGCGCACGACGGTCAGCAGGTCGATGCTCCGCGCGTCCTTCCATTTGTCGTCGGTGTCCGGGAAGTGGTCGCCGATGTCACCCAAAGCCGCCGCGCCCAGGAGGGCGTCCATGATCGCGTGCGTGAGCACGTCGGCGTCCGAATGTCCTTCGAGGCCGCGGTCAGACAGGACGGTCACGCCCCCCAACACGAGCGGCCGAGCCTCGGAGAATCGGTGTACGTCGAAGCCGATCCCGGAGCGAAAGGTCAACCGAGCGGCTCCATGCGTCGCGTGCGGTTCTCGAAGACCGCGATCTCCTTCACTCCCACCGAGTCCAGCAGCTCGAGCGCGCGCTCGTACTCATGCCCCAGCTGCTCGGGCACGTGGGCGTCGGACGACAGCGCCAGCGGCTTGCCAGCGTCGATCGCCATCTCCAGGAACTCCGGCGCCGGATAGATCTGTTGCACCGGTTTGCGGAACCCCGCTGTCGACACCTCGATCGCGACGTCGCAGTCCGCGATCACCTCCATGGCCGGGTAGTAGAAGCGGCGCAGGTCGCCGTCGGGGATCGGCCGGTCCTCGCCCCACACCTTCACGAGATCCGGGTGCGCGAGGATGTCGAACAGGCCGCTCTGGGCGGCCTGGCCGAGCATCTCGAAGTAGCGCTGCCAGATGCGCTCGGCCGAGGCCGTCTCAGTCCAGATCGAGAACTCCTCGGTGTCGAGGGACTGATCGCCGACGAAGTGGATCGAGCCGACCACGAAGTCCCAGTCGCGCGCGTCCAGGAGGTTGGCCATCCGGTCCTCGCGGCCCGGAATGTAGTCGGCCTCGATGCCCAGCTTCAGGTCCGTGTCCTCGCGGACGAAGGCGCAGTAGCCGTCGAGGTCGTCGACCGCGTAGGTGCGCCAGAACGGGTGCTCCCAGACGTCGAGCGCCTGGCTGAACCGGTAGACGTGCTCCGCGACCCCAAGCTCATCGATGCCATGCTCGGCGGCCGCCTCGCGGTAGCGCTCGGCGTTGGCGCGCGTGAAGAAGCGCTCCGGTGTGTTCTCGCGCTCGTCGGGGCGCAAGTGGACGTGGTAATCCGTCAGCACAGCAGCGCCTGGGCCCGCTCCAGGTCCTCGGGCCAGGTGATCTTGAAGTTGCCGAGGGGCGCCTCGACGATCCGGACGTCACCGCCCAAGGCCTCGACCAAGGACGCGTCATCCGTAGCGCCTGCAACGTCGCCCTCCAATGCCTTCCGGAGAATTCCGGCGCGGAAGACCTGCGGCGTCTGGATCGACCACAGCGATGAACGATCGATCGTGCTCACGACGCGGCCACCCGCGTCGGCCTGCTTGATCGTGTCCGTAACGGGCGCCGCCGCAATCGCTCCGTCGGCGCCGGCCTCCACGACATCGATGCAACGCCGGACGAGTTCGCCGGTGACGAATGGCCGGGCTGCGTCGTGGATGACGACGACGTCCGCATCCGGCGCGGCCGCGAGCGCATTGCGGACGGATTCCGAGCGCGCCGCGCCGCCGGCGATGCGTTCGATGCGAAAGCCCGAGGCATCCGCGCGATCCGCGGGCACCGCCATGACCACGCGGTCGCATTCGCGCGCGAGCACTTCCGCGCTCCATTCCCACAGCTCACGGCCGGCGCAGCGTATGAACGCCTTGGGCACATCGGCCCCCAGGCGGCCCCCTGCGCCGGCTCCGGCCAGGATTCCGAGTACCAGCGCGGCTACTTCTTGCTCGCGCCGCCGCGGCCGGCGTGTGCTTCGCGCATGACGTCGGTGAGGTGCTCCTCCGCCTCTTCCTCGTCCATGCCGAGCGCGTACATCAGCTCCGACGCCAGGATCTTGCGGGCACGCGTGTACATCTGCTTCTCGCCTGTCGACAGACCCTTCTCGAACTCGCGGATCGCGAGGTTGCGGACAACCTCGGCAAGCTCGTAGATGTCGCCGGTCTTGATCTTCTCGCGGTTGTACTTGAAGCGGCGGTTCCAGTTCTTCGGCATCGAGCTGACGTCAGCCGTCAGCACGCCCATGACCTTCTTGACAGCGCTCGCGCCGATGATGTTGCGGAGGCCTACCTGTCCCGCCTTCTCGCACGGCACCATCACCGTCATGTCGTTGTGAATGATGCGGATGGTGAGGTACTCCCGCTTCTCACCCAGGAGTTCCTTCATCTCCTTCTTCTCCACCTTGCCGGCGCCGTGGTGCGGGTAGACCACGTGGTCGCCGACCTTGTAGTTGGCAGGAGGCGCCGGGGCGAACTCAATTTCCCCGAGATCTTGCTCCAACACTGAATCGCTGATGGTTTCCTCCTAGCCTTCTTACGTTTGCAAATAACGGTCCACGAGATTGATCTCCTGCAGGCGGCGAAGGCCCTCGCGGATCTCCTTCGCACGTACGTCTCCGACACCGTCGACCGCTTCCAGCTCCGCGTCGCCGGCGGCGAGGATCTCCTCGAGGGCGCCGAACTCGGACACGATGCGCTGTATGAGCAGCTTGGGAAGGCGTGGGATGCGCCCAAGGATCCGGTGCCCGCGCGGGGCGACCGGATGGTCGAGCGTATTGACCTTTCGGTCGTAGCCCAACAGCTCGGCCAAGCGGCCGAAGTCGAGCAGGTCCTGATGGGGAAGTCTTGCGAGTGAATCGAGGACGAGCGCGAAGCCCTCGTCGGTGTCGTCGACCATGTAGTCGTGCACCAGCGCCGCGCGCTCGGTGGCCACGCCGACCATGACCTCCTCGAGCTGCATCTCGATCAGGCGGCCTTCGGTGCCGAGCTCGACGATGTAGCGCTCGATCTCGACGGCCATGCGCGTGACGAGCTCCGAGCGCTGCAGAACGGTCAGCACGTCATGCAGGGTCACCCCGCCCTCGAACTCGAGCGCGGTCAGCCGCGTGGACACCTGGTCGAGGCGGCTGCGGTACTTGTCGAGCGTGGCGAGCGCCTGGTTGGCCTTCGCGAGCACGATCGGGATGTCCTCGAGGATGTACTTGGCGCCGTCGAGGTAGAGCGACACGATCGAGCGGTCGGCGGAGATGGCGATCACGAGCGCGCTGGTCTGCTTCGACACGCGCTCGGCGGTGCGGTGGCGTGTGCCGGTCTCGAGCGACGTGATCGTCGGGTCCGGCATCAGCTGGACGTTCGCCCACTGGATCTTGGTCGCGTTCTCCGAGAGCGTGATCGCGCCGTCCATCTTCGCCAGCTGGTACAGCATCGCCGGCGTGTAGTCGATCTCCAGCTTCACCCCTCCGGAGTACAGAAACGAGAGCTCGTCACTGTCCCCGATGCAGATCAGGGCGCCGGTATGGGCGTGCAGGATGTGCTCGATGCCCTCGCGAACCGCGGTTCCCGGCGCCACCATCTCGAGCGCCCGGACCAAGCGCGGCTCTTGCCGGCTCTCGAGCTCTGAAACTTCGTCGGGAGCCGGCTCCATCACATCCGATTGTAGGAGACGACCCTTAATTTGGCTGTGTTTTAGGCGTTTTCAACGGGTAACTGGAACACTTCGTGGCAATGGAGCAGACAACAGCAACTTCAGAGGCAAGGGACGAATCGAGCGCGGCCGCGGCCGCTGAGGAGTACTTGGCGGGGCAACAGCCCCAACCTGGCGACTTCTCGATGGAGCTGAACCAGGACCAGAAGGACATCCGCGACTGGGTCCACGGGTTCGCGGCGGATGTGATCCGGCCCGCGGCAGCCGAGTGGGACGAGCGGGAGGAAACGCCGTGGCCGGTGATCCAGGAGGCCGCCAAGATCGGCCTCTACGGCTTCGAGGGGATCGCCCAATTCTGGGCCGACCCGACCGGCATCACCTTCCCGATCGTGAACGAGGAGCTCTTCTGGGGCGACGCCGGCGTCGGGATGTCGCTGATGGGCACGACGCTCGCGGTGGCGGGAATCGCCTCCTCGGGCACCCCGCAGCAGCTCGGTGAGTGGGTGCCGCAGTGCTTCGGGACGGTCGACGAGCCTGCGGTGGGCGCGTTCTGCGTCTCGGAGCCGGACGCCGGATCTGACGTGTCGTCTCTGCGGACGACCGCGAAGTACGACTCGGCCAAGGACGAATGGGTCCTGAATGGACAAAAAGCCTGGGCGACAAACGGGGGTATCGCCGCCGTCCACGTCGTCGTGGCGTCCGTGGATCGTGAGCTAGGGGCGCGCGGCCAGGCCGCGTTCGTCATTCCGCCTGGGACCAAGGGCCTCGAGATGGGCGCCAAGGTCAAGAAGCACGGGCTGCGCGCTTCGCACACGGCGGAC